>NZ_JBGCCM010000021.1:0-213976 GCF_041262085.1 Catenulispora sp. GAS73
GTTGAGTTCTCAAGAAACAGACGCCCGAACCACTCGTCCCGGAACCTTGATTCCGATCGGCTGCGACCCGGCGTTGTCAGGTCTTGCTGTTTTTCGTTTTGTTCTTGTCTTGCTTCGCTTTAGATCTTAGCAGATCCTCCGCGTTCTTCGCAATTTCAGCTTTCGCTTAATTGCGATTGCTTTGGGCGGGATTTAATGTCCCGTTCCTCGGCGTTTCCCAGACTGTATCGGACCGAGTGGCCGGCGACCAAATCGGCGCCGTCAGGGTCCTGACTCATCCGAAGACGCCGACACGGCACCTGCGTCGCTTTGCTGCTTCCCGAACCCGGGAACAGAGCGTCGCACTTGCCGTGGAGGTATGTCGCTTCGAATGGTTACCCGGAGTGATCCCGCGAGTGCGTTGATCCTGCCTGGTGGGCAACGTCTACAAACTATACGCTGGGCCGCCATCCTGGTCAACTCGGACCGGGATGGCGGCCGGAACAGCAGGTCAGGCTCCGACCTCGACCGAGCCGAGGGTGCGCTTGCCGCGCCGCAGCACGAGCCAGCGGCCGTGCAGCAGGTCCTCCTGGGACGGCACTTCGTCCTCGGCCTCGATCTTGCGGTTGTTCACGTACGCGCCGCCCTCGTTGATCGTCCGGCGGCCGGCACCGCGGCTGGCGACCAGGCCGGTGTCGGCCAGCAGCTGCGCGACCGGGACCAGCTCGGTGACCTTCGTGCCCGGCAGCTCGGCCAGGGCCGCACGCAACGTGGGCTCGTCGAGCTCGGCCAGGTCGCCCTGGCCGAACAGCGCCCTGGAGGCCGCGATCACCTGAGCGGTGGCCTCAGCTCCGTGCACCAGCGTCGTGATCTCCTCGGCGAGCGCCTTCTGTGCGGCACGCATCTGAGGCTTCTCCGACGTCAGCCGCTCCAGTTCCTCGATCTCCTCGCGGGACCGGAAGCTGAACACCTTCAGGTAGCTGACCACCATTGCGTCTTCGGAGTTCAGGAAGAACTGGTAGAAGGCGTACGGCGTCATCAGCTCTGCAGAGAGCCACACTGTGCCGGACTCTGTCTTGCCGAACTTCGTGCCGTCCGCCTTAAGGAGCAGCGGAGTGGCCAGAGCGTGTACCGCAGCGCCTTCAGCCTTGTGGATCAGATCCACGCCGGCGGTGATGTTGCCCCACTGGTCGCTGCCACCGGTCTGCAGAACGCAGCCGTACTGCCGGTACAGCTCCAGGTAGTCCATCCCCTGCAAGATCTGGTAG
This sequence comes from Catenulispora sp. GAS73, assembly GCF_041262085.1. NCBI lineage: Bacteria > Bacillati > Actinomycetota > Actinomycetes > Catenulisporales > Catenulisporaceae > Catenulispora > Catenulispora sp. GAS73. Next base: position 1,248 of record NZ_JBGCCM010000021.1, read on the forward strand.
CTGAACTCCGTGTAGCTGATACCGGCCTCGGAGTTCAGACGCGTACTCACGGCATCCTTGGACAGCATCTTCCCGACGCGGAAGTGCTTACCGATGTCCCGCAGGAAGTCGATAGCGGACATCGGCGCGGTCCAGTCGAGGTTGTTCACCACGCGCGCGGCGTTGGGGCCCTCGAAGGAGACGAAGCGGGAGACCTGCTCGCGGATCTTCTCGACCCACTCCGCGACCGTCTCCTTGCTGTTCAGCGTGCGCTCGGAGGTCGGCTTGGGGTCGCCGATCAGTCCGGTCGAGCCGCCGACCAGGATCAGCGGCTTGTGGCCGGCCTCCTGGAGGCGCCGGGCGGCGATCATCTGGACCAGGTTGCCGAAGTGCAGGGAGGGCGCGGTGGGGTCGAAGCCCACATAGAACGTGACCGGCCCGTCGGCGAACGCTTTGCGCAGCGCGTCCTCGTCCGTGGACAGGGCCAGCAGCCCGTGCCACTTCAGGTCATCGACGATGTCGGTCACGGTATCCCTCGCGGTCATCGCTAGTGGGTGGTCGGTGTCGTACTCCACCCTGCCGTATAGGACACCGGTCGTGCGAACGGGTTCAGGACTCAGGACGACGTGGCGGACCGCACTTTGGGCTTGTGTTCCTTATAGGGGCTGACCGTCCTGTCCCCCTCGATCCAGAACCGCCAGGGGATCTCCTTAGCGGACGACACCCCGACGCGGGGACCGGTCGCGACAGTGAAGTCGGCGGATTCGCGCGCATGAACCGTCAAGGGACCGCCGTCGCACAAGTCGCGGCCGTTGTCGTCCCGGCCCAGACCCAGCGCCTTGGTGAGCCGCGCCGGACCCCGCGCCAAGTCGCGGTCCGAGGACCCGACCCGCACAGTGCGCGCCAGATCCGCTCCCTCGACGATCTCTCCGGCACGGATGAGAACCGCCGAACACTCGCCGTCGGGACTACAGACGAAGTTGATGCAGTAATGCATGCCGTAGGTGAAGTAGACGTACAGGAACCCCGGAGGCCCGAACATTACTTCGGTCCGCGGAGTCTTCCCTCTATAGCCGTGAGAAGCAGGGTCCAACGGACCGGCGTACGCCTCGACCTCGGTAATGCGCAGAACACGGCGGCCCTCCGCACTGTCCCGAACCAGAAGGCACCCCAGAAGGTCCGGTGCGACGTCCTCAGAAGGGCGCGAGAAGAAGGACCGCGGTACGACAGGCATACGGGGAGTCAATCACGCCGCGCCCACACCCCTTAGCGGAAACCGGACCCGTCAGTCGCTCCAAAGCCCCGACAGCTCGGCCGCGAGCCCGAGCCCGGTCTCCAGGTACGCCACAAAGGACTCGTTGTTCAGCGCGGCCGGCGAACGGTGCTTCCGGATCATCGCTATAGCGTCCGCCGCCGTATAGCCGCTCTGTATAAGTACCTCTGCGACCACCAGCCCAGAGCGGTTCATCCCGGCCCAACACCGCACCAGCACGTGCCGCCCCGCGACGTAGTCCGAGGCCGCCGACGCCGCGAACTCCTCGACGTCGCGGATCTGCTGAGCGGTCAGCACGTCGTCAGGCAGCCGCAGCACACGGTGTTCCACCCCGGGGGCGGGGCCGTAGCCCACCTTCTGTGTCAGGCTGTAGACAATGTCGAACTGGTCGGTCACGATGGCCTTCGTCGACGTCCCGTCGCGGGCCGTGTAGACGTGGCCCCCCATCCACAGCCCCGGCGCCACCTCAGACCATGGCTCACGTGGTGAGTCCTCGTAGTCGCTGTCGTCCAGCATGCCTAACAGAATGCCGAATGCGTCGCCAACTGGCTACTGTCGGCGACGCATTCGGCACGGACCAATCAGCGAGCTGCCCACTCCCGCTGCACAGTGACGTCCGCGACCAGCGCCTCCAGCTGCTCGGCGACCCGCTTCGGCGCCGTCCCGCCCCGGCCGTCGCGCGAGGCCAGCGACCCCTCGACGCTCAACACCGTCTTCACATCCGGGGTCAGCAGCGGCGAGATCTCCGCGAGCTGCGCGTCGGTCAGTTCTTCCAGCGTGAGGCCGCGCTCCTCGCAGTACCGCACCGAGCCGCCCGCGACCTCGTGCGCGACCCGGAACGGCACGCCCTGCCGCACCAGCCACTCCGCGACGTCGGTCGCCAGCGAGAAGCCCTGCGGCGCCAGCGCCGCCATCCGGTCGCCGTGCACTGTCATCGTCGCGATCATCCCGGTGAACGCCGGCAGCAGCACCTCCAGCGTGTCGACCGAGTCGAACACCGGCTCCTTGTCCTCCTGCAGGTCCCGGTTGTACGCCAGCGGCAGGGCCTTGAGCGTGGCCAGCAGGCCGGTCAGGTTCCCGAGCAGCCGGCCGGACTTGCCGCGCGCCAGCTCGGCGATGTCCGGGTTCTTCTTCTGCGGCATGATCGAGGAGCCGGTGGCGAAGGCGTCGTCCAGGGTCACGAACGAGAACTCCTTCGTGGTCCACAGGATGATCTCCTCGGCGATCCGGGAGACGTCGATCCCGATCATCGCGGTGACGAACGCGAACTCGGCGAACACGTCGCGCGAGGCGGTGCCGTCGATGGAGTTCGCGGCGCTGGTCGAGAAGCCCAGGTCCGCCGCAACCGCCTCGGGGTCGAGCCCGAGCGTCGAGCCGGCCAGCGCGCCGGAGCCGTACGCCGAGACGTCGGCCCGCTTGTCCCAGTCCCGCAGCCGCTCGGCGTCCCGGGACAGCGCCTGCGCATGCGCCAGTACATGGTGCGCGAACAACACCGGCTGCGCGTGCTGCAGGTGCGTGCGGCCGGGCATGGCCACGTCCATGTGCGCCGACGCCTGGTCGATCAGCGCCTGCTCCAGGTCGGCCACCAGGGACGCGATCTGCCGCGCGTGGTCGCGCAGGAACATCCGGCCCAGCGTGGCGATCTGGTCGTTGCGGCTGCGGCCGGCCCGCAGCCGGCCGCCGAGCTCGGCCCCGAGCTTCTCGATCAGGCCGCGCTCCAGCGCGGTGTGGCAGTCCTCGTCGGCGACCGTGGCGACGAACGCCCCGGAGACCACGTCGGCCTCCAGCGCGTCCAGCCCGGCCAGCATCGCGGCCAGGTCCTCGTCGCCGAGCAGGCCGGCGCGGTTCAGGACGCGCGCGTGGGCTCGCGAGCCGGCCAAGTCGTACTGCGCCAGCCGCCAGTCGAAGTGCACCGACGCCGACAAGGCGGCCAGCGCCTCCGACGGTCCGCCGGAGAAGCGGGAGCCCCAAAGCTGCGATTTGGGTGCCGGGTTGCTCATGTTCCTCGCCGTTCCCTTACATGAATTCGAAATCGAAGAAGGTCAGTTCTCTGCCGCGGCCAGCAGCTTCGCGGCCAGCGCCGGGCCGCCGTCCGGCTCGCGGCTGATCAGCAGCACCGTGTCGTCGCCGGCGATGCTGCCGAGGATCTCCGCGATCTGCGCCTTGTCGAAGGCGCTGGCCAGGAACTGCGCGGCGCCCGGCGGCGTACGCACCACCACCAGGTTCGCCGACGCCTCCGCGCTGACCAGCAGCTCCCCCAGCAGCCGGTGCAGCCGGTGCTCGAACACCGGCTCCGACTGCGCGGCCACCGGCGTGCGGTCGCCGCCCTCGGCCGGGATCGCGTACACCAGGTTCCCGGCACCGTCGCGCACCCGGACCGCGCCGAGCTCGTCCAGGTCCCGCGACAGCGTGGCCTGGGTGACGGACAGCCCGTCCTCGGCCAGCAGCCGGCCCAGCTCTGCCTGGGAACGGACGGAGTGCCGCTCCAGGAGCAGCGCGATCCGCTGGTGGCGCGCGGTGCGGGTCTGCGGGACGGTGGCTTCGCTCATGAGGAGGACTCCAACAGGAAAGCGAGTAGGGCCTTCTGCGCGTGGAGCCTGTTCTCCGCCTCGTCCCACACCACGCTCTGCGGGCCGTCGATCACCGAGGCGGCTATCTCATAGCCCCGATACGCCGGGAGGCAGTGAAGGACTATCGCGTCGGGGGCGCCGAGCGCCAGCGCGGCCTCGTCCAGCGCGTATGCCTTGAAGATCTCCAAGCGCGCCGCCTTCTCGTCCTCCTGGCCCATGGACACCCAGGTGTCGGTGACCAGGACGTCGGCCCCGGTGCAGGCCTCGGCGACGTCGGTGGTCACCGCGACCGAGCCGCCGGTGGACTCCGCGACGCGCTCGGCGTCGGCGACGATCTCGGGCCGGGGCAGATATTCGGCGGGTCCGCAGACCCGCACGTACATGCCCGCGGTGGCGCCGCCGAGCAGGTAGGAGTTCGCCATGTTGTTGGCGGCGTCGCCGAGGTAGGTCATGGTGAGCCCGGCCAGCCGGCCTTTGTGCTCGCGCACCGTCTGCAGGTCGGCGAGGATCTGGCAGGGGTGGAAGTCGTCGGTCAGGGCGTTGACGACCGGCACCGAGGACACCGCGGCCAGCTCCTCGATCCGGGCCTGGCTGAAGGTCCGCCACACGATCGCCGCGACCTGCCGCTCCAGCACCCGCGCGGTGTCGCCGATCTCCTCGCCGCGGCCGAGCTGGCTGCTGCCGGAGTCGATGACCAGCGGGTAGCCGCCGAGCTGGGCGACGCCGACGCTGAAGGAGACGCGGGTGCGGGTGGAGGGCTTGTCGAAGATGACGGCGACCGCCCGCGGACCGGAGAGCACCTGGTGGTCCAGCGGGGCCTTCTTGAAGGCGATGGCCAGGTCCAGGACCCGCTTCTGCTCGGCGGGGCTCAGGTCGTCGTCGCGGAGGAAGTGGCGGACCATGCTCAGGCGTCCTTCGGGGTGGCGGCGGCGAGCGCCGTGTCGAGGAGGGCGGGAAGCGCGGCCAGGAACTCGTCGGCCTGCGCGGTGGTGAGGATGAGCGGCGGGGCGAGCCGGATGGCGTCGGGGGCCGGGGCGTTGATGATGAAGCCCGCGTCCAGCGCGGCCTTGGCGACGTCGGCGGAGTACGGGCCGGTCAGCATGATCGCCAGCAGCAGCCCCTCGCCGCGCACCCCGGCCACCGCCGGGTGGTTCAGGGCGTTGATGCCGGCGGTCAGGTGCGCGCCGACGGTGCGGACGTTGGCCAGCAGGTCGTCGCGCTCGATGGCGTGCAGCACGGCCAGCCCGGCGGCGCAGGAGACCGGGTTGCCGGCGTACGTGGAGCCGTGCTGCCCCGGTCCGAGCAGCGTCGCGGCGCGGCCGAGGCCGACGCACGCGCCGATCGGCAGGCCGCCGCCCAGGCCCTTGGCGAGCGTGACCAGGTCCGGCACCACGCCGGTGCCGCTGTGCCCGAACCACTTGCCGGTGCGGCCGATGCCGGTCTGGACCTCGTCGAGGATGAGCAGGGCACCGTGCCTGGCGGTGATCTCGCGGGCCGCCTCCAGATAGCCGGGGGCCGCGGTGATGACGCCCTTCTCGCCCTGGATCGGCTCGACGATGAACGCCGCCGTCTCGTCGTCGATCGCGGCTTCGAGGGCTGCGACGTCGCCGTAGGTCACGAAGCTCACCTCGCCCGGCAGCGGCTCGAACGGCTCGCGGATCGCGGCCTTGCCGGTCAGCGCCAGCGCTCCCATGGTCCGGCCGTGGAACGAGCCCTCGGTGGAGATCATCTTGGTACGGCCGGTGCGGCGCGCGGCCTTGAACGCGGCCTCGTTCGCCTCGGCGCCGGAGTTGCAGAAGAACACCCGCGCGTCGGTGTCGTTGGCGTGGCCCAAAAGCTCCACCAGCCGTTCGGCCAGCACGATCTGCGGCGCCGAGGCGAAGAAGTTGGAGATGTGGCCGAGCGTGGTCAGCTGCGTGGTGACAGCCTGCACGATCAGCGGGTGCGCGTGTCCGAGCGCGTTGACCGCGATGCCGGCCAGCAGGTCCAGGTAGCGGCGGCCGTCGGCGTCCCAGACGTAGACGCCCTCGCCGCGCACCAGCACCTTCTGCGGCGTGCCGAAGGTGTTCATCAGGGCTCCGCTGTACCGCTCGGTCCAGGCCTGGCCGTATCCGGGTTCGACGACCGGCAGCCCGGATTCTCCGAACAGCTCGGTCTCGCCGACCGGTTCCCGATTCACCACCGCGTTCATGCCGGCACCACCATCGTTCCGATCCCCTCGTCGGTGAAGACTTCCAGCAGCAGCGCGTGCGGCACGCGGCCGTCCAAGACGTGGGCCCGCGGTACTCCCCCGCGCACGGCCCGCAGGCAGGCCTCCATCTTCGGCACCATCCCGGAGGACAGCGTCGGCAGCAGGTCGGCCAGCTCGTCGGCGGTCAGCAGGCTGATCACCTCGTCAGAGGCCGGCCAGTCCGCGAACAGGCCCTCGACGTCGGTGAGGACCACCAGCTTCTCCGCTCCCAGCCCGACGGCCAGGGCCGCGGCGGCGGTGTCGGCGTTGACGTTGTAGACCCCGGTGCCGTCGGCGGCACGGGCGATGGAGGACACGACCGGAATGCGGCCGTCGTCCAGCAGGGCGTTGATGGCGCCGGGGTTGACCGCCTCGATGTCGCCGACGCGGCCGATGTCCACGCGCTCGCCGTCGACGACCGCGTGCCGCTTGACCGCCTTCAGGGTGTCGGCGTCCTCCCCGGACAGCCCGACGGCGAACGGCCCCAGGGTGTTGATCAGGCCGACGATGTCGCGCTGCACTTGGCCGGTGAGCACCATACGGACCACGTCCATGGTCTCGTCGGTGGTGACCCGAAGGCCCCCGGCGAAGCGGTGCTCGATGCCGAGCCGGTCCAGCTGGGCGTTGATCTGCGGGCCGCCGCCATGTACCACGACCGGACGTAGACCGGCGTAGCGCAGGAAGACGATGTCCTTGGCGAAGGCGGCCTGCAGCTCCTCGTCGACCATGGCGTTGCCGCCGAACTTCACCACGACGGTCTTGCCGTGCAGGGCCGACAGCCACGGCAGGGCCTCGGTGAGGATGCCGGCCTTGGCCAGGGCCTCGTGCCGGCGCGCGCCGGCGGCGATCGACTGGACGGTGCTCACGAGGAGTACGCCGAGTTCTCGTGGACGTAGCCGGGGGTCAGGTCGTTGGTCCAGACGGTCGCGCCGCAGGTGCCGGCGGCGAGGTCGACGGTGACCTTGACCTCGCGGCCGGTGAGGTCGACCAGGTCGCGGTCCTCGCCGACGCCGCCGTCGCGGCAGACCCAGACGCCGTTGATGGCCACGGACAGCCGGTCCGGCTCGAACGCCGCGTCGGTCGTGCCGACGGCGGACAGCACCCGGCCCCAGTTCGGGTCGTTGCCGTACATCGCGCACTTGAACAGGTTGCTGCGGGTGACGGCCTTGGCGACCTGGACCGCCTCGTCCTCGGTGGCGGCCCGTACGACCTCGACGGCGATGTCCTTGGTGGCGCCCTCGGCGTCGCCGACGAGCTGGCGCGCCAGGTCCGCGCACACGGAGGTGACGGCGGCCTGGAACTCGACGAGGTCCGGGACCGTCCCGGAGGCACCGGAGGCGAGTAGCAGGACCGTGTCGTTGGTGGACATGCAGCCGTCGGAGTCGACACGGTCGAAGGTGACCTTCGTGGCGGTGCGCAGGACTGTGTCGAGCACGGCGGCGTCGGCCACGGCGTCGGTGGTGATGACCACGAGCATGGTCGCCAGCCCCGGCGCGAGCATCCCGGCGCCCTTGGCCATGCCGCCGACGACGTAGCCGCTGCCGTGCGCCTCGGCGGTCTTGGCGACGGTGTCGGTGGTCATGATGGCGGTCGCGGCGGCCGGTCCGCCGTCGGCGGCGAGCGCCTCGGTCGCGGTCTTGAGCCCGGACAGCAGCGCGTCCATCGGCAGCCGGACGCCGATCAGGCCCGTGGAGCACACGGCGATCTCAGCGGCCGAGGCGCCGAGCAGCGCGGCGCTCTCCTCGGCGGTCTTGTGCGTGTCCTGGAAGCCGGCCGGGCCGGTGCAGGCGTTCGCGCCGCCGGAGTTCAGGACGACGGCCTTGACCGCGCCGCCCTTGAGGACCTGCTCGGACCACACGACCGGGGCTGCCTTCACGCGGTTGGAGGTGAAGACGCCGGCGGCGGCGGTCGCCGGGCCGTCGTTGACGACCAGGGCCAGGTCCGGGTTTCCGGATGCCTTGATTCCGGCGGCGATGCCCGCGGCCCGGAAGCCCTTCGCGGAGGTGACGCTCACAGTTCAGCTCCCCTGTTTCGCTGTAGTTGTGATGGTCGGCGCAGTCGTGGTGGTCGGGTTCACGGTGCGATCCCGACGGTGCTCAGGCCGGCGCCCTCCGGCAGTCCCAGCGCGAGGTTCGCGCACTGCAGGGCACCGCCGGCCGTGCCCTTGGTGAGGTTGTCGATCGCCCCGATGACGACGGCGCGCCCGGCGGCCTCGTCGAACGCGACCTGAAGCTGCACGGCGTTCGATCCGAGGACGGCGGCCGTGGTCGGCAGGCGTCCCTCGGGCAGCACGGTCACGAACGGCTCGTCGTCGTAGGCCTTCAGGTAGGCCTCCCGCAGCTGGTCGGCGCCGACGCCCGGCTTCACCTTCGCGGTGCAGGTCGCGAGGATGCCGCGGGGCATCGGGACCAGCACCGGCGTGAAGGACACCGTCACCGGCTCCCCGGCGAGCGCGCCGAGGTTCTGCGCGATCTCCGGCGTGTGCCGGTGCACGCCGGCGATGTTGTACGCGGCGGTGTTCCCCATGATCTCCGAGCCGAGCAGGTTCGGCTTCAGGGACTTGCCGGCGCCGGAGGTCCCGGTCGCGGCGACCACGACCACGTCCGGCTCGACCAGGCCCGCGGCCACGGCTGGCGCCAGCGCCAGCGAGGAGACGGTCGGGAAGCAGCCGGGCACGGCGACGCGCTTGGCACCGGTGAGCGCGGCACGCGCCCCGGGCAGCTCGGGCAGGCCGTAGGGCCAGGTCCCGGCGTGCGCGGAGCCGTAGAACTTCTCCCACGCGGCAGCGTCGGCGAGTCGGTAGTCGGCGCCGCAGTCGACGATCACGGTGTCCGGTCCCAGCGCCTCGGCGATGACGGCGGACTGCCCGTGCGGCAGCGCGAGGAAGACGACGTCGTGCCCGGCCAGCACCTCGGCGGTGGTGTCGGCGACGACGCGGTCGGCCAGCGGCGCCAGGTGCGGCTGGTGCTCGCCGAGCCGGGAGCCGGCGCTCGCGCCGGCGGTGAGTGCGCCGATCTGGAAGTCGGGGTGCCCGAGGAGGAGCCGGAGCAGCTCGCCCCCCGCGTAGCCGGTCGCCCCGGCCACCGCTGCCGTGTAGGTCATGTGCATGAGAATACGGAATACGGAAACTGTATGCAAAGCGCGTCTCGTCACCCGGACATCCGCAGGCGCCGTCGGCACGCGTCGGCACGCGTCGACGTTCGCCGCCGATCACCGGGGAGGCGTCGCACGACCAGCCTTCGCGGGACGCGTCCGGCACGCTCCAGCAGTACGCCAATCGGGGGACACAACACGCCCCGGGGCCCCGATTGTCGAGAATTTCCCGGGAATTGCTCGGGCGATGTCCAGTCCAATACTGTCCGGTTCCATGTCAGGCACACGGTTCGGCGTCCTCGGTCCCCTGCTGGTCGAAGACCCTTCCGGACCGCGTACCGTCGCGGCGCCCCGGCAGCGTGCCATCCTGGCCGCGCTGCTCCTCACGGCACCCCGGGCCGTGGCCGCCGCCGACCTGGCCGAGCAGGTCTGGAACCTGGAGCCGCCGGCCGGCGCCGCCGGGACGCTGCACAGCTACCTCAGCCGGCTGCGAGGCGCGCTGGGGCCGCTCGGGGACCGGGTGCGGACGCACAGCTCCGGGTACACCGTCGAGCTGCACGCCGGGGAACTGGACATCGACGTGTTCCGGGGCCTGCGGGATCGCGCTCGGGCGGCGACGGCGCGCGGCGACCTGGAGAGCGCGACCACCGCCTACACCGAGGCGCTGGCGTTGTGGCGGGGCGCACCGTTGGCGGACGTGCCGGGCGGGCCGTGGCGCGACGACGCCGTGCGGTACTGGGACGAGCAGGAACTGCTGACGCGCGAGGAGCTGTTCGAGGTCGAGCTCCGGCTCGGACACAGGACGGCGGTAATCCCACAACTGCGGGTCCTAGTGGCGGAGAACCCGTTCCGGGAGCGCCCGGCCGCGCTGTTGCTCGGCGCACTCGCCGCGGACGGCAGGCGCGCGGAGGCGCTGGCGGAGTACCAGCGGGTACGGCGGGTCCTGGTCGAGGAGGCCGGGATCGAGCCCGGCGAGCAGCTGAAGGCCGCGTTCCTGGAGATCCTGCGCGAGGACGACGACCGACCGGCCGGCCCGCGACAGCTGCCCGCTGACCTCCCCGACTTCACCGGCCGCGCCGACCAGCTGGCGGCCGTCACCGAGGTGCTGACCGGGCCCGAACCCGGGGATCCGGCGCCGGTCGTGGTGGTAAGCGGACCCGGCGGGATCGGCAAGACGTCGTTCGCGGTACGGCTCGGCCAGCGGCTGCGGCCGCAGTTCCCCGACGGGCAGGTGTTCGTGCGGCTCGGCGGCCTGCGCGCGCCCCGCCGGCCGGCCGAGCTGGTGTCGGAGGTACTGCGTGCGCTGGGGGTGACGGAGTTCCCCGGCGACGCGGACAAGCGCACGGCGCTGCTGCGGAGCACGCTCGCCGACCGCAGGGTCCTGCTGGTCCTGGACGACGCGACCGACTCGGCACAGATCCGGCGCCTACTGCCGGCCAGCGCGCCGGCCGCGGTGATCGTCACGAGCCGCCGACGCCTGCCCGGACTGGCCGGCCAGGTTCCGGTGGAGTTGGGCCGGCTGCCGACGGAGCAGGCGACGGCGATGCTGGGGCGCATCATCGGCGCCGATCGCGCCGAGGCGGAGCCGGCAGCGTTGCGGCTGCTGGCCGAGGCGTGCGGCGGCCTGCCGATCGCGCTGCGGATCTGCGGCGCGCGGCTGGCGCAGCGGCGGGGCCGGAGTGTCGCGTCGCTGGTCGCGCGGTTGGAGGCGGTGGGGCAGCGGTTGGCGGGGATCGACGCGCTGGACGATGGGGCTGGGACTGCCGGTTCCGGTCCTAGCACTAGCACTAGGACCCGTACTAGCTCCGGTACGAGCTCTGGCTCCGGTACGAGCTCCGGGACTAGCTCCGGCACTAGCTCCAGCTCCAGCACTAGCTCCGGTTCTAGCTCTAGCTCTAGCTCTAGCTCTGGCTCCGGCACCAGCTCTAGCTCCGGCTCCGGCACTACCTCCGGTACTAGCCCTAACTCCGCTACTAACTCCGGTACTAACTCCGGCGCCGGCGCCGAGCAGCCTGGGGCAGAAACGGAGCGCGCCGCAGCCGCGATCGGAGCTACCGCCGAGCGCACCGCCCTTCGTGGTCCGCTGGAGGAGAGCTACCTCGCGCTGAACTACGGCGCCGCAGGCCGCGATGTCGACCTGGCGCGTGCCTTCCGCCTGCTGAGTCTGATCGGCGGCGAGCGCTTCAGCCTGCCGGCGGCCGCGGCGGTGCTGGGTGTCGACGAGTTCGACGCTGACTCCGCGGTGGAGCACCTGGTGCAGGTCTCGTTGCTGGAGCCGGCGGCGCCGGAGCGGTTCGCGTTCCATCCGCTGATCCAGGAGCTGGCGCGCGCACATGCGGTGGCGACGGACAGCGGCGAGGCGCGGGCCGAGGCCGTCGGGCGCTGGACGTCGTGGTGCCTGGCCGGAGCGGCGGCCGCGGACCGGCTGTTCGACCCGAACCGGCCGCGGCTGGCCTGGGAGGCGTGGATCCCGGAGGCCGAGCCGGCGCCGTTCGCGGGGCCGTCGGACGTCGGCGACTGGTTCGACCGCGAGTCGGCCGGGCTGCTCGAAGCCGCCGCCGTGGCCGCCGCGCAGGGCGATCACGCGACGGCCGCCGCGTTGCCACTGGTGCTGCTGCAGGGCTTCCGGATCCGGGGCCGCGTGGAAGAACTCGAAGAGCCGCTGCGGGCCGGCGTCGCGGCGGCGATCAAGCTCGGCGAGCCGGAGGTGGCCGGCGTGCAGCTGAACAGCCTGGCCATCGTCTACGGCGCGCTCGGGCGGTTCGACGAGGCGATCGCGACGTTCGGTGAGGCGGTTCCGCACTACGAGTCGGCCGGGCTCGTCGAGCGCGTGGCGCAGGCGCGGATCAACGCGGCCATCACCGTCGCGCAGAGCGGTCGTCCCGCGGAGGCCGCCGTGCGGTTGAAGGACTCGTTGGCCGAGCTGGACGCGTTACCGGCGACGTCGTTGCTGTCCAGCTTGCAGGTGTCGGTGATGCTCGCGCTGACCGAGGCGCTGCGAGACTCCGGCCACCCCGAGGAGGCGCTGGAGCTGTACCCGCGGCTGCTCGCGGCGGCCGAGGCGGTCGGCGACACACCACGGCTGGCGATCGCGTGGGGGAACCTGGGCAAGCTGCACGCGAAGAACGGCCGGGCCGAGGAAGGCATCCCCTGCATCGACAAGGCGTTGGAGCTCCATCGCTCGATCGGCAACCGTGACGGCGAGGGTTACGCGCTGTGGGCGCTCGGCGAGGCGTGCGCTTCGCTGGGGCAGAGCGATCGTGCGCGGCGTGCGTGGTCCGAGGCCCGCGAGATCTTTCTGGCGTTGGGACGTCAGGGTTATGCGGCCGACCTCGCGGAGTTGATCGCCGAGGCCGACGCGGCCTGAGCCCGCCGCGCGCCACGCCAGTTCGGCCGGCCCCCTCCGACCGGCCGACCAGGTGTGTGTGGCGCACAAGCGCGGTCTGCCCACCGCCCCACGACGGGCAGACCGCGTGCTCGGGCCCCCCGGGTCCGTCCGGCCCCCGATGCGGATCCGGCGGAACCCCTCCCCTGCCAGGTCCCTTGTGGTGTTCCCTGGTTGACACCAATTCTGGGCGGGCCTGCTTGCGTTTGGCTTGCGCGGCGAGTGCGCGGCGCAAGACCATGGAGGAGAGGGGATGCATCATGATCATCAGAGTGTGGCGCGGCTGGACCACGCCGGAGAACGCCGACGCGTACGAGGCGCTGCTGCGCGAGGAGATCACCGGCGAGTCGGTGAACGGGGAACAGACGCCGGGGATGCTCGGGATCGACGTGCTGCGGCACGATCCGGACGCGACCGACGACAACTCCGGTGCCGCCGCCGACGACAGCCCGGCCGCCGAGGTCGAGTTCAGCACGATCATGTACTTCTTCGACTGGGACGCGGTGCGCGCCTTCGCCGGCGACGACGCCTTCGCCGCGGTCGTCCCCGACGCCGACCGCGCCCTGTTGACCCGTTGGGACGAGCGGTCGCGGCATTACGACCTGCTGTCACGAAACGGACAGTGGAAAACACTTGCGGACGGGTGAACGCGGCGCAAAGATCACGACGTATGACCGAACCCGCTGACCCCCCGAGGGCCCTCACCCCGGGTGTCGTCCCGCCGGAGACCGTCGACCTCGACGGCTACCACCTGCGGCGCCCCACCCTGGACGACACCGACGCACTCCACCAGGCCGTCAAAGCCAGCTTCGCCGAGCTGCACCCGTGGATGCCGTGGTGCACGGAGCCGGTGGAGAGCGTGCAACAGCGGGAGTTCATCGAGCGCTCGGAGACGAGCTGGGCGGCGGGCACGACCTTCAACTGGCTGATCATGGACGCCGGCGGCGACCTGATCGGCACCATCGGCCTGATGGACCGGATCGGCCCCGGCGGCCTGGAGATCGGCTACTGGCTGCGCAGCGACGCGACCGGCCGCGGCGTGGTGACGCGCGCCACGGCCCGCGTCACCGACATCGCCCTCGCCCTGCCGGGGATCGAGCGCGTCGAGATCCACTGCGACGCGGCGAACGTCCGCAGCGCCGCGGTGCCCCGGCGGCTCGGATACCGGCTGGACCGGGAGACGCAGGTCGAGCCGACGGCCCCCGGGGAGTCGGGACTGAGTCAGTACTGGATCACGCCCTGACGCGTCCCGTCGCGTACTTGCTCGCCGGGCTGACCGGATCCGGGAAGACGACGTACGCGCGGCGCCTGGAGGCCGAGCACGGCGTGCTGCGGCTGTCGGTCGACGAGGAGGTCTTCGCACGCCACGGCCGCCACGGCGTCGACTACCCGGAGGAGGAGTACCCCGCGCGTGCGGCGCCGGTGGCAGAAGACGTCCAGCAGCGCTTGGCCGAGGAGATCCGGGCCGGGCGCTCGGTGGTGTTGGACTACGGGCTGTGGCTCCGCGTGGAGCGGGAGGCGTACAAGGAGCTGGTCGAGGCCGCCGGCGGGAGCTGGCGGCTGATCTACCTGAAGGTGGACCGGGCCGAGCTCCTGCGGCGGCTCGCCGAGCGCAACGTACGGCAGGATGCGAACGCGCTGACCGTGACCCCTGAGATGCTCGACCAGTTCGCCGCACGGTTCGAGGAGCCATGCGGCGAGGGCGAGGAAGTTGTTGCTTCCGATTCGCACCCACCGCCGTAGCCCTGTCAGAGCCGGCGGGGACAGCCACCGACATCCGGCTTTCTGATCGCGGCACCCGCCGACAACGCGAGCATCGGCAGGACGGGCCGCGTGGAAGGCTGACGCCATGGCGTCCATCGGTGCAGACCGTGCCAATACAGACCACGCCAAAGCACTTGCCAAGCTGCTGTGTGAAGACCTCGCCGCGGCGGGCTTCGACATCCCGCACAGCCTCGCCCTCGAACTGACCGCCCACCAGGTCGGCGGCATCCCGGTGCTGCGGGTGATGTCGGTCGAGGCGGCGCTGCCGTTCTACGTCGACTACCTGGGATTCACGCTGGACTGGGAGCACCGGTTCGAGCCCGGGCTGCCGCTGTATGCGCAGGTGTCCCGCTCGGAGGCGGTGCTGCACCTGTCCGAGCACCACGGTGACGGCAGCCCGAACGGCGTTGCCTGGTTCCCGGTCGCCGACGTCTTCGGCCTCCACGCCGAGCTGCTGGCACGCCCGAACGCGCCGCTGCGTCCGGGGCTCGATCGGGACGCGCCCGGCGGGCCGACGTTCCAGGTGATCGATCCGTATGGCAACGTCCTGCGATTCGCGCAGAGCTAGATTCCCGCCTCGGCCGCGGGCGGGATCCGGGTGAACGACATCCGCCAGTTGTGCACCCAGGTCTCGCCGCCGTCGAACGAGAACGCTTGCTCCCACTGCGCGGTGTCGGCGTCGAACACGTTCCAGTCGAAGCGCACTTCGATCGGCTTGCCGTTGACGGTGTCCGTGCCGTGGAAGACGCCGTGGGTGCCGGTCCAGCGGCCGGTGACCGGGGGGTCGAGGTGGCCGGGGGCGGCGGTGGAGGCCCAGTAGATGTTCCACTCGGCGGTCTCGGGGTTGAACAGGCGCAGGGACATGCCCTCGAAGCGGCTGCCGTTCGGCATCTTCTCGACGGTGAGGTTGTCGACGTTGGCCAGGCCGCCGAGGGTGGGGCGGAGCCATTGGACGCCTTCGAACTCGACCCAGTCGGTGCAGTGCGGGTCGGCCATCGCGGCCAGTTTGCGGTGCTTGACCTGCCAGGTGCCGGCCAGGAAGTCGAAGTCGTGGCGGCCGTCGTTGGTCGGGGCCTCGGGCGCGGCGGTGGTGATGTTCTCGGTCATGTGACCACTGTGAGCCCGCTCCCCTGACATCTCTTGTCAGTGATCTCCGAAGATCTCTTGCGCTCGGCACGGGCCTCATCCTATCTTCTCGATGTATCGGACCGATACATCGAGAAGATACAAGGGAGCCTTGGCATGCGGCTGACGAACTACGACACCGAGCAGTATCAGGACTATGCGCGGGGGCGCGCGCTGAAAGATGAGCAGATGGCGGCGTGGATCGGCGCCTTCAGTGCCCTGCTGCCCGAGCGTCCGGAGGGACGACCGCTGGTCGGATTAGACGTCGGCTCCGGGACCGGCAGGTTCACCCCGGCGCTGGCGAGCGCCTTCGGGCCGGTGACCGGAGTCGAGCCGTCGGTCCGCATGCGCGAGGTGGCACTGGCACAGTCGCAGCACCCCGACGTGCAGTACGTGGCAGGCGCCGCCGAGGACATCCCGGTGCCGACGGCCAGTGCCGACTACGCGGTCCTGCTGCTGTCCCTGCACCACGTCCAGGACAAACCGCGGGCAGCGCGCGAGTTGGCACGCGTCGTCAAGCCCGGCGGACGGCTGATCATCCGCTCCGGATACCGCGACCAGATGCCGTGGATCTGGTGGTTGGAGCACTTCCCGAACGGCTTCGACAAGGACGCCGTGCTGTTCCCGCCGCTGCACGAGGTCGTCGAGACCTTCAACTCGGCCGGCTGGCGTGTGCGCACCTTCAGCCCCTTCACCGAGCCCTCCTCCGGCACATACGGCGAGATGCTGGAGCGGCTGCGGCTGCGGACGCACACGATCTTCAACCACTTGAGCACGGAGGAGGTCGAGATCGGGTTCGAGCGGTTGGAACGGGCCGTCGCGCGGAATCCCGACGCACCGGTGCCGGGCGAGCCGGCGCCGCTGCTGAGCTTCGAGCGCCGCTGAGGCTTGAGGGGGACCCGACTGCACACAAGAAGCCGGGTCCCGTCCAAACACGGACGGAACCCGGCTTCCACAACAACCTCAGCCCTCAGACCTCAACGTCAGCCCTCAGCCCTCAGACCTCAGCCCTCAGCCCTCAGCCCCCTAAGACCGCAGCACCGCCCCGGTCCGCGCACCAGCCAGCGCCACCGCGCTGTCGCGGGCCTGGGTCGCCTCCTCAGCGGTCAGCGTCCGGTCCGGGGCCCGGAACCGCAGCGCGAAGGCCAGCGACTTGCGTCCCTCGCCGATCCGCTCCCCGGTGTAGACGTCGAACAGCCGCACCGACTCCAGCAGCTCCCCCGCACCCTCGCGCAACGCCGTCTCGACGTCGTGCTCGGCGACCGCGGCGTCCACGACCAGCGCGACGTCCTGGGTGGCGACCGGCATCGAGGAGATGCTCGGAGCCTGCGTCAGCACCTCCTCGGCCGGGATCATCCGGTCCAGTTCCAGCTCCATCGCGGCGGTGCGGGGCGGCAGGCCCAGCTCCGCCACAACCCTCGGGTGCAGCTCGCCGGCGTGGCCGACCAGGCGGCCGTTCACTGCCAGGCGGGCGCAGCGGCCCGGGTGCCAGGGCTCGTGCTGGTCCTGCGTGATCTCCAGCTCGACCCGGCAGGCGTCGGCGATGACGCGCGCGGCCTCGATCGCGTCCTGCCAGCCGGCCGGGCGGCCGGGGCCCCACCAGCCGGCGGGCTCGCGCAGGCCGGACAGCACCACCGCGACACGTCGCGGCTGCAGCGGCAGCGCGGCGTCCAGGGACGCCAGTTCCTCGTCGGTCGGGCGGCGCTCGACCGTCAGGCGCGGGGCCACGGGCGCCGCGTCCTTGCGGGGCCGGAACACCAGGCCCTGCTCGAACAGCGCCAGGTCCGCCGTGCCGCGGCCGACGTTGCGGCGCAGCGCCGCCAGCAGGCCGGGCAGCAGCGTCGTGCGCATCGACGGCTGCTCCTCGGAGATCGGGTTCGCCAGCGGCACCGTGTTGCGGCGCGGGTCGTCCTCCGGCAAGCCGAGCGCGTCCAGGTCGGCCTGGCCCAGGAACGGGTAGGCGATGACCTCGGCGTAGCCGGCCGAGGCCAGCGCGGTGCCGACCCGGCGGCGGATCCGCTGCACGTGCGTGTAGCCGGTGCCGGCGGCGACCTTGGGCAGCGTGGAGGGCAGCCGGTCGAAGCCCTCCAGCCGGATCACCTCCTCGGCCAGGTCGTTCGGGTCCCGCAGGTCCGGGCGCCAGCTCGGCGGAGTGACGACCAGGTCCTCGTCACCGGCCGGCGTCAGGTCGCAGCCGACCTGCAGCAGCCGGCGCTCGGTCTCCTCGCGGGTGTAGTCGACCCCTGCCACGCGGCCCGGGTGCGTCCACGGGATCGTGATCGGCGCCGGCCGGGTGACCTCGCCGACCACGGTCACGCCCGCCTCGGCGGTGCCGCCGGCCAGCTCGACCAGCAGGTCCACCACGCGCTGCGCGGCGGCGGCCGCGGCGGCCGGGTCCGCGCCGCGCTCGAAGCGCTTGGAGGCCTCGGAGTGCAGCTTGTGACGGCGCACGGTCCGCGCGATCGAGGTCGCCTCGAAGTACGCGGCCTCGACCACGACCTCGGTCGACCCGTCGTGGATCTCCGTGGACGCCCCGCCCATCACACCGGCCAGGCCGATCGGCCCGGAGTCGTCGGTGATCAGCAGGTCACCCGGGTCCAGCTGCCGCTTGGCCCCGTCCAGCGTCTCCAGCACCTCGCCGGCGGCCGCGCGGCGCACCGCGATCGGCCCGGACAGCCGGGCCCGGTCGTAGGCGTGGATCGGCTGGCCCAGCTCCAGCATCACGTAGTTGGTGATGTCGACGATCAGCGAGATCGGCCGCATCCCCGACATCTGGAGCCGGCGCTGCATCCACAGCGGCGAGGGCGCCTTCGGGTCGATGCCGGTCACGGTCCGCGCCACGAACAGGTCGCAGCCGGCCGGGTCCTCGACCACGACCGGGTACCCGTCGTCGTTGCCGGCCGGGACGGCCAGCGCCGCCGGGTCCCGGAACGCCACGTCGAACCCGGTGGCCGCCTCCCGCGCGATGCCGCGCAGGGACAGCGTGTAGCCGCGGTCCGGGGTGACTTCGAACTCGATGACCTCGTCGTCCAGGCCCAGGTAGGCGATCGCGTCCGCGCCGACCGGGGATTCCGGCGACAGCACGATGATGCCGTCGTGGTCCTCGCCCATGCCGAGCTCGCGCGCGGAGCAGATCATGCCGTTGGAGTCGCGGCTGTAGGTCTTGCGCGCGGCGATGTGGAAGTCGCCGGGCAGCACCGCGCCGGGCAGCGCCACGACCACGTGGTCGCCGACGGCGAAGTTGCGGGCGCCGCAGACGATCAGCTGCGGGTCGGCGGCCGAACCGGGGCCCTCGGCGGCGGCCGTGACGACCACCTGGCAGTGCCGGATCGGCTTCTTGAACCCGGTCAGCTCCTCGATCGCGGCGACCTGGCCCACGACCAGCGGCCCGGTCAGGCCCTCGCCGACGCGCTCGATGGTCTCCAGCTTGCCGCCGCCGGTCCGGGTCAGCTTGTCCGCGACCGCGAAAGCGGTGGTCCCGTCCGGCAGCGCGACGTAATCCTGCAGCCAGGAGTAGGGGACGTGCATCAGATCTCCATCCCGAACGGGAGCGTGAAGCGCACGTCTCCCTCGATCATGTCCCGCATGTCCTGCACGTTGTTCAGGAACATCAGGCTCCGCTCAAGACCCATCCCGAAGGCGAACCCGCTGTAGCGCTCGGGGTCCACGCCGCACGCGATGAGCACGCGCGGGTTGACCATGCCGCAGCCGCCCCACTCGATCCAGCCCTCCGAGCCGCAGGTGCGGCACGGGTTGTCCGGGTCGCCGACCGAGGCGCCCTTGCAGACGAAGCACTGCAGATCGACCTCGGCCGAGGGCTCGGTGAACGGGAAGAAGTGCGGACGCAGCCGGGTCACCACGCCGTCGCCGAACATGGCGTTGGCCCAGTGGTCCAGGGTGCCCTTCAAGTCGCCCATCGTCAGACCCTCGTCGACGGCCAGACCCTCGATCTGGCTGAACACGGGGGTGTGCGTGGCGTCGAGCTCGTCGGTGCGGTAGGTGCGGCCCGGGGAGACGGCATACACCGGGGCGCCTTGCTCCAGCAGCGTGCGCGCCTGCACCGGGGAGGTGTGGGTGCGCAGCACCATGCCGCTGCCCTCCCCTTCGTTCTTGCCCGCGACGAAGAACGTGTCCTGAAGATCGCGCACCGGGTGGTCCGGCGGGAAGTTCAGCGCGTCGAAGTTGTACCACTCGGCCTCGACCTCGGGACCGTCCACCACCTGGTAGCCCATGGCCACGAAGATGTCCGCGATCCGCTCCTGGATCGTGGTCAGCGGGTGCCGGGCGCCGCGCGGGGCGCGGTCCCACGGCAGCGTGACGTCCACGGCCTCCTCGACCAGGACCCGCGCGTCGCGTTCGGCCTCCAGGGCCTCCTGCCGCTCGGCCAGCGCGGCCTTCACCGCGCCCCGGGCCTCGCCGATGCGCTTGCCGGCCTCGGCGCGGGCGGCCGGCGGCAGCGCGCCGATCTCCCGGTTGGCCAGCGCCAGCGGCGCGCGGTCGCCGGTCACGGCGATCTTCACCTGGTGCAGTTCGTCCAACGAGGTCGCGGCGGCGATCGCGGCCAGCGCGTCGGCCCGGTGGCGGGCGACCTCGTCGGGCTTCACCGCCTCGACTTCCACCGGGTCGTACGACTTGTTCGGTGCCGACATGTTGTTGTTGTCTCCATGGATTAATGGCCCCGCGAGGTCGGCGAGGTACTAGCCGAGTCTAAGGGGGCCATGGAACGAACACAGATTCCGCCCATGCGGGAACGCGAGAAGCCCGCGCGCCGGGAAGATCCCTACGCGACGGGCAGCGTAAATCGGAAGCGCGCGCCACCATCGGGCCCGTTACCGACGGACACCAGTCCGCCGTGCGCTTCCACCAGACCCTTCACGATGGACAGGCCAAGGCCGGTCCCACCCCGGCGACCACCCCGCCAGAAGCGGGTGAAGACGCGGTTGAGCTGGTCCTCGGGGATCCCGGGACCTTCGTCGCTCACCGCAACCGCCACGCTCGACACACCTTCAGTATGGAGACTGTCTGGGTGGGGCCGATCCGAACATCCCTGCGGGTCGGGTCGATGCCTCGACCCTGCTCCCGCAGATGCGTCCGGGCCCAACTCGGCCCGCACCTCAATAGTGACAGTCCCCCCGCCGTGCCGCACGGCGTTTTCCAAAAGATTAGCCAGGACTTGACGCAGTTTGTCCGGGTCGGCGGCGACCGGCGGCAGCCCGCGCGGGATCCGAGTCCGGAACGTCTCCTCCGGCACGCCCTGCGCCACGCAGGCGCGCACCTGGTCGGTGATCAGCTCGCGCAGGTCCACCGGGACCCGGTGAAGCTCCATCCGGCCGGAGTCCAGCCGGGCGACGTCCAGCAGCTCGGCGATCAGCCGCACCACGCGGTCGGCGTCGGCGTCGACGGTCTGGAGCATCATCCGCTTCTGGTCGTCGGTGAACCGGTCCCAGCGCGCGAGCAGGGTCGCGGTGAAGCCCTTCACGCTGGTCAGCGGCGAGCGCAGCTCGTGCGCGACGGTCGCGATCAGATCGGACTGCCGGCGCTCCCGGCGCCGCCGGGCCTGGGTCCCGCGCAGCGCCACGACCAGGCCGGTGACCGGCGTCGAGCGGCCGTCGCGGCGCTGGTAGCGCGCGGTGACGAGCAGTTCGGTGCCGGCTTCGGGGTCGTCCTGCTCCGGGTCGTCCGGCAGGAACAGCTGCGCCTCGCGATGGCCGGTCCTTATGCTCAGGCCGCCGTAGGGGTCGGTGAGCCGCCACCAGTCGCGGCCGTCGACCGTGCGCAGCGGTAACACCTCGTCGAACGGACGGCCCAGGGCATCGTCGGCGGGGATCCCGGTGAGCGTCACGGCGGCGCGGTTGAAGACCCGCACCAGGCCGTCGGTGTCGGCGGCGACGAACCCGTCGGGCAGGTCGTCGGGCACCAGCAGGCCGTCCAGGGCGCCGGCGAACAGCTGCATGCCGGATCGCGCACCGCGTGCGCCGACCGAAACGGTCACCTGACGGTCCTCCTGCCTGCCCTCGCTGTCGTCGCGCTGCGCGCCTTGTGCGTCACCTTGGCGATGATCGGCCAGACTATCGTTCCGCTCCGACGGATCATCGACCACAGTGGCGAACCATTCGCCACCCTGACCGCCTGCGGACTCGGAGCGGACTCACATCGGACGCGCCTAGCGTTGCGCCCGGGCAGAGGAATATAAGCACACTGCTGCCGCCGTCGCCAGGTTGAGGCTCTCGGCCCGGCCGTGGATCGGCACCCGGACCGCCTCGTCGGCCAGTCCCAGCAGCGCTTCGGGCAGTCCCCAGGCCTCGTTGCCGAACATCCAGCATGTGGGCCGCGCCAGCCGGCCGGCGTCGAGCTCGTCGTCGAGGTCGGCCGCGCCGGTGCCGTCGGCGGCCAGGATCCGCAAGTCCGCCGCACGCAGAGCACTGACAGCCTGCTCGGCGCTCACCCCCACGGAGACCGGCACGTGGAACAGGCTGCCGGCCGAGGCGCGCACGGCCTTGGGGTTGTAGACGTCGACGGACTCCGAGGTGACGACCACCAGGTCCGCCCCGGCGGCGTCGGCGCAGCGGATCACGGTCCCGGCGTTCCCGGGGTCGCGGACATGCGTCAGCAGCGCGACCAGCTTCGGGCTGCGCGCGGCGAGGAAGGATTCGAGCGGGACGTCCAGGAACCGGCACACGCCGATCAGGCCCTGCGGCGTCACGGTCTCGCTCAGCGACTCCACCAGATCAGGGGTCGCGACGGTGATCTTCGAGCCCTGCTTGCGGGCGGCGGCGACGATCTCGCCGTACCGGTCCGCGGCCTCGCCGGTGGTGAACAGCTCGACCAGCACCCCGTCGAGCTCGGCGGCCTCGCGCACCGCCTGCGGCCCCTCGGCCAGGAACAGCTCCTGTTTGGCCCGGAACGACCGCGAGGCGAGCCGCCGGGCCGCCACCGCGCGGGGTGCGCGCGGGTTGGACAGCTCAGGACTCGCCTCGCTCATCGCTCACCGTGCCTCACTGGCTTGACTGGCGAAGTGGGGCTGGATCGCCAGGACTTACGCGGCGGTCTTCGGCGCGTTGACGTCGGAGGGCAGCGCCTTCTTCGCGACGTCGACCAGGGCGCGGAAGGCCTCGGCGTCGTTGACGGCCAGCTCGGCCAGCATCTTGCGGTCGACCTCGACGTTCGCCAGGTGCAGGCCCTGGATGAACCGGTTGTAGGTCATGCCCTCGGCGCGGACCGCGGCGTTGATGCGCTGGATCCACAGCCGGCGGAAGTCGCCCTTGCGGTCCTTGCGGTCCCGGTAGGCGTAGACGAGGGAGTGGGTGACCTGCTCCTTCGCCTTGCGGTACAGGCGCGAGCGCTGGCCACGGTAGCCGCTGGCCTGTTCCAGGACGACCCGGCGCTTCTTCTGGGCGTTCACTGCCCGCTTGACGCGTGCCATTGTTCTATCTCCTGCTCAGTAACTAGGTCGGGGGGCGATGCGCCGCGGGGTGCCTCAGCGGCCCAGCAGCCGCTTGATGCGCTTGACGTCGTTCTTGGCCACCTCGACCTCGCCGGTGTGGGCGCGGGTGTACTCCGAGGACTTGCGCTCGAAGTTGTGGCGCATGCCGGCCTGGCCGCGCATGATCTTGCCCGAGCCGGTCACCTTGAAACGCTTCTTGGCACCGCTGTGGGTCTTCTGCTTCGGCATGGCGCCGTTTCTCCTTCACATGGGGCGGATCCGCGGGGTGCTACCCACACGGATCCGCTCTCGCTCTCGCCCCGGGACGACCGCCCCGCAGCTAGTGCGGGGGGCCGAGCCCTCGGGGCCGGTCCGGCCTGACCGGGGTCAGGACTGCTCTTCGGTGGCCTGGGCCGCGCCGACGACGGCGGCTTCGGCCGGCTCGGCCGACTCCACCGGCTCCGCCGACTCGATCGGCTCGATCGACTCGGTGAGCTCGCCGGGCTCGGCGTGCTCGACCTCGCCGGACGCGCCGGAGGCGTCGGCCTTGCGCTGCTCCTTGGCCGCGCGGGCCTCGGCCATGGCCTCGGTCTTCTTCTTGTGCGGGCCGAGGACCATGATCATGTTGCGGCCGTCCTGCTTCGGCGCGAACTCCACGAAGCCGAGCTCGGCCACGTCCTCGGCGAGCTTGCTCAGCAGCCGCCGGCCGAGTTCGGGCCGGGACTGCTCCCGGCCGCGGAACATGATGGTGATCTTGACCTTGTCCCCGGCCTTCAGGAACCGCACCACGTGACCCTTCTTGGTCTCGTAGTCGTGCGGGTCGATCTTCGGGCGGAGCTTCATCTCCTTGATGACCGTGTGCGCCTGGTTCTTGCGCGCCTCACGGGCCTTCAGGGCGGACTCGTACTTGTACTTGCCGTAGTCCATGACCTTGACGACCGGCGGGCGCGCGGTCGCCGCGACCTCGACCAGGTCGAGGTCCTGCTCCTGAGCCAGCCGGAGCGCGTCCTGGATCGACACGATGCCGACCTGCTCACCGTTGGGGCCGACCAGCCGCACTTCGGGAACGCGGATCCGGTCGTTGATACGGGGCTCAGTGCTGATGGGGCCTCCTACGTTTTGGGCTCGATGCCCGGGGTCTTCTTCGGTGCGCGGCCCCTGCGAAAAACACAAAAGCCCCGCACGACACGCATGCGAGGCTCCACCACCGGACTGACCGACGCCGCAGGGGTTGCCGGGACGAGCGCGAGCGCCGCCCGCACACCCTTCGGCGTGAGGCTGTGTGACCGGAACCCGTCCGCCCGGAGGCAAACCAGGTGGGAGATGGAATCTCCGCTTGCGGATCGAGGCACGCGAGCGTGCCCGATCGGTCGTGGAACCGATACTAGCAGCTTCCGGCCGGTGGTCGTGACCGCGAGGTCACTGCCCCAGCGTGGGAAGCTTGATCCGTACACGGAAACATCCGCCGCGAGGAGCCGCAGTGACCGACAACACCCCCGAACCCCAGGGCATTCCCGCCGACGCTGACGCTGACGCCGACGCCGACGAACCGAGCGAGCAGCGCGATCTGGCGGACGTCCCCGCGGTCGAGGTCATCGGGACGGTGACGGTCCACCTGATGAGCGCGGCGGCGGTGAAGCTGGGCCTGGCCGAGGGCGGCGAGGACGATCTGGACCTGGACGAGGCCCGCAAGCTGATCACCGCGCTGGCCGGGCTGATCACCGCGGCCGCCCCGGAGATCGGGTCGCAGCACGCGGCGCCGCTGCGCGACGGGCTGCGGACGCTGCAGCTGGCGTTCCGGGAGGCTTCGCCGTACCCGGACGAGCCGGGGCAGGGGCCCGGTGAGAAGTTCACCGGGGCTGTTTACGCGCGTTCTTAGGGGCTGCTTCTCAGAAGCTGCTCTCAGCTGGCTTCTTCGGCGGCTTCAGCACTCTCCGCGGTGCCGTAGGCGGCGTTGGCCTCAGTGGTGTCTCCGGCCTCGCCGGCCTCGCCCTGCTTCTCCAGCACGGCCGCGAACGCCCGCACCGCCGCCGGTTCGACCTCCAGGAACGACGGCCGCGCGAGGTCGACGAGCACGACCTCCGCACCCTCGGCTTTCGCGGCCGCACAAGCCCGCGGGAACGCCACCGGCATCGGCCGGGCCTCCGGGTTCCAGGTGACGAGCGCCTCCACCGAGGTGAACACCGGCAGCGCCCGCGTCCCGTCCGGGGCGACCAGCGTCACCAGCGCCATGTCGCTGTTCTTGTCGCGGCGCAGGTTCCGGCCCTGTTCGTCCGGCACCTCCTCGGCCTCGCCGAGCACCGCCACGATCGGCGCCAGCACCCGGGCGTTGAGCAGGTAGCCGTAGGCGTGCTCGACGGCCGCCTCGCCCCGGCCGTGCGCTTCCAGGACGGCCAGCAGCGCCGGGTCCGCGGTCCCGTCGTCGGTCGGGAAGGCGGAAGGGGCCAGCGTGCGTCCAGCGAAGTCGGTCATGGGCTCGACTTTAGTGGCGGCCCAGGCGGTCACCGGCACGCCGGGGCCGCCCACCGCTCCGGCGGGGCCCCCGATGCCACCGAGGCCGCCGGCGCCCCCGACGCCCGCGAGCTGCGCGGCCCGGGCCCGCCGCCGCCCGCGCACCGCCAGCCAGCCGCCGAGCACGAGCGAGCCGCTGAAGGCGACCGCGGCGTCGACCATCCCGCGCTGCCGCGTGCTCAGCCCGCCGATGGTCTGATCGGCGACCGCCTCCGGGCCGAACCCGAAGTACTTCGCGCCCTGATACGCCGGGCCCTTCGGGGTCGCCGGCTGCCCGGCCACCCCCGCGGCCGCCCTCAACGCCGCCACCGGGTCCACGATCCCGCTGCCGAGCTGGTCGTCGCGGCCGCCGGCCGGCCGGTGCGAGGCGGTGTCCTTCACGATCTGCGCCACCTGCTCCGGGCTCAGCGCCGGGTTCGCCGACCGGATCAGGGCCACGACCCCGGCGACGTACGCGCACGCCGGACTGGTCCCGGCGCCGACCAGGATGTCGGGGCCGATCTCCGGTCCGAAGTCGGCGTAGGTGTTCCCGGCGGCGTCGTTGATCGGCAGCGCCATCGGGATGTCGACGCCGGGCGCGGCGACCGCCACGTCCCAGCCGGTCGAGGAGAAGAACGCGCGCCGGCCCTTCTCGTCCACCGCCGCCACCCCGATCACCCCGCGCTCGCCGGCCGGGTACTCGGTCACGTCCTTGTCCGGCTTGTCGCCGGAGTTCCCCGCCGACACCACCACCGACACCCCGTGCGCGATCGCGTAGCGCACCGCGCCGGCCTCGTTGGTGGCGTCGCTGTCCGCGCCGGGCACGGTGCCGCCCAGCGACATGCTGATGACCTGCGCGCCGTGGTCGACGGCGTACTTGATGCCCTCGGAGATCGGCGTGTGCGAGGCCTGGAGCAGGCCGCGGTCCGGGCTCTCGTCGTCCCGGATCACCCGCACCGACAGGATCTTCGCGGCCGGCGCGACACCGATGACGCCCTGGGTGCCGCCGGGGCCGTGGCCGTGTCCGGCGATCACCGACGCCATCCCGGTGCCGTGCACGCCCCAGTCCGGGTCGCCCGGCTTCTCGCTGCCGCCGACCAGGTCCGGTCCGGTGGTCACCTGGCCGGTCAGGTCCGCGCGGGTGCCGACGACGCCGGTGTCGAGCACCGCGACGGTGATCCCGGCGCCCTTCGTGGTCTTCCAGGCCTGCGGCAGGTTCAGGAAGCTGATCGGCCACTGCGCCGACCGCACCTGGTCGGCCCGGGCCGCGGGCGCCGCGATCAGCACCGGCAGCATGGCGGCGGCGGCCAGGGCCGAGGCTCGGCGCAGCATCGTCACTGGCCCTTCTCCGGGTTGGCGAACTCGGTGGCGAACAGGTCGGACAGCCCGGAGGCGGCCTGCACCGGCGGGGAGTCGGCGACCAGGGCCTTGCCGGATCCGGCGCGCAGCTGCGCGTCGCTGGAACCGGCGCGGCCGTCGGCGAACCCCGACACCGCGTACACGAGGTACGAGCCGTCGTTGGAGGCCTGGGAGTTCCACACCACACGCTGGCGGTCGGCGAAGTGCGCGGCCACGGTCCCGGGAACGGGGAACACGTCGGGCATCAGCTCCGGCCGCTTGGCGTCCGCGTCCGGCGACCACTCCCGCCACACCTTGTCGCGGGCGACCGGGTCGCCGCCGACGACGACCACCCCGACGGTCGCGAAGACGGTCTGCGTGACGTCGGTGTAGGTGGCACGCAGGACCCTGACGCAGGACGTGCCGGGGGCGTCCACGGCCAGCTCCGACACGAAGCCCTTCGGCAGCACGTCGCACCCGGCCGCGGCGGTGACGCCCAGGCGCACGTACTGGCTGCCCAACGTGACGGTCTCGGGAAACACCTGCTCCACCGGCTTCGTCCGCCACATCGCCCGCACCGACTCGTCCGCGGCCTGCGTGGACGGCACCACCACCGGCTTGACCGCCTGTGCGGACCCGGACGTGGCCAGCACCGCGCCGACCGCGACGGCGGCCCCCACCACGACGCTCGCCGCCGCACCCACCCACCAGCGCTCAGGCATTCCGCTCCGCGTGCACCTCAACACCCCTATCCACGTTCGAACCCCAGAACACTAGCCGTCTGGCCACCACCGGCGTAACCCGAACCCGGCTCTTGCGCCTACCACTTCGCCGCTCGCCTGTGCGAGGCTGATGGACATGCCCCCCACCCCGCCCGGCCCCGAAGCGGACCGCCGCCGCCTCGACACCGCGACCGCCGCCCTGGAACCCCCGTTCGCCGCCGTCGACCTGGACGCGTTCCACGCCAACGCCGCGGACCTGACCCGCCGCGCCGCGGGCAAGACGATCCGCGTGGCCAGTAAGTCGGTGCGCTGCCGGGCGTTGCTGGAGGAAGTGCTGAGCCGGCCCGGCTACCAGGGCATCCTGGGCTTCACACTGCCCGAGGCGCTGTGGCTGGCCGCCGAGGGCTTCGACGACATCGTGGTCGCCTACCCCTCCGCCGACCGCGTCGCCTACGCCGAACTGGCCGCCGACCCCACCGCGCTGGCCGCCGTCACGGTCATGGTCGACAGCACCGACCACCTGGACCTGATCGAGAAGTCGGCGGCCGGCACGCCCGGCGGCCAGGCCGCCCCGATCCGGGTCTGCATCGACATCGACGCCGCCTTCGTGGCCGCCGGCGGCCGCATCCGCATCGGCGCGCGCCGCTCCCCGCTGCACACCCCGGCGCAGGTCGCGGCGATGGCCCGGGAGGTGCTGCGGCGCGACGGGTTCAAGCTGGTCGGCCTGATGGGCTACGAGTCGCAGATCGCCGGCGTCGGCGACGCCCCGCCCGGGCGCCCGCTGCGCGGCGCCGCGATCCGCGCCATGCAGAGCCGGTCGGCCCGGGAACTGGCCGCGCGCCGGGGCGCGATCGTGGAGGCGGTGCGGGAGCTGGCGCCGCTGGAGTTCGTCAACGGCGGCGGCACCGGCAGCATCGAGCGGACCACCGCCGAGGAAGCCGTCACCGAGATCGCCGCCGGCTCCGGGCTGTACCAGCCGTGGCTGTTCGACTCCTACCGGGCCTTCCGCGGCCGGCCCGCGGCGCTGTTCGCGCTGCCGGTGGTACGCCGCCCGGGCCCGGAGACCGCGACCGCGCTCGGCGGCGGCTACCCGGCCTCCGGCGCGGCCGGCAAGGACCGGCTGCCGCAGCCGTACCTGCCGCCGGGGCTGTCGTACGACCCGAACGAGGCCGCCGGCGAGGTGCAGACGCCGCTGCTGGGGAAGGTCGCCGCGAGCCTGCGGGTCGGCGACCGGGTGTGGTTCCGGCACACCAAGGCCGGCGAGCTGTGCGAGCGGTTCGACGTGCTGCACCTGATCTCGGGCGATGAGGTGGTCCGCTCGGTCCCGACGTATCGGGGCGAGGGTAAAACGTTCCTGTGACTGTGAACGACCCAGAACCCTTTCATCGCACCATAGTCATGATCTCCGGCGCGCCTGGCGTCGGGAAGACGACCATCGCCCGGCCGCTGGCCCGGGCCCTGGGCATGCCGCTGTTCGCGAAGGACAGCATCAAGGAACGGATTCACGACGTCCTGGCGGAGACCGGATCGGTGGAGAGCGGGCCGGTCGAGGCCGGGTGGTCGCGGCGCCTGGGGGCGGCGGCGATGGAGCTGCTGTGGGTACTGGCGGCTGACGCGCCCGAGTGCGTACTTGAGGCCAACTTCTGGACCGGGCACGAGCAGCAGAACGCCTCGCTGCGCGCACTGAGCGAGGGCGGGAAGCTGGTCGAGGTGTACTGCACCGCGCCGAAGGACGTGGTCATGCAGCGGTTCCGCGAGCGTGCCGCCGCCGGAGAGCGCCACGCGGTGCATCCGGACCAGGAGCTGAGCTCCGAGCGCTGGGAGGCGGACTTCCACGCGCCGATCGGCGTCGGGCAGCTGCTGACGGTCGACACCTCGACGCCCGTGGACGTGGCACAGGTCGCCGCCAAGGTACGCGCGCTGCTGGCTTGAACTCGGACGGCCGCCGACGCCGCGACCCTCCCGTCTGGTGCCACGCGGCTTCCACAGCGGTCGCACGGAAATGCCACACCCCTTCGCCATGGTCTTCGTGACGACTTCGGCACCTGACCGCGGTCATCACAGACAACGTCCTTCCGAAGGGGAAGAAAACCATGGCGAACCTCTCGCTCGCTCTGCCGACGCGGCGCCGCTTCATCGCGGCCGTCGTCGGCGTTCTGGCCATCAGCGGCGGCACGATGGCCGCCAGCGCGCCGGCGCAGGCCGCCACCTCGAACTTCTGCAGCTACACGAACGCCCAGCCGCAGCTGTACGTCGGCAGCCAGGGCCTCGCGGTGTACCAGGCCCAGTGCGAGCTCGACGTCGCCTACGCCTACGGCCACTCGACCAACTACGGCAACGGCCCCTACAACGGCGTGCGCACCGACGGCGACTTCGGCCAGAACACCGAGGCCGCGGTCAAGAACTTCCAGATCCACTGCATGGGCGCCACCAACCCCGACGGCATCATCGGCCCGAACACCTGGAACGCGCTCAACGAAGGGGTCGACTCCGGCCACTTCTGCTGAGCCGGCGCTGGTCGCTGATCGCCGGTCGCTGATCGCTCTGGCCGGACCCGGTGCCGCTGGTGTCGCCGGGACCGGCCGGGCCGCGCCCCGTGGCGGCGTGCGCCATGCCCCATGCGCCGTGTTCGTGCTTGTGCTGGCCTCGTGCTCGTGCTCGGACTGCGGATCGCCGACGCGCACTCGGCCGCGAGCGGCCTCACGGCGGCGGAAAGCATGGCGCTACCGGCTCGGGAGGTGCTGGAAAACGCGGGGTGGCGACGATCATCGCAACCGACTGACGGCCGGACTGGCCGCTTCGGCACGCACCGCCGCGAGCCCGCCAGCCGCCTTCGACTTCAGCCCAGACCACAGCAGACTGATAAGCCCATTTTCCGTTCGCGCGGGCCGCAGCCGGCGACTGGCCTGCCGCCCGGTTTGGCCCGGACCACAGTCGGCGATCAGCCCGCCTTCCGCTTGAACACGGGCTGCGGCAGGCGACCCGTCTGGCATCCGTCTTGGCCCCGGCCGCAGTCGGCGACCAGCCTGCCCTCCACGTGAACGCGACCGGCGACCGGTCTGGTATCCGTCTTGGCCCGGACCGCAGTCGGCGATCAGCCCGCCTTCCGCTTGAACACGACCGGCGACCGACGACCGGCCTGGCATCCGTCTCAGCCCGGACCGCAGCCAGCGACCAGCCCAACTCCCGTTCGCACGCAGGCCGCAACTGGCGCCCAGGCTGGCATCCGCCTCAGCCCCGGCCGTCCGCCTGGACCCGAGCCCCCGCCTCCTCGTCAACCCGCCTTCCGCTTGACCAGCGCCGTGTCGCGACTCAGCTCCCGGAACCCGAGCCCCTCGTACAACCGCAGCGCGGCATTCCCAGGCGCCCCGAGGCAGGCGACCGTCATGTGCCCGGCGCCGGCGTCCCGCGCGGCGCCCATCGCGTGCAGCAGCAGCGCCCGGCCCAGCCCTCGCCTGCGGAAGCGCGGGTGCGTCCCCACCGGCTCGAACTCGGCGGTCCGGTTGGCCTCGTCGAGCCACACGATCGTCGAGGCCGCCATCGTCCCGTCCGGTGCCTCGACCAGGAAGTGCAGGTCCTCGCGGTAGCCCGCCGTCGTCCGCACTCCCTGGTACGCCTCGACCGAGTACGTGGACGGATGCCACGCGTCCAGGTGCGCCTGTGCCACCGCCGCGGCCGGGACCTCGGCGGCCGTCCGGAACCGGTACCCCTCCGGCAGCATGGGTTTCGCGACGTCGTCCGGGTCCCGCTCGGCCAGGCCGCGCTCGTTCAGACGCGTCCACTCCCCGGCGGCAGCGGGATCGGGCCGGTAGCCGAACTCCGTCCAGCGCACCACCATGTCCTTGTCGGTGTCCGTCATGACCACGCGCCGGTCGACGTCCGGCGCGACGCCCTCGAACCAAGCGATGACCTTGTCGATCAGCTCGGCGTGGTCGGGGTGCACCTGGAAGGTGAGCGAGGCGTCCTCGACCTTCCGGACCGAGCCGTCGCTGCTGCGCACCCACCGCGGCAGCCCGGCCCACGCCCAGGCGACGAGCTCCTTGCCGGACGGCGTGTCCGCGAACCACAACGCGCGCCGCCAGCAGTTCCCGGCCGAACCGTGCCCCTTGCCCCAGATCCAGGCCAGCCCGCCGAACGACGCGCCGGGGTTCACCAGATCGGGCCGGATCGCGACCAGGCGCCGGGCCAGCCCCTGCATGAGGACGACGTCCCCGGCGGTCACCAGATCAGACGGTTTCGACGGCGATGAGCTCATGAACGGTCACAGTGGCAGGGTGCGAACCGGTCGTGCAATGAATTTCGCCCGCGTTCACACGCAAAGCCAGCAATACACCCGCTCGCCACGCTCGCTCGCGCCCCGAGCCAGCGCGCGGAGCTCGGTCAGCAGGCCGACGATCGGCCCGGTGTCGGCCAACGCCCGCCCCGGCACCGCCACACTCCGCGCCAGCGCGACCGCGGCCGCCTTGAGCGCGGGCCCGGTGGCCGCGACCAGCGCCGCACACGCCCCCTCCGCGATCGGCACCACCAGGCGCTCGCCCTCGTCGCGCATCGCGACCGGCCGGGGCCTGCGGTCCCAGACGTCCTCCCAGATCTCCCCGGTCAGTGCCACCTCGACCGTCGCGACGTCGGCGAAGGGGTTGAAGTCCTTGGTCGACACGACCTGGAACCCGTGCTCGGAGAGCCGTCCGCCCGGCCCGCCGACGATGTCGAGCGCGGCGGCCGCCGTGGCATCGTCGGCGGCGGCGAAGTAGTCGCACAGGATTCCCATGCGGCAGACGCTAACGATCGACTCCGACATCCGTCGGGGCTGTCCACTGCGGCGGCTTCGACGCCTGACCCGCCCGGACCGGCGCGTGCCAGCGCTGTTCGCCGAGGATCCCGAGTGAGCCGGCGCGGCTGGTGCCGAGCGCACTGCGCCGACGCCGGCTCCGTATCTCATCCGTCGTAACTCATCTGTATCTCAGAAGTCCCCGTAGTCCACCTGCCAGCACGTCAGCCCCATCCGCCGCCACAGAGCCACCACCCGCGAACGGTCGTCCAGCACGACCCGGACCGCGAACCGGTCCCGCACGTGCGCGTCGAACAGCTCGCTCTTCACGATGTCGTCCGCCCGCGTGTCGCCGGCCTTGCGCATCCACAGCTCGTCGTACTTCACGTCGTGCGCCGCGAGCCAGCGCTCCGTGCCCTCGCGCACGTCGTCGCCGCGCCCCGACATCAGGACGATGCGGTCCCCGCGCGCGGCGAACGCGACGAGCGCGTCAGCGGTCGCGATGATCAGCTCGTCACTCTCCACCTTCGCCCAGTCGTACGGGCCGCGGTTCGTGTTGTCGGCCAGCGTGCCGTCGATGTCACACAGCACCGCCGCCGGCAGCGCCGGGTCCGCGACATAGGTCTGGACCGGTACGACGGCGTTCAGGTCCGCCGCCGTCAGCTTCCAGCCCGAGGACTTCGTGGAGGCCAGCCGCAGCGCCATGGCCCGGATGTGCTCCTCCCCCACCGGGTTGGGACGCTGCGCGTCGCGCCGGACGCACTCCTCGACGTCCACGTCGGTCAGGTCGTGCACCTCGAACACCGCCCGGCCGCCGAGCAGGGTCTTCAGCCGCTTCGGGATCCGCGAGACCAGGTGCGTGTTGTCCACCACGACGTCGAACCCGCCCTCGACCGCGGCCAGCACCACGGCGTCCTGCACCGCCAGCACGGTCTCCTCGTGCCGGCGGCCCAGGCGCTTGGAGCCGTCGTTGTCGTCCATCATCCGGCGCAGCTCGTCCAGGCTGACGCGGCGCATCCGGCCCTCGGCCTCGGCCATCATCCGCCGGGCCAGGGTCGACTTCCCCGAGGCCGGGAGCCCGCGCATGATGTGCACCACCGGCTTGGCGGCCTGCACGCCGGGGCCGGTGGGCACCGGGTCCGGGCCGGCGCCCGGGAGCGCGTCGTCGAAGTAGTCGTCGTCCATCAGTCCTCATTCATCGCTTCGGTCATTGCACGTCGGCCGGCGGCGGCCGCCGTCGACCCCCGTCAGCCGTCGGCGGCCGTCGCCGGCCATGGTCAGGCCTCGTCAGACCTCGTCAGGCCTCATCAGGCCTCGTCAGCCCTCGTCGTCGTCCCGGAACGCGTCCGTCGCCTCCGGCTTCACCGCGCGCCACACGTGCATCGCGATCGGCCGGCCGTCCACCAGCAGGAACATCCCGGCGCGCACGAAGCCGTCGAACTCCTTCGCGGCCCGCGCGTACGCACCCCGGTCGCCGGCCAGGTGGGCCAGCGAGCGGTGCGCGTCCTCGATCGTCGAGGTGAGCTCGGCGGCGCGCGCCTTCAGCTCGTCGCAGACGCCGCGCACCCAGGCGTCGTACTCGTCGGGCACGTCCTCCAGCAGCGGTGCCAGCGGCCCGCCGGGGATCCGGCGCATCCCGACGACCTCGTTGGTCTGCACCCCGACGGCCTGCGCGATCTGCACGTCGGTGGCCTCCGGGTACAGCTCGACGGCCAGCGCGCGCCACAGGTGCCGCGGTCCAACGCTGGTCAGCCGGTAGTGCAGCGAGACGTAGCCGGTGAGCTTGGTCTTGGTGCGCACGCCGGAGGCGAAGCGGATGACCCAGCCCTCGGCGTCGGTGCCGGTGGCGTCGCAGCCGTCGAGGTGCTGGTTCTTCTCCGCGAGCGCGGCCAGCACGCCGAAGGTGTCCGACCAGTCGTAGGTACGCACCACGGTGCCGATGCCGTCCCAGGCCGGGGCGGCCTCGCGCAGCGCCAGCTCCCCGCCATCGGCTCGGAACGCGGCCAGCAGCACCAGGTCGCGGCGGTCGCCGTAGTTCACGACGATGCGGTTCTCGGGGTAGACGATCTCCGCGAGGTAGGTCACCGACGGGTCCAGCGCGGAGGTGTCCTTCTTGGCGAGGTAGCGCTGGGCCCAGGCGGCCTGGTCGGAGATGAACGAGCCCTTCGACGCCACGTGCCAGGCACCGTCGTGGTGGAAGACGATGCCGAGGGAGCCGTCGACCTTGTCGTAGACCTCGAACGGCTCGTCCGGCAGCGTCGGCGCGTAGTCGAACTTGCCGTGCTGGCCGTGGTTGAAGAACTTCGGCAGGCACCAGGCGGCCACACGGCCGGTCGCGTCGTCCACGATCAGGCCGCGGGTGCGGGTGGTGACGGGGGTCCAGTACTGCTCGTACTGGCAGGCGCGGCTGTAGGAGTAGATCGACAGCGGCAGGGTCGGGTGCGTGCGGCGGGTGACCTTGTCGGCGGCGATCTCGCGCGCCAGTTCCTCCGGGTCCAGGACCTCGGACAGCAGGGGACGCTCAGGTCGCTCCCCCACGGTTACCTGCTCACTCATATTCGGTTCCCCCGCTCCTCGTCACGTACTCCGCCGACACGATCTTGCCGATCGTGCGACTCCCCACCACGGCGTTCGCGTGCTCCCGCTGCGAACGCACGACGATGCCCTCCCGGATGTGCGCGCCCGTGCCGCTGACGGTCTCCTCGCCGGAGGCCAGGGCCAGCAACAGGGCCTCATCGTAGGGGCCTTCATAGAGCGTCGGCACCTGGGGGATCTCCAGGCCGGTGTCCCTCAGCGCCTGCGACCACTCCGGGGCCCCCAGCCAGCGGACGACGCCGTCGATGTCGACGCAGACGTCGAACGCGGCGAAACCGGGCGTGTCCTGCGCGTTGGCGCCGTAGGCCAGGTCCTGGACGCCTTTGCCGTAGACCTCTCCGTAGATGCCGACGCGGCGCGCGCCGTAGGCCTCGGCGATCTTCGCGGCGGCCTCGGGCACGCGGTGGGCCCGCGCGGTGCGCCAGTACAGGTTCTTGTCGCTCTCGACCAGGGCCAGGTACTTGGACCCGAAGCCCTTGGACGACACCAGGTACTTGCCGCGATCGCCGTTCTCGCCGTTCCCGCCGGCCTCGGCCAGGTACGTGAGCATGCAGCACGTCCCGTGCACCTTCTCGGTGGCGGACACCGGCTCGCCGGGCTCGAAGATGCCGGGGTAGCGCGCGATGTTCTCGATGTCGGTCCACGGCAGCAGGTCGGCGGCGGAGACGACGTCCCCGGACATACTGACCGGCACCGGCGGCACCCACTTCACGACGCCCAACAGCTCGGCGAAGTCCTCCCCGGCGGCATGGGCCGCGGCGAGATCGACGCCGTCCAGCGCCTGGGGACGGCACACGATGCCCTGCGACAGCTCGCCGCGCAGCCGGACGGCCTTGACCCGGTCCTTGCCGGACCCGGCCAGCCGCCCGGTCAGCCCCAGCTCCTCGATCAGCCCGGCCGGGAGGACGGACTGCTCGGGGACGTATATCGCGTAATCACCGGACCGGAACGCGCCCTTGGCGACGACGGCCCGGTACAGGCCGACTTGCGCCAGTTCCAACGCGTCGGCGTTGGGATGGACGTGGATCGTCAGGGGTTCGGCGGTGACACGCAGGGTGGACATGGGCTTCTCGTCTCGTGGTGGTCAGGGTCCGGATATGGACTCGACGACGACAGTAGAGACGAGAACCTGCTGGTTGAAATCATTATTTTCGGCTAAGCGAGATCCAGCTCCGTCCAGTCGCCGATCGGCCGGTAGCCGAGGCGCTGGTACAGGGCATTGCTGGTGGGATTGGCGATATTGGTGAACAAGATCACCTCGTGACCGGCGTCCAAGCCACGCCGGCTCAGGGCCGCGGTGACGGCGCCCGCGTAGCCACGTCCACGCAGCCCGGCCGGTGTGAAGACGGGAGCCACACGCGTCACGCCCGCGATCGGCGTCGTCACGCCTGCCATCGAGACGGGGACGCCATCCAGCTCCCACAACAACAGTTCGCCGTTCTCCAGGCGCCGATCCACCGCGCGCGCCGCGTCCGCTCTCGGCTCGCCGACATCGATGCCGAAGGCTGCGAACCATTCGACCAGCAGGTCCCGATCGACGTCCGTCACCAGCCGGGCGCGGCCCTTCGGCGCGGGATGCGGCGGGGTCAGATCTACCAGGCGGAAGAGCCTTCGCTGCGACGCCGTCTTCGGCTCGTGGCCGTTCGCGGCATGCCAGGCCTGTGCGAAAGCTCTCGCGGTCGCGGTGGGAGCGTGGAGCCCGGGCGCACCGTCCAGCACCTCGACCAGCTCCCTCGCCGCGCCGGCCGGAGCATCGGTCACGATCGCCGGCATCGGCGGCGTGCGCAGGAACGCAGCACGGACCTCGGAGTCGGCGTACCAGCCGAAGTAGGGCGGGGTGTCGCTGTAGGTAGTAGCTCCGGAGGTCTTCAGCGATGCGACCACCGTCAGCAGCACGGTGTTCCGCACAGGATCGGCGCGCAGGAAGTCGCCGGCCACGGTCTCGAACTCGTCGATGTCAGCTGTCACATGCCAGGTCATGCCTTACCGTTGCACACCCCGGCGCGCGCTCGCACCCACGTTTCGCCCGAGCCGGACCCCGGTCTCAGCAGCAGACTGAAACCGCCGCCGAGACCGGAGCCGGAGCTGGTGCCAGTCCGAACCGCCCGTCCTACAACCGCGGGTCCACCGGCTCCGACTCCAGCGCCAGCACCGCGAACACCGCCTCGTGCACCCGCCACAGCGGCTCCCCGCCCACGAACCGCTCCACCGACTCCAGCCCGAGTGCGTACTCGCGGCTCGCCAGCGAGCGCTTGCGGCCCAGGCCGCGGTTGCGCAGCCGGTCCAGGTTCGCCGACTCCAGGTATTCGGGGCCGTAGATGATGCGCAGGTACTCCGGTCCGCGGCACTTCACGCCCGGCTGCACCGGGCCGCGCGGACCTGCGGTGAAGCCGTGCCTCGGCTTGACCACCATGCCCTCGCCGCCGGACGCGGTCATGGCCTGCCACCAGGCCGTCGCCTCGGCGACCGAGCCCTCGTCCTCCAGGTCGACGACGCGGCGCTCGGTGCGCGTGAAGAACTCCGGGTCGGCGGCGACCAGCTTGTCGGCCAGCGCGATGTGCCAGTCGTTGCCCTTGGTCACGGCGTGGTTCGCCCCCTGCGAGGCCAGGACCTGGAACGGCGCCAGGCACAGCCCCTCCAGGCCGTCGACCGGCCAGCAGTAGCGGCCGTAGGCCGTGGTGAAGGCGAGCGCGTCGGCGAGGCGTCGGTCCTGGCGCGCGGCCAGGTCGGCGACGTCCAGGCCGCGGGCCGCCGCAGCGCCGAGCACCGACGTGGCGGCGGTCAGCGAGGCCCGCGCCGCCGCGCCGACCGCGGCGTACTGGTCCCGCAGCAGGCCCATCGCCTTCGCCGACCACGGCAGCAGCTCGCAGTCCAGCAACAGCCAGTCCGTCTCCAGCTCCGACCACACGCCGGCGGTGTCGATCGCCGCACGCACCCGTGCCAACACCGCCTCGACCTTCGCCGGCTCGTCGAAGAACGGCCGTCCGGTCCGGGTGTACACGGCACCGGTGCTGCCGTCCTCGACGCCGAAGCGGTTGCGCGCGGCCTCCATGTCGCGGGCGATCACCACCACCGCGCGGGAGCCCATGTGCTTCTCCTCGCACAACAGCTCCCTGACGCCCTCGTCCCGGTACGCCGCGAACGCCTGCGCCGGGTGCTCCAGGAACCCCGGCAGCGTCGAGGTCCCGCACGGCGCCATCGTCGGCGGCAGGTAGACCAGCCAGCGCGGGTCCACCGCGAACCGGCTCATCACCTCCAGCGCCGCGGCGGCGTTCTCCTCCTGCACTGTGACGCGGCCCAGGTGGCGCGCCTCGACGGTGCGACGGCCGAGGACGTCCTCCAGGTCCAGCACGCCGGGGTCGCGCCGCACCACGCCCTCGGCCGAGGCGAACGTCGTGGCCTCCAACGGCCGCACCGGCTCGTACCAGACCTTCTCGGCCGGGACCGACACCGGTTCGCGCTCCGGGTAGCGCAGGGCGCTGAGCCGGCCGCCGAACACCACGCCGGTGTCCAGGCACAGCGTGTTGTTGACCCACTCCAGGTTCAGCACCGGGGTGTGGCCGTACAGGACCATCGCCTTGCCGCGGTAGTCGTTGGCCCACGGGTAGCGCACCGGCAGGCCGAACTCGTCGGTCTCGCCGGTGGTCTCGCCGTACATCGCGAACGAGCGGACGCGGCCCGAGGCGCGACCGTGGAACTCCTCCTTCAAGCCGGCGTGCGCCACGACCAGGTTGCCGCCGTCGAGCACGTAGTGGCTGATCAGACCGTCACAAAAGGTGCGCACGCGCTTGCGGAAGTCCTCGTCCTCGCCTTCGAGCTGCGCCAGCGACTCGGCCAGGCCGTGCGCGACCTTGACGTTGCGGCCGTCGAGCGCGCGCACCAGCTTGTTCTCGTGGTTGCCGCTGACGCACAGCGCGTGCCCGGCCTCGATCATGCCCATCGCCAGACGCAGCACGCCGGGGGTGTCCGGGCCGCGGTCGACGAGATCGCCGACGAAGACCGCGGTGCGGCCCTCGGGGTGCACGGCGTCCACGGGACGCCCCTGGTCGTCTCGTGTGAGCACGTAGCCGAGGGTGCCGAGCAGCGTCTCCAGCTCGGCCCGGCAGCCGTGCACGTCGCCGATGACGTCGAACGGGCCGGTGAGATCGCGCTTGTCGTTGTAGGCCTTCTCGTAGGCGATGACGGCCTGGTCGACCTCTTCGACGCTCTTGAGGACGTGGACCTTGCGGAAGCCCTCACGCGACAGGTTCCGCAGCCCGTTGCGCAACTCGCGGCGCTGACGCGCGATGACGCGCGCCGGCAGGTCGGCACGGTCCGCGCGCTGGGCGTTGCGGTCGACGCAGACGCGCTCGGGGATGTCCAGGACGATCGCCACCGGCAGGACGTCGTGCTCGCGGGCGAGCTTGACCAGCGCCTCGCGCGCCTTGGTCTGGACGTTGGTCGCGTCCACGACGGTGAGCAGGCCGCGCCGCAGGCGGACGCCGGCGATGTGGTGCAGCAGGGCGAAGGCCTCGGGGGTCGCGGACTGGTCGTTCTCGTCGTCGGCGACGATGCCGCGGCAGGCGTCGGAGGAGACGACGGCGGTGGGGCGGAAGTGCTTGCGGGCGAAGGTGGACTTGCCGGAGCCGCTGGTGCCGATGAGGACGACCAGGGACAGTTCCGGAACGGCCAGCGGGAGGCCGGGGGTGGTCGGCGGCGGCTCGGGCACGGCCGACGACGGGCCGGGGGTGGTCAGGTCAGACATCTGCCGAAGCCTCCTTGTCGTTCTTGGTCTGGTTCTTGGTCTCGTTCTTGGTCTCGTTGTTGGTCTGGTTGGTGGTCTGGTTGGTGGTCTGGTTGGTGGTCTCGTCGGTGGTCTCGTTGTTGGTCTCGTTCTTGCTCAGGGTGAACAGCGCGAGCTGCGTGGACGGCCCGAGCTCCGGATCGATCTCGCCGACCGGCTTGAACCGCACGTCGTACCCGTGCGCCGCCGCGACCCGTCCGGCCCAGTCCCGGAACTCCGCACGCGTCCACTCGAACCGGTGGTCGGCGTGCCGGAGCCGTCCGGCTTCGAGCGTCTCGTAGCGCACGTTGAACTCGACGTTCGGTGTCGTGACCACGACCGCACGCGGGTGCGCGGCACGGAACACCGCGTGCTCCAGCGCGGGAAGACGGTGAGCGTCGACGTGCTCGATGACCTCCATCAGGACGGCCGCGTCGTAGCCGACGAGCCGCGCGTCGGTGTACGTCAGCGCACCCTGACGCAGGGTCAGGCGCGCCCTGACCCGGTCCGGCAGCCGGTCGACGCGAAGCTTGCGCGCGGCCATCTGGAGCGCACGCGCCGACACGTCGATCCCGACGACCTCGCTGAACGCCTTGTCCTTGAGCAGGTCACGCAGCAGCGCGCCTTCGCCGCAGCCGAGGTCGAGGACGCGCGCGGCGTCGACCTCGTGCAGCGCCTCGACGACGGCTTCGCGGCGCGCGGTGGCCAGGGACAGCTTGCGTTCGCTCGGGTGGCCCAACTTCGGATCGGATTCGTTGACCTCGGCCGGGGCGGCGGCGGATTCTTGGGCGTGATCGCCTGGCGCGCCTTCCTCTTCTCGGTGGGTGAGCCCCCTGGGTGGGTGGGGTGTGTTCTGCGACGCGGATGCGATCTCGGCGGCCGGAGCGGCGGCCTCCTCCTCGAACCCGACCGCGTTGTCGAGCGCCTCCGGCTCGACGTCGTCCACCTCCGCCAGCCGCGCCAGCGCCTCGCGCACCAGCGGCTGCCGGCGGGCCAGGTAGCGGCGCGCGATCATGGCGCGCAGGGGGTGGGCGCCGAGCCAGCCCTCGCCGACGCGGACCAGCTTGTCGACCTCGTCGCTGGCGACCCAGTAGTGCTTGGCGCCGTCGAGCGCGGCCAGCAGTACGAACAGGTGCGACAGCGCGTCGGACAGGCGGAGGGTGCCGGTCAGCGTCAGCTTCGTGTAGCGCGAGGCGCCCCAGTCCGGGAAGGCCGGGTCCAGCGCCACCGGCTCGGCCTGGACCGTCCAGCCCAGCGGTTCGAACAGCTCGGCGGCCAGCTCCGGCTCGCGACAGATGAGAGCCGGCACCTCGATGCGCAGCGGTAGAGCGGTGGCAGCGAGTTCGGGACGCTGGTCGCAGCGGCCGCGCAGGGCCGAGCGGAAGACGTGGCCCAGGGCCGACGCCAGCAGCGACGAGGCCGCGTACGGCCGGTCGTTGACGTACTGCGACAGCGCGAAGTCCGGGCTGTTGCGTCCGCGACCGCGGACCAGGGCGACCGGATCGACCTCAAGCAGCAACGCGGCGGTGCACTCCTGCGGGCCGGCGGCCGGATAGAACACATGGGCCTTGCCGTAGGTCACGTCGAAGGCCTGAACCCGCTCGGGGTTCTTGTGGAGCAGGAAGCCCAGGTCAGTGGCCGGCCAGTCGGCGCCGGGCGGCGGCGTCGCGGTAATCGTCAGGAGCATTGCACGATCGTGACGGACCGGCCGCGGCCGGGGCAACCTGGTATTTCGTCAGATGTATCACCCGAACGCGGAAACCTCGCGCAGGTACTCCGCGGGCACGGCATCGCTCAGCCACACCCCGTTGCCCGTCACGGAGAACGCGTAGCCGTCAGCCTGCATCCGTGCGGCGGCGACAGCCAGCACCGCCGGCTTGCCGTGCCGGGATCCGACCTTCACCGCCGTGTCCTTGTCCGACGACAAGTGCACCGCGTGGCGCTTCATCGGCAGCAGCCCGTCGCGCCAGATCAGGGTGAGCGTGCTCTGCGCGGTGCCGTGGAACAGCACCTCTGGCGGCTCGGCAGTCGAATAGCCGAGCTCGACCGGCACGGAGTGCCCCTGCCGGGCCCGGATCAGCTCACCGGTGTCGTCGATCTCGAACCGCTGCTTGTTGTTCTCGGCCACGACCTCGTCCAGCTGGGCCCGGCTGAACGCCTGCCCGTGCGCGGCGGCCTTGGCGAGCAGTTCGTCGACGCGCACCCAGCCGGCGCCGTCCATCGTCAGGCCGATGGCCTCGGGATGGTGGCGCAGCCAGCTCGACATCCGCTTCGACAAGCGGATCATGTTCTTCTCATTCATATCGGCGACCAAGGTCCCGCAGCCGCGCCGCAGATCGCAACAGAGTTTGCGTGAACCCGCCGACCGACTGGGCCTCCGGCCCGGGATGAACGCATTCGGCTCCGGGCCCCGCCGGGAATGGGCGACGGGTTCCGGAGCCGAACGCTGTACGAGATGCCACCTTCTCGCCGTTAATACAGGCGTCACAGGCTTCTCTGGCGTTACACAGCTTCTGACCTGCGGCGAAGCGCCGCACAGTAGCTGGCCCCAGGACGCCGCGGCGGTCGGCCGGGTCCCGGCGGAGGCGGCGGAGCACCGGCCGGACGGACTCCGTGGCCGGGATACCCGTCGGGGCTCGGCGGATAGGCACCAGGCGGGAACGGACCTCGCGGCGGGCCGTCGCCGGGATGCGGGCGCGGCGAAGGACCGGCGGCGCGGCGGGGCTCGTGCCGGTACTCGTGCCTGGGTTCGTCCAAGTGCTCGTGCCGGTGCTCGTCCAAGTACTCGTACCTGGGTTCGTCCAAGTACTCGTACCTGAACTCGTCCAAGTACTCGTACCTGAACTCGTCCAAGTACTCGTACCTGAACTCGTGCCAGTGCTCGTACCCGAACTCGCGCCCCGATGTGACCCCGAACTCGTCAGACGAGGCTCCGACGGCGCGCTCTGCCCCGGAGACCCGCCCGGCGAGCCGGCCCGTGCCGCGGACCGCGTGCCGTCCAGTCGGGGTCCACACCGTTCGTCGTCCTTCGCCATCCGATGATGGTTGTGCCCCGCCGCATCGCAGCGGGGCACAGCCTGGAGGACCGGCCGGCAGGGATGGGTACGGCCGGGCTCGCATGCCGCGAATCCCTCTTGTCGGAAGAGGCGTACGAAACCTGCGTGCCGTTACCGCAGCAGGTCAGGGCACGTGCTCGGCTGCCCGCGAGGGGCTACTTCGGAACCCGCCGGTGTTTGCCCCCGCCGCCGTCCTGCGAGGACGTGCTGACCGGGCCGAAACCCGGGGCGCTGCTGGACGTGTTAGCGGCCGGCTTGTGATCGTGCGACGGATCCGGGCTCGCTGACTTTGAAGTCGGTGTGGACGTGGGCGACGTCGGCGTCGACGCGCCGGTCGGCTGCGGGATCGGCGCGCCCGACGCCGCCGCGAGCACCTGCGCGCAGAAGGCGCTGATCTTGTCCTCGCCCCCGGCCAGCGCGGCGAGCCGGCTCCGGTCGTGGTCGTTGAGACCGCCGTTGCCCTTGCCGTTCCCCTTCCCGTTCGCGTCGCCGTTGCCCTGGTGCGCGACGTAGGTACGGCACAGCGCCAGCACGTCCGCGGCCGGCGTCGAAGCAGCGCTCTGCCCCGGCGTGTCGGCGGTCCCGACCGGCGTCCCCGGCAGCGAACCGGCGCTGGAGCCGCCGTCGGACGCCTGGTCCGTACCCTGCGAGTTCGGCGGCAGCAACTGCCCAGGATGCGAACCCTGCGAGCCCTGCGACCCCGGCAGACCTTGCGACCCGGGGCCTCCCTGCGAACCGGGAACGCCGGACGTCCCCGGCGAGGACGCCATCGTCTGCTCCCCGCGCGGACCCGGATCCGGGTCCGGCACGCCGACGCCGCCGAGCACCTGGTGCGCGGCCCGCTGGATGGGCGATGGGAGCACGTCGGCCTCCGCCGCGACCGCCACACCGGTGACGGTCAGCGCCCCGGCCACCGCGGCCAGCTTCACGCCGATCAGCCGCCGCAGCGGCACCCCGACTCCGGCCCTGGCCGCTCCGGCCCTGGTGCCGGCGCTGTGCGTACCGCCGCGCACCGGCGCCGCACCGGCGTTCTCGAACGCCCGCCGCGCCGATTCGTACCCGCGCAGCTCGTGCGGCCACGGGGGCGCGGCCGCCGCCGAAAGCACCCGGGCCACCGCCCGCGCCTCCGCCGACGGCCCGAGGCCGGCGAGGATGTCCACGCTGCTCACGGTCGTGCCACCTCCACTGTCCCCCGAGCCTGCGTCCGAGTCCGGCGTCCGGGCCCCTTCCGGGGCCTCCGGACCGCCGAGTCCTGCCTCTGGTAGGTCTCGTACTCGGGCGTCGCTTGCGTCTCGTCCGTCGAACCGTGCCGGGCCGTGTGCGCCGTCGGTGGCATCTCCAGCGCCGTCCCAGCCGGCCGAGTATGGCATCCGCGAGGGTGATCCGGCGACGGCAGAAATTCCCGTACCCGGAAGAGCCGCAGGTCCGGGCGCGGGAAGCCGCTCCCCGTCTCTGACTCCGGACTGTCGATCCGGAGTGGGAACGGGGGCCGGAACCAGGCCGGACGCGCGGAAAGCGTCCAAAAGCCGCTCGGCCTCATCGTCGCTGAGCTCAGCCATACTCCGCACCCTTCACCGTGCGCGAGCCCCGGCCGTTCCGGCCAGGCCCCGTCTCGCCGGTCTCCTCCATTCCCCCTGAGTCGTCCTTGTCCATGTCCCGGTCCATGTCCCGGTCCATGTCCCGACCGGTCTCGCTGCCGGCCTGCTGCTCGGCCAGGATCGCCGCCAGCCGCTTGAGCCCGCGCATCGCCGCTATCCGCACCGCGCCGTCGCGCTTGTCCAGCACTTTCGCCGTCTGCGCCACGTCGAGTCCGGCGACCACGCGCAGCAGCACGGCCTCGGCCTGGTCCTTGGGCAGCCGGGCTATCAGCCGCAGGGCCCGCTCGGTGTCCTCGCGCTCAGCGGCAGCGCGCTCGGTGTCGTCGGGGGCTGGCCAGTCGGTGACGTATTCGGCGACGTCGCCGTTGTCCTCCTTGCGGCGCGAGGCCTTGCGCAGCTCGTCCAGGGCACGGTGGCGCGCCACCCGGAACAGCCAGACCCGGAAGCCGGCCGCGTCGCCACGATACCCGCGCACGTCCTTGGCGGCCTGGAGCCAGGTCTCGCTGGCCACGTCCTCGGCGGCGTCGCCGACCACGGCGCGCAGGTAGCGCAGCAGCGGCGGATGCAGGGCGTGCCAAAGCTCTGCGAATCCCGTCTCCTCGCCGCGGCGGGCCGCGGCCAGGGCGGA
The DNA here is from genome assembly GCF_041262085.1 of Catenulispora sp. GAS73. Lineage (NCBI taxonomy): Bacteria > Bacillati > Actinomycetota > Actinomycetes > Catenulisporales > Catenulisporaceae > Catenulispora > Catenulispora sp. GAS73. Next base: position 46,047 of record NZ_JBGCCM010000021.1, read on the forward strand.
ATCCAGATCGCCCCAGGCCAAGCCGTACCCCTCCTCGAACCGTGCGTGCACCATCGCCACTGCTACAGCTTGTCGCCGCCCGAACGATACACGGATCGCGCCGTCCTGCCCGCCCCCCCGACCGGACGCGCGGACCTGATGCACCGACATACCCGACAAGACCGCGACCTCCGACACGTCCGCCGGGTATGGCGTTTCCTTGACGACAGTCATATGTTGGTGATGACCGGACGGACCGCGCCGGCCGAGGCACAGCACCGGGAGGACACCGATGAGCCCGTTCCGGGGTTCGGTCCCGTTCACCGACAAGTGGGACCACTTCCACGTGGAACACGCCGACGGGGTCGCGACCGTCACCCTCAACCGGCCCGACAAGATCAACGCCTTGACCTTCGAGGCCTACGCCGACCTGCGCGACCTGCTCGCCGAGCTGCCGCACCGCGGCGACACCCGGGTCCTGGTGCTGCGCGGCGAGGGCCCCGGCTTCTGCTCCGGCGGCGACGTCAACGAGATCATCGGCGAGCTGCTGAAGATGCGCCCGGACGAGCACCTGTCGTTCACACGCATGACCGGCGACGTGGTGCGCGCGCTGCGCGAGGTCCCGATCCCGGTGATCGCCTCGATCCACGGCATCGCCGCCGGCGCCGGCTCGGTGCTCGCACTGGCCGCCGACTTCCGGATCGTCGCCCGCTCGGCGCGCTTCGCGTTCCTGTTCACCAAGGTCGGCCTGTCCGGATCGGACATGGGAGCGGCGTACCTGCTGCCGCGGATCGTCGGCCTGGGCAACGCCACCAAGCTGCTGATGCTCGGCGACACCGTCAAGGCCCCCGAGGCCGATCGGTACGGCCTGGTCAGCGAGCTGGTCGAGGACGACGAACTCCAGATCGCCACCGACGCGCTGGCCCGCCGGCTCGCCGACGGCCCGGCGCTGGCCTACGCGCAGACCAAGATGCTGCTGACCCGCGAGCTGGACATGGGCCTGTCGCCGTCGCTGGAGATGGACGCGGCGGTCCAGGCGCTGCTGATGAACACCCGCGACCATGCCGAGTTCCACCGCGCGTTCAACGCCAAGGAGACGCCCAAGTGGGAGGGCCGATGACCCCGCAGCCGACGACGCCGACCCCCGGACCAGCACCAGCACCAGCACCAGCACCAGCACCGACGTCAGTATCGACGCCAGCGGCCTCACAGCCAACGACCCCGCACGAGCTGGTGAACCCGCCGGAACTGGCCCCGGCGATCGGCTTCTCGCACGCCGTCGCCGTCGGCCCGGGCCGCACGGTCTACCTCGGCGGCCAGGCCGCACTCCACCCCGACGGCACGGTCGACCCGAAGTCCACCCTGATCGAGCAGTTCGACCTGGCGCTGGCCAACATGGTCACGACCCTGACCGCGGCCGGCGCGAAGCCGGAGCACCTGGTCACCGTCACGGTCTTCGCCACCGACGCCGAGCAGTACCGCGCGGACCTCAAGGAGCTCGGCACGATCTGGCGCCGGCACCTCGGCAAGCACTACCCGGCGATGGCATTCTTCGAAGTCAAGGGCCTGTTCGACCCGGCGGCGCAGGTGGAGCTCACCGGCGTCGCGGTGGTGCCGTGAGGTTCGGCGACGCCCCGCGGATCGCGGTCGTCGGCGGCGGCCCCGGCGGCCTGTACTTCGCGGCACTGGCCAAGCAGCTGAACCCGGCGGCGGTCGTCGACGTCTGGGAGCGCAACGCCGCCGACGACACGTTCGGCTTCGGCGTGGTCTTCTCCGACGAGACACTCGGCGGCATCGAGCACGCCGACCCCGAGATCCACGAGGCGATGGCCGCCGAGTTCGCCCGCTGGGACGACATCGACGTGCACTACCGCGGCCAGGTCGTGACCTCCGGCGGGCACGGCTTCGCGGCCCTGAGCCGGGTCCGGCTGCTCCAGATGCTCCAGCAGCGCTGCGCCGACCTGGGCATCGACGTGCGCTACCTGACCACCGCGCCGCCGACCGAGCAGCTGTCCGCCGAGTACGACCTCGTGGTCGCCGCCGACGGCGTCAACTCGGCGATCCGCACCAAGTACGCCGACGCCTTCAAGCCCTCGATCCGCACCCACGACTGCCGCTACATGTGGCTCGGCACGGACCTGGTCTTCGACGCCTTCCGCTTCCAGGTCCAGCCGACCCCGTACGGCGTCATGCAGGTCCACGGCTACCCCTACGACGCACACGGCTCGACGTTCATCGTCGAGATGCACGAACGCGTGTGGCGCGAGGCCGGCTTCGACCAGTTCGCGGCGCGCGACTTCGCCCCCGGCGAGAACGACGACGAGAGCATCACGCGGATCAGCGAGCTCTTCGCCGACATGCTCGGCGGCCACCGGCTGATCGCCAACAACTCTCGCTGGCTCAGCTTCGCGACCGTCACCACGGCGCACTGGTCGCACGACAACATCGTGCTACTCGGCGACGCCGCGCACACCGCGCACTTCTCCATCGGCTCCGGCACGAAGCTGGCCATGGAGGACGCGCTGGCGCTGGCCGCGTGCCTGCACGAGAACCCGGACATCGCCTCGGCCCTGGCGGCGTACGAGGCCGAACGACGGCCGGTGGTCGCCTCCACGCAACGCGCCGCGGCCGCCTCCCTCCGCTGGTTCGAGGACCTGGGCCGCTACACCGCCCAGGAGCCCCTGCAGTTCGCGTTCAACCTGCTCACCCGCTCGCGCCGAGTCACGTACGACAACCTCAAGCTGCGCGACCCGGAGTTCGTGGCGGAGGTGAACGGCGACGCCACTCCCCCGATGTTCCGGCCGTTCCGCCTGCGCGAGCTCACGTTGAAGAACCGTGTGATCGTCTCACCGATGGACATGTACTCGGCCCAGGGCGACGGCCTACCGACCGACTTCCACCTCGTCCACCTGGGCTCCAAGGCGCTCGGCGGCGCCGGGCTCGTGATGACCGAGATGGTGTGCGTCTCGGCGAACGGCCGAATCACCCCGGGCTGCACCGGGCTCTACACCGACGAGCAGGAGGCGGCGTGGCGACGGATCGTGGACTTCGTCCACGCGCAGTCGACCGCGGCGATCGGGCTCCAGCTCGGCCACTCGGGCCGCAAGGGCTCGACGAAGCTGATGTGGGAGGGCATCGACGAGCCACTGCTGGAGGGCAACTGGCCGGTGGTCGGCCCCTCGCCACTGCCGTACAAGCCCGGCGTGAACCAGGTCCCGCACGAGCTGACCGTCGCGGAGATGCAGGCGATCAAGGCCGAGTTCGTCGAGGCCGCCGAGCGCGGCGCCCGGGCCGGCTTCGACCTGCTGGAGCTGCACTGCGCCCACGGCTACCTGCTGTCCAGCTTCCTCTCCCCGCTGGCCAACCAGCGCACAGACGAGTACGGCGGCCCGCTGGAGAACCGGCTCCGCTTCCCGCTGGAGGTCTTCGAAGCAGTCCGTGCAGTGTGGCCGGCCAAGCGCCCGATGAGCGTGCGCGTGTCGGCGACCGACTGGGCCCCCGGAGGCGTGGACGCCGCCGAATCGGTGAAGATCGCCCAAGCCTTCGCGCTCCTCGGCGTCGACGCCATCGACGTCTCCACCGGCCAGGTCACCCCCGCCGAGCAGCCGGAGTACGGACGCTCGTACCAGACCCCGTACGCGGACCGCATCCGCAACGAGACCGGCCTGGCCACGATCGCCGTCGGAGCCATCTCCTCCTACGACGACGTGAACTCGATCCTGCTCGCCGGCCGCGCAGACCTGTGCGCCCTGGGCCGCACGCACCTCTACGACCCGCAGTGGACGCTCCACGCGGCCGCCGAGCAGGAATACACGGGCCCTGGGAGCCAGTGGCCGGCGCCGTTCCGCGCAGGCGCCCGGAAGCCGGCGTCGGGCCGCACGGACGGACCTCGGCCACGGCTGGAGCTGATTCGGGAAGGAGCGGAGGAGACGGCGCACGCTCGGTGGCGGCCCGGCACGTCGTAGCGCGGGAGCTCTACGCGGCACGGTGTCAGGACCAACACCGGCACCGACACTGGCCCGGTCTGGTCTGGCTGGCCTGGCTTGCTCTGACCTGGCTTGGTCTGGCTGGCTGGCTGGCTGGCCCGGTACTAGCACTAGCACTAGCTCCGATACGGTCAGCTACCAGCCACGGCCGCGTTCAGGATCCGGTCGGTCACCAGTTCAGGCTGGTCGGTGGACAGCGCGTGCCCGGTTCCCGGAACCACCTCGACGCGCGCCGCTGGCATCAGCCGGCTGATGCGCTCCGCCACCTGATCCGAGGAGTGGATCGCACTGCGTGCACCGAGCGAGAACTGCGCGGGCACCTGAACCTGCCGTAGTTCCTCGTCGGTGAACACATCGGGCTTCGGCAGCCGTCGCCGAAAGCCCATCGAGGCCCGCATCAGCGCCATGAGGTCGTCGTCGAGAATCGCGCTGTTGTGCACTACGCGTGCCAGCCGCGGCCGCAGTGCACGCGGAGCGAGCCCGGCCAGTCCCCCGACGATCACCCACCGATAGAACCGCCACCCGACCTCGGCGAAGCCTGCGGGATCGACCAACGTCAGACGCGCGACACGTCCCGGGTGGTGGATCTGGTGCTTCAGCGTGATCCAGCCGCCGTACGAGCAACCGACGAGGTGCACGCCCGCCACGTCAAGCCCGCTCAGCACCTCCTCCAGCCACGCCGCGACGTCGCCGCCGTCCGCGATCGGCGCGGTCTGCACGCTGCCGCCGGGCTCGCCGACGGTGTCCACGGCGTAGACCGCGTGGTCGCGACTCAGAGCTTCGACGTACCGGTGCCACATCAGGGCGTTCCCACCGGATGCCGGCAGCAGAACGACGGGCTCGCCGTCGTCGGGGCCGGTGCGCACGATCCGGGTGGTCCCGAACCGTGTCGGCACGTCCAGCACGCTCCGCGAAGCCGGCCACAGCTTGTCGAGAAGCTGCTCGTACTCACCCAGGAAGCGCTCGGCGACCTTCGCGTCCTTGAACTCGCCAACTGTCATGATACATGTGTATCACGACATGATACGGGTGTACCACGAGAGGGAGGTCACACCATGGCCGCGCGTGTCGACCACGAGGAACGCAGAACCCAGATCGCCGAAGCGCTACTGCGCATCGCGGACACACAAGGGCTGCAGTCGGCGAGCATGCGGGCGGTCGCCGCCGAGGCCGGCGTGTCCCTGCGCCTGGTGCAGTACTACTTCACGACTAAGGAAGCCCTGCTCTTGGACGCCCTGGCACGACTGCAGGGCCAGCTCCAGGCACGGATGAACACCTGGATCGCCGCAGCAGGCTCACCACCGACCCCGCGCACGGTGATCACCGCGATCCTGTCCTGCATCGTGCCCACCGACGCCGAGAGCAGCCGCATCGCCCGGACCTACAACGGCTACTACACCCTGGTGCTCAGCGACCCCGACGTCCTGGAGAAGCACGGAGCGGCCCAGCCGGCCGTGCTCGAAGGCTTCCTCGCCAAGCAGATCCGGGCCGCGCAAGCGGCCGGTGACGTCGCGGCGGACCAAGACCCGGAGATGACCGCAGCGGGACTGCTGGCGATGGTCAACGGCCTGGGTTCCAGCGTCCTGGGCGGACAGCGCAGCGGCGAGGAAGCGCTGGCGATCCTGACGTACTACCTGGACACCACGCTCTTCACATAGCTCAACCCGCGTCCGCGCAGGCGGTCGTGCAGCCCGAAGAAGATGTCGGCGGCCTGTGTGCCCCGCCAGTCCTCCGGTAGTAGCTCCGGCGGCAGCCCGGGGTCGCGGTACGGCATGCGCCGCCAGGCGTCCAGGGCGAGCAGGTAGGTCGCGAACGCGTCGGCGTCGTCGGCGGCGCCGGCGTTCTTCTCGGTGGCGAGGAACTGTTCGGAGAACTCCGCGTACCCGGCCTGCACCGCGCCGAGGTCCCACCACCGCGCCGCCGATTCGCGCAGGTCGCCGTAGGCGAGGTAGTCGGCGCGGAAGAGATCGACGTACTCGGCGAGCTCCAGCCGCTCCAACGTGTGCCGGGCCTCCTCCGCCAGGTGTGACGGCGCGATCCACACCCCGGGCGCCGTGGCCCCGAAGCCGAGCCGCGACAGCCGCGAGCGCAGCAGGTGGCGCCGGTGCCGTTCGGTCTCGGGCACCGAGAACACGGCCAGCACCCAGCCGTCCGACAGCTTCACGTCCTGCCGTAGGTAGATCCGGCGGTCACCGTCGGCCAGGATCTCCTGCGCCTGCTCCGACAGGGAGTAGCCCGCGACACCGCCGACCTGGCGGGCCTGCAGGAACCCGCGCTGCTTCTGGCGGGAGACCGCCGAGCGGACCGCGGGGGCGTCCACGCCGAGCCGGCCCAGCAGCGTGACGAGGTCGGCGACCGCGATCCAGCCGCCGAGTTCGCGGCCGTACGCGCCGAAGAAGGACACGATCAGCGAGCGCGGCGTCGGCGCCTTCATCGCGGGGGCCTCGGCCGCCGTCCCCTCGGTCTTCGACGGTGCGCTCACAGGCTGGGCTTTCCTCCGGGCGGCGATGGTCGCGTTCTGGGCTCCGTCGACGGGCTGGGCTCGATCGACGGGCTCGGCAGGCTCGGCGGGCTCAGACGGCACAGCGGCAAGATACCGTGCCGTCCACCCCGGCTCAGAGCAGATCTCGGAGCTTGAACCGCTGGAGCTTGCCGGTGTTGGTCCGTGGCAGGACCGGAACGAAGTGCACGGACCGCGGGTACTTGTACGGAGCGATGCGTGCCTTCACGAACTCCTGCAGCTCCTTGACGGTCGCCTCCCCGGTCGGTACCTCGGCCGCCAGGACCACGAACGCTGTCACCAGCTGGCCGCGGTCCGGATCCGGCATGCCGATGACGCCGGCTTCCAGGACCGACGGATGGCGCAGCAGCGCGTTCTCCACCTCCGGTCCGGCGATGTTGTAGCCGGAGGAGATGATCATGTCATCGGAGCGTGCCTGGTACCAGAAGTAGCCGTCCTCGTCCCGGATGTAGGTGTCTCCGGTGTAGTTCCAGCCGTGGCGCACGTACGTGCCCTGGCGCTCGTCAGCCAGGTAGCGGCAGCCAACCGGGCCGCGCACGGCCAGCAGGCCCGGTTCGCCGTCGGGGACCGGGTTGCCGTCGGCGTCCAGGATCGCGGCCTGCCAGCCGGGCACCGGGCGTCCGGTCGAGCCGGGGCGGATGTCGTCGTCAGCGGCCGAGATGAAGATGTGCAGCAACTCGGTGGCGCCGATGCCGTCGATGATCTTGACGCCAGTCGCGGCGTGCCAGGCGCGCCAGGTCTCGGCCGGCAATGCCTCGCCGGCTGAGACGCAGCGGCGGAGCGTGCGCAGGCGGGTGTCACCGTCAGCCTCGCCGTTGCTCTCGCTCTCGCCGTTACTCTCGCCCTCACGGTCGCGGTCGCCGTCCGGCTGGTCCGACTCCAGCATCGCGAGCATGGCCCGGTAGGCGGTCGGCGCCGTGAACAGCACGCTGACGCCGTGCTCCGCGATGGCACCCAGGAGTGCCTCGGGACTGCCGCGCTCCAGCAGCACCGTCGAGGCTCCGACGTGCAGCGGGAAGATGACCAGGCCGCCGAGGCCGAAGGTGAATCCGAGCGGCGGGCTGCCGGCGAAGACGTCGTCGGGGCCGGCCTTGAGGATGTGCTTGGCGAAGGTGTCGGCGATCGCCAGCACGTCGCGGTGGAAGTGCAGGCAGCCTTTGGGCCGGCCGGTCGTGCCCGAGGTGAAGGCGATCATCGCGACGTCGTCCTGCGAGGTCTGGACCGCGTCGAACTTCTTCTGCGACGCCTGCGCACAGCGCTCGACCAGGTCCTCGGGCCCCGTTCCGCCGAAGGTGACGACCCGCATGCCCGGCACGCCGGCCTTCGCGGCCTGCTCGTCGCAGCCCGGCGCGCACAACGCCACGCTCACCTGCGCGATCTCGGCGACGGTGGCGATCTCCTCGCTACGCAGCAGGGGCACGACCGTCACCACCACGCCGCCGGCCTTGAGCACCCCGAACCAGCAGGCCACGGTCCACGGGCTGTTCGGGCCGCAGATCAGCACCCGGTTGCCGGGCACGACGCCGAGGTCGGAGGTCAGGACGTGTGCGATCTGGTCGCTGTGCCGGTCCAGGTCCCCGTAGGTCCAGATCTCGGCCCCGCCGTGCTGGTCCGAGGTGCCGATCAGGCATCTGCGGTCGGCCCCGAAGCGGGCGATCGCGCTGTCCAGCAGGTGCGCGGCGCAGTTCAGGCGCTCGGGATAGCGCAGCTCGTCGAGGTCGAAGCGCAGCTCAGGCCACCGGTCCGCGGCCGGCAGGCGATCGCGGGCGAAGCTGTCGACGTGCGCTGACGGGAGCAGGTCCATCGGGTCCTCCGGGACTCCGTGGTGCTGACTGGGTGCTGGCTGGGGGCTCGACGGCTCCAGCGTACGACTTCTGTGACGGCAGTCAAGATTTTGTTACATTGACAGGTATGGAATCCGGCTCCCAGTTCCGCCTGACCCCGGCCCAGTCAGCCTTCTGCGCCCAGGTCCGCACGCTCGCCGAGACCGACCTCGCGCCGCTGGCCGCGGCCGGCGCGCCCGGGCACGTCAACCGTCCCCTGCTCGCCGCCATGGGCCGGCACGGCCTGCTGGCCCGGCTGTTCCCCGGCGGCGCGGACGGCCGCGCCGAGGCCGCCGCCCTGGACCTGTGCCTGCTGCGGGAATCGCTCGCGCAGGTGTCGACCGAGGCCGAGACGGCGCTCGCGCTGCAGGGCCTCGGCACCTATCCCGTCGTCCAGAACGGGACCGAAGAGCAGATCGCACACTGGCTGCCGAAGGTGGTGGCCGGCGAGGCCGTCGCGGCGTTCGCGCTGTCGGAGCCGGGCAGCGGCTCGGACGCGGCGTCACTGTCCCTGGCCGCAACGCCGACCACGGGCCCCGGCCACACCGACGGCTGGACGCTGAGCGGCGAGAAGATCTGGATCTCCAACGCTCCCGAAGCCGACTTCTACAGCGTCTTCGCCCGCACGACGCCCGAAGCAGGATCCCGCGGCGTCACCGCGTTCCTGGTCCCGGCCGACCGCCCCGGCCTGGGCGGCGAGCACCTGGACATGATCTCCCCGCACCCGATCGGCCGCGTCACCTTCGACAACGTGCCAGTCACCCGCGCAGACCTCCTCGGCGAGGTGGACCAAGGCTTCCACGTCGCGATGCGGACCCTGGACCTGTTCCGCCCCAGCGTCGGCGCCTTCGCCGTGGGCATGGCCCAGGCGGCCCTGGACGCCTCGGTCGCACACGCCGGACAGCGCGAAGCCTTCGGCGGCGTCCTGAAGGACCTACAGGCCGTCGCCCACAGCCTGGCCGAGATGGCCACCCGCATCGAAGCCGCGCGCCTCCTCGTCTACAGCGCCGCCGAGTCCTACGACAGCGGCGAGAAGCGCATCGCCAGCCGCTCAGCCATGGCGAAGCTGTTCGCCACCGAAACCGCGCAGTACGTCGTCGACGCAGCCGTGCAAATCCACGGCGCCGCAGCGCTCCAGCACGGCCACCTGCTGGAGCACCTCTACCGCGAGGTGCGCGCACCGCGGATCTACGAGGGGGCTTCCGAGGTGCAGCGGACGATCATCGGGCGGGAGTTGTATCGGGGGTAGGGCCTGTCCTGCCGATCAGCGAACGAGCACGTCGAAACCTTGGTGCTCGCGCGATGCTACGTGGGCTAGCGTCCGGCGCATGTATGACCAGCCGCGCCCGGGAGCGCGTCCCACCACGTCCGACCAGGGCCCGCACCGCCAAGTGGACCAGAAGGCCAGCCCTGCCCTGTGGGGTGAGCTGGTCGCGCGCACGTTCGCGCTGCGGGGCGTCGTCGAGGGCCACAGCCAGGTATCGCCGGCTGATTCCAGAGCGGTGTTCCTGGTCGACCAGCCCGTGGAACGTTCGCCAGAGACGAGTCTGGCACCGGGCAGGCGGCTGGAACCGGTTCACTTGCATGGCGTCACAGACACCAGCGTCCACCTGGCGCTGCCCGCCGGACGGGGCGCACAGCTGGTGGAGCTGGGCTGGGCCGAACCTCACCAGTTCGGTGACTACGGCACCGAGTACATGGTCTACGGCCCGCGGACCGAGGCCGAGGTGGCGATCGTGCTCTCGATCATCGAGGAGAGTTTGGCGTTCGCCCGCTCATCGTCGGCCGACTGACGGGCGTCGAAGCGACGGCAGGATCGCATGCCATTGACCGGTATGGCCCCGTGCGGTCCGCGAGGTCGTCACAGCGGCTTGGCGAAGCGTCGGCAGACGTGCACCCTCGCGAACTCCTTTCGCAGGTGTTCTTCGCCGGCGAGCTTCGCGTGCAGGAAGAGGACCATCGGGCTCAGGTCGGGCCTGCGCTCGGCGATCGCTCGCTTCGGCTCGGCGTCGTCGGTGTAGTAGTTGGCGTAGACGTGCAGGTAGTGGTCGCTCTCGGCGAAGCCCATGGCGCGGTACCAGGTCAGGGTGTCCGGGTCGTCGCGCGTCCAGGCGTCCAGTGTGGTCGCCGGGGTGGCGGCGGCGCGGGCGGTCGCCTCGGCGAGCAGGGCGCGGCCCAGGCCGTGGCGGCGGTGGTCGGGGTGGACCGCGACGGTCTCGATGGTCGCCAGGTCACCGTCGACCGAGACGTCCAGGATTCCGATCACCGTGCCGTCCTCGTCGACGGCGACGAGTTCGAAGCCTGGGGTGGATATCGGCGGCTTCACGCGCTCGACGGAGTCGTAGAACGCGGTATCCAGGAAGCCCAGAACCCGACAGCGCAGCCAGGATTTCTCGTCGTCCGGCGTGTATTCGCGGATGGTATGGCTCGACAAGGTGAATCCCCCATCGTCAGTGTCCATCAGCATCTTCGTTCACTGATCCTGAGCTGCCGCTGACACTCATCGAGCAGATCAGGGTACGTCTTCCCGATCGCCTCCAGCACGCGTCGTCGCAGCAGCTTCTCCGCCGCGGCGCGGCCGACCCGACCGAACATGCCCTCGATCATCGGGTCGTAGCGGACCAGTTGGTGCCGGAGGTAGTTGACCTTCCAGCGATTCAGGGTACTGCGGTCCGCCTTCGCCGCACCGACCGCCTCACGGGGATCGCTGTGCCGGACCGCGCGGTCGGTCAGGACCTCCGGGGCCAGCTTCGGAATCGGGACCTCGTCGGCGGCCACCAGCCGCAGCATCTCCTCACGGCGCCGGTTCGCCGCCTCCCGGGCGATCGCCGACCTTCGGGCCGCCAACTCCAGGCGCTGCGCGAACTTCGTCGTGCGCTCCGCAGCCTGGACGCGCGCGACCCTGAACTGCAGTATCGGAGCCGCGTTCCGGAACCGTGGGATGAATTCGGTACCGTCCGGACGGCCCAGAAAGTCACGGATCATCGCCGGCGTCCAGCCACGGGCGGCGAGCTGTTTGGCGTTGAAATAGCCGGTGGTGCTATTCGAGCCTGCCGAGCTGTTCGTGCTGTTCGTGCTGTTCGTGCTGTTCGTGCTGTTCGTGCTGTTCGTGCTGTTCGTGCTGTTCGTGCTGGTAGGACTGGTGGTGCGTGCCATGATGGCGCCCCCTTTCTCCTGTCCCCTCAGGAATGTGAAGGCACCAGGATGATTGGTGGCGAATAGTGCGGGCAACTCAGAGTCCGGATAATTCACCCTATCGGCCCCACGAATCGGCGTGTCGCGGCCTGGAACGACTCGGGGCCGCCGTGCGTTAACCGATCATGAGCGTCTTCTTCGACATGTTCGTCCCGAGCCGGCGCCACGTCGAGGACGAGCGGAACCGGCTTGAGTGGACCCGCGACGAGGAGGGCGAGGGCGATCCGCATCGCGGTCCGATCGATCTGGACGGCGGCGTGGTGAGCATCAAGGCGCCCGGTGCCGGGCCGGGGGAACCCCCGGACGCGCCGGTCGCCGGAGCGGGAACCGGCGCGCCGGAGGCCGGTGCGGCGCAGGTCACCGCGCCCCAGGTCACCAGGCCAGAAGCGAAGGAAATCCGCCACAGCGAGCCATAGCTTCCAGCTCGTCCAGCGACGCCTCGGCCTGCCCCGCGGTCTCCGGCTCACGCTCACGCAGCCCGCTGTCCTCGAACTCGTCCTCGTCCAGCCGCAGGATCTGCGTCTGATCGGCGGACAGCCACAGGTCCAGGTCCAGGTCGACGACCTCCAGCCGCGGGCCCTCCGGGGCGTCGGGCACGGCTGTGCTTGGCCGGGTGACGTCGCAGTACCAGCCCTTGAGCTTGCCGGCGGCGGTGCGGACCTCCTTGATCGAGTACCAGCGCGAGCGCCAGTAGTGCTCGGTCCAGACGTCGCCGGGCTCGAACACGGCGAAGCCCATGTCACGCGGGTCGTCCCCGAACCAGGGGGCGACGAGCACGAGGTGCTCGCCGTCGTCGGACCGGACCTCGGCCGGGTACTCGACGTCCGGCCGCGGCGCCTTCAGCAGCCGGACGGTGATGGTGGTGCCGGGCTTCAGCAGGGGTTTTCCGTCACTCACGTCTTCCTCATATTCCCTATCGCTTCCCGCGGGTCGAGGTAAGTCTCGGCCCTCAGCGAGAGGCGATAACTTACGGCAGAGTAGGTTAGGGTCCTCCTGTGGCCGAACGCGAATACGTTTATCCCCCGGTGATCCGGGCTATGAAGGGTGCTTTCCGAGCGCTCGACCTCAAGGTCGACGTGCACGGAGCCGACCGAATCCCGCGCAGCGGCGGGGCGGTGCTGGCCAGTAACCACATCAGCTACCTGGACTTCATCTTCGCCGGGGCGGCGGCACTGCCGTCGGGCCGCCGAGTGCGGTTCATGGCCAAGAAGGAGGTCTTCGACAACCGGATCTCCGGGCCGTTGATGCGGGGCATGCGGCACATCCCGGTGGACCGCGAGGCCGGCCTGTCGTCTTACCGCCAGGCCCTGGAGTGCCTGAAGTCCGGTGAAGTCGTGGGCGTGTTCGGCGAGGCCACGATCAGCCGCTCCTTCATGATCAAGGATCTGAAGAACGGCGCCGTGCGGATGGCGCAGGCCGCGGACGTGCCGCTGATCCCGGTGGTGCTCTGGGGCACGCAGCGGCTGTGGACGAAGGGCCGGCCGCGCCGGCTGTGGCAGCGGCACGTGCCGATCACCGTCCTGGTCGGCGAGCCGATGTACCCGAAGAAGGGCCAGAACTCCGCCGAGCTGTCGGCCGAACTGCACGCCCGCCTGAGCGCACTCCTCGACGAGGCGCAGTCGACGTACCCGGACAAGCCCTCGGGCCCCGCAGACTCGTGGTGGCTGCCGGCGCACCTCGGCGGCACCGCACCGACGCTGGAGCAGGCGGCCGAGATGGACGCGCGCGGCCGCGGCGAGGACGACGGTGACGGCGAGAAGAAGGCGGAGCCGGAGGCAAAGTCGACAGTCGAGGCAAAGCCTGAGCTGAAGGCGGAGCCCGAAACGAAGGCCGAGCCGGAGACAGCCCCCGGGGCGGAACTGAAGGCCGGGCCCGAGACCACCTCCGAGGCAGAGCTGAAGGCCGGGCCCGAGACCACCTCCGAGGCAGAGCTGAAGGCCGGGCCCGAGACCACCTCCGAGGCAGAGCTGAAGGCCGAGTCCGAGACCACCTCCGAGGCAGAGCTCAGGGCCGAGCCCGAGACGACCTCCAAGTCCCAGCCGGATTCCGAGCCCGAGGCGGCAAAGACTGAGCCCGAGCCGGAGCCGGACAAGGCAGCCGCGACGACAGCAGCAGCGACCGCAGTCAAGGACACCACCCCCGAGGACTGAGCGCGCCGGGTGCCGGGGTGAAGCCGCTGTTTTCAGCTACCGTCGGCACCCATCCCGTCACCCAGCAAAGTTTCCTTTGACGTGCTATGACCTGGTACTTTACCGTCAACGCATGGACTTCCCGCCGTACGACGACGCGCCCCCGATGGCCTCCCCTCTGGCCGGCGTCGTGGCCGCGTTCATGCCGCGCCTGGCCGAGTTCGCCTTCGACCCGGGCCTGCTCGCGGCGATCGACCAGCACGCGGCGGCGGTCTGCGACACCCTCAGCCTCGACGCGCCCGGCACGCCGGTCCCGATCCCGGCGCAGCGCACGGTCGGGCGCGAGGAGCTGAGCGACTACGTGCTCGGCTTCAACGACGTGCTGACCGAGACCGGCTGGCAGGAGCCCGTCGGCTACGACTTCGCCACGCTGCGCCTGACCGCCATCTGCTGGCTGGTGCGCGAGCAGAACCTGCTGGCGTTCTGACGTCCTCCGTAAGGCGTTCCCGCAGGGAATTACCCTGTGGCGGAGCAGGGCTTGATCAGACAGGATCAAGCATGCGATCCCGACGTTCCGGCATGTGGTGGGGCACCGCGATCGAGGCGCCTGACCCCGCCGCCCTCGCGCGCTTCTACTCCCAGCTGCTCGGCTGGCCGATCGGGCACGAGGAGCCGGGGACGGCCATCGTCGCCCCTGCCCCGGAGGGCCCGTACTTCGTGTTCCAGCAGGCCGAGGGCTTCCGCGCGCCGGTGTGGCCGCCGGCCGACGGCGAGCAGCGCCCGATGATGCACTTCGACTTCCAGGTCGGCGACCTGGACGAGGCCGTCGCCGAGGCCATCGAGCTGGGCGCGACGCTCGCCTCGCATCAGCCGCAGGAGAACGTACGCGTGCTCATCGACCCGGCCGGACATCCGTTCTGCCTGTGCTTCGACGGCGACGGCGACAGCTAGCCACACACCTGCCGGAGCTATCCGCCCGCACCAACTCCGACGCCGACCCCGGACCCAGACCCGGCCTCGACTCCGGCCCAACCGCTCTCCAGAACGGCGAACGCCACATCGACCGTCCCCTTCGGGTCCTTACTCGCACGAGCCAGTGACGCGGTCTCCAGCGCGAAGTGCGCGAGCACAGCAGACGCCGCGTCGTCCGGCGCCGCCCCGACCTCGGCGGCGATGGCCGCCGCCAGTGCTCCCTCGTGGCGCATCCACATCCGGTGCCAATACTCGCGCAGCACCGGCGTGCTCTCCACCAGGCGCGTGTACGCGGCGAAGGCCTCGTCCTCGGTCGGGAACTTCAGACGCTCCAGCGTGAGCGCACGCAACGCCTGCGGGATCGACGTTCCCGCCTCCCGGTCGCGCACGGCGGCCACCAGCCGCGCCTCGATCTGCGCGTCCTCGTCGAAGACCAGCGCCTCCTTGCCGCTGAAGTGCTTGAACAGCGTCGTCGTCGAGACGTCGGCGGCGTCCGCGATCTCGCGGATCGACACCTGGTCGTAGCCGCGCTCAAGGAACAGGGCCAGCGCGGCGTCGGCGATGGCCTGCCGCGTGGCCGCCTTCTTCCGCTCGCGCCGCCCCGGCGGCTCAGGCCGCTCAGGCCGCTCCACCTGCTCAGACCGCTCAATCCGCCCAGATCCCGCGCCACCACCGCTCATGCTGCCATCCTACGACCACGGTGGACTCGATGGCAAAGTTGACTCGTTGCACTTTTGAAATGAGTGTGCTTTTCTGAGCCCATGACCACGAACCCCGACCCCGCCGCCCCGCGCCACGTCCGCTGGGCCCTGCTGGGCGTCATGCTCGCGATGCTGCTCTCGATGCTCGACAACACGGTCGTGGGCACCTCGATGCCGACGATCGTCCGCGACCTCGGCGGCTTCGACCACCTGTCCTGGGTCGTCGTCGCCTACACCCTGGCCACCGCGGCCTCGACCCCGGTCTGGGGCAAGCTCGGCGACCTGTACGGCCGCAAGCACACCTACCTGGTCTCGATCGTCCTGTTCCTGGCCGGCTCCGCGCTGTCCGGCGCCGCACAGTCGATGAGCTGGCTCATCGCGGCCCGCGCTTTCCAGGGCATCGGCGCCGGCGGCATCGGCGCGGGGGCGTTCGCGCTCATCGCCGCGCTCGTGCCGCCCCGGGAGCGCGGCCGCTACCAGGGCATGACCGCCTCGGTCATGGCGATCGGCACCATCGGCGGGCCCTTGCTCGGCGGCTTCGTCACCGGGCACTTCGGCTGGCGCTGGGCGTTCTACATCAACCTGCCGCTCGGCCTGCTCGCCCTGGTCTGGTGCCAGGTCATGCTCGACCTGCCGCGCCTGCGCCGCCAGGCCCGGATCGACTGGCCCGGCATCAGCCTGCTCACCTTGGTGATCACGTCCATCACGCTGGCGGCGAACTGGGCCGGCACCACGTACACGTGGGCGTCCTGGCAGGTCCTCGGGCTCTTCGCGCTCGCGGCGGCCGGCGTCGCAGCCTTCATCGCGGTCGAGCGCCGCTCCCCCGAACCGGTCCTCCCGCCGCGGGTGTTCACCGGCCAGCGCAATTTCCCGCTCGCCATAGCCCTGATCACGGCCTCCGGCGTGGTCATGTTCGGCGCCACGCTCTACCTCCCGCTGTTCCAGCAGAGCGTGCAGCACGCCACGGCCACCAGCTCCGGGCTGCTCCTGCTCCCGCTGATGATCCCGATCGTCATCGTGTCCCAGATCGGCGGGCGCTACATGTCCGCGACCGGCAAGTACAAGATTTTCCCGGTCGTCGGCGCGGCGCTGATGGCGGTCGGACTGATCCTGCTGTCGACCATGGACGTCTCCACCTCCCGTACGACCACGAGCCTTTACATGGCCGTCGTCGGCATCGGGCTCGGCGGGCAGATGCAGATGGTCACGACCATCGCGCAGAACAGCGTCGAGATGCGTGACATGGGCGCCGCCTCGGCAAGCCTGAACCTGTTCCGCACCGTCGGCGGGTCGATCGGCGTGGCGGTCTTCGGCTCGCTCTACAACCGCCAGGTCAGCCGCCAGGTCGGCCAGCAGGTCAGCCACCAGGCCTCGGCCATGCAAGGGGCCGCGAACGGCTCGCACCTGATCTTCCTGATCGCCGGCCTGGTCTGCGCCGTCGCGTTCCTGGCCGCGCTGGCGCTGAAGGAGGTGCCGCTGCGCAGCCAGAAGCGCCAGGGTGCGGGACCGAACTCACCGGACCCGCACCCTGGCGTCGCCGCGTCAGCGGTCCGCTGACGTCACCAGGTCAGCCGTGCGCTGACGCCGGAACCTCACGCGGTCGTGCCGGGCTCCCGGCCGTACGGCATCTGCGACTGCGTCTCGGTCGCGGGCTGCCCGGCGCGGGCGTCGGCGCGGCCCTTCTGGTAGGCCAGCGCGTTCTGCTGCACCGAGGCCTGGACCCGCGTGGTCTCGGACTCGGCCTTGGTCAGCATGCGCTCCCAGCGGGACCGCATCGGTTGGATCAGGCCGCCGCCGACGCCGACGATCGCGACGCCCGCCAAGGTGAACAGCACCGCGTTGAGGATCGGCCCCAGAACGAACGTGGCGACCCCGATCTGGGCCAGCGCCGCGATGGCGCCGAAGAACGCGATGAACGCCCACGCCACCCAGCCCAGCACCTTGCCGTAGGAGGCCGCGGACAGGATGTTGGAGATGAACTCCTTGGCCACGTTGGCCAGCCACATCGCCACGACGACGATCACCAGTGCGACGATCGCCTTGGGGATCCAGGCCACGACGCTGTGGATCATGGTACTGATCGGGTTCGGCCCGAAGACGCCCAACGCCAACTGCAAGAACACCAGCAGCAGGCCGTAGTACACGACCTTCACCAGGATCGCGGTGGTGTCCCACTTGGAGTTGGACAGGAACCGGCCGGCGCCGGCCCGCTCGGCCATGCGCTCGACACCGATCCGACGGAGTACCGCGTCCAGCACCTTGGCGATCGCCTTGCAGATCAGCCAGCCGACGAACATGATCACGGCGAACGCGATCAGCTTCGGGATGATTCTTGTGACCGAGGTCCAGGCGTTGGTGATGCCCGAGCCCCAGTCGACCGATAGTGCGAGTCTCGGTCCCATGTAGGTTCCTCCATCGATGCGGTGACGGGGCAGATCCCCACATAGTTCGTAACACCCGTATTTCCACGCCGCACTTCAGAACGCTGGGTGTGGTACTCCGGTCAGGTGGCGGGAGCCGGGCCGCACCCCGAGTGTGTGTTCGAATTCGACGGTCGCGTCCCAGCACTGTGACGTGATTCGGAGGCAGCGCCAGCCACGTTGGCAATGTCGCCGCGGGCCGGCGCGGACCAGACTTCTGGTTGACCCCTCTGTTCAGCCACCTTGGAGGACCGGTGTCCCGATCGCCGTTCGCAGACCTCGTCTTCACCGGCGGCCCGTGCTACACGGTCGACGCCGCACGCTCCTGGGCCAGCGCGGTGGCGGTCGCCGGCGGCCGGATAAGCGCGGTCGGCCGGCACGCGGACGTGAAGGACCTGATCGGCCCGGACACCGAGGTCGTGGACCTGGCCGGCAAGCTCCTGCTCCCGGGTTTCCAGGACGCGCACGTGCACCCGGTCCTCGGTGGTACGACGCTGCGCCAGTGCGACCTGCACGAGCTGCACACAGCCGAGGAGTTCGTGGCCGCTGTCGCCGACTACGCGGCGCGCAACCCGCAGGCCGCATGGATCCGCGGCGGCGGCTGGAGCATGGACGCCTTCCCTGGCGGCATGCCGACGAAAGACCTGCTGGACGCCGTGGTCCCGGACCGGCCGGTGGCCCTGCCGAACCGTGACGTCCACGGCATGTGGGTCAACAGCAAGGCGCTGGAGGTCTGCGGCATCACGCGCGACACACGGGACCCGTTCGACGGCCGGATCGAACGCGACGCCGACGGCGAGCCCAACGGATGCCTGCAAGAAGGTGCGATGGCGCTCGTCAACGCTCATCTGCCGATTCCGACCGCCGAGGAGATGGCCGACGGGCTGCTGGCCGGGCAGGCGTACCTGCACTCGTTCGGGATCACCGCATGGCAGGACGCGTGGGTCGGCGGCGGGCTGGGAATCGGCGACGTGTTCGAGACCTACCTGGACGCTGCGGCCTCCGGTGCTCTGACCGCACGGGTCGCCGGGGCGCTGTGGTGGGAGCGCGAGGGCGGGTTGGAGCAGCTGGAGCTGTTCCGGGAGCGGCGCGAGACGGCCGAGGCGGCCGGGGCGGGGCGCTTCCGTGCGAGGACCGTGAAGATGATGCTCGACGGTGTCGCCGAGAACCACACCGCCGCGCTGCTGAACCCGTATCTGGACGGCTGCGGCTGCGCCACCGACAACGCCGGCCTGGACTTCATCGATCCGGACAAGCTGAAGACGTACGTCGCCGAGCTCGACGCCGCCGGCTTCCAGGTCCACTTCCACGCGCTCGGCGATCGCGCCGTGCGCAACGCCCTGGACGCGCTGGAGGCGGCGCGCGCCGCGAACGGCCCCGGCGGACGCCACCACCTCGCACACCTACAGGTCGTGCACCCGGACGACGTCCAGCGCTTCCGCCGACTCGGCGCGACGGCGAACATCCAGCCGCTGTGGGCAACGCACGAGCCGACGATGGACGAGCTGACGATCCCGTTCTTGGGTAAGGAGCGGGCCGGGTGGCAGTACCCGTTCGGGTCCTTGAGCCGTGCGGGGGCGACGATCGCGGCGGGGTCGGACTGGTCGGTGACGTCGCCGAACCCGCTGTGGGGGATTCATACGGCGGTGAACCGGGTGGAGCCGGGACTGTCGGCAGAGGAGTTCGCGGCACGGAAGGTGTTCTACCCGTCGGAGCGCCTGGAGTTGGGGCAGGCGATCGCTGCTTATACGGCGGGGTCGGCGTATGTGAATCAGTTGGATGATGTGACCGGCTCGGTCGAGGTTGGGAAGCTGGCCGACCTGGTGGTGTTAGATCGGGATCCGTTTGAGGGGTCCGCGTGGGAGATCGGTGAGGCGCGGGTGCTTCGAACGTTCGTGGAGGGGGTGGAGGTGTACGCGGCCGACGCTTAGGGGTCGGGACTTCGTGCCGTTACTCGTGCTTGGGGGCGACGTACGCCTGCGGGTCCTGCTACTCCGGCTCGGGGCAGTCAGCTGGAACCCATGCCGCGTCCAGGTCCCCGCACACGATGGTCAGCGTGCCGGTGTGGCAGGCGATCTCGTGGCTGCATCCGCGCTCGTGCGGGAGGACCTCGTCGAGGATGACGATCTGGCCGCCCCACTTGTCGTCCGGGTCGTTGCCCAGCGTGAGGGCGGACAGGCGGCGGTAGGTGATGCGCAGGTCTTCCTCGTGCTTCCAGCAGTTGTGACGGAAGTGGATCTCGAAGGTGGCACCGTCGTCGTCAGCACCGAAGCGCAGCTGCTCGATCTTCAGGTCCTTGACACAGCGGTCACCGTGGAAGTCGTAGTGGTCCGGGTCGGTGGCGAAGGCCCGGGCGCCGGGCGGGAGCTGCGGGGCGAGGTCGGCCAGCTGGTCCAGATAGGCCAGGGGGTTGATCGAGCTGCCCGTACCGGTCACCTCGATGTCGACGAATCTCACGGCGCTGCTCTCCCAGTTCCTGCGTGATGGTGAGACCAGCATGCGCGTGGAAGATATCAACACGGTAAGGGTCGGTGTAACAAGCGTGCAGCTACTCGACGACCGGGCTGCGGCGTTCGAGGAGCACCACGTCTCGCCAGACTCCGGCGGCCGTCTTGCCGATGCGCTCCTGTCGTCCTAGGACGCGGAAGCCGTGGCGCTGGTGCAGGGCGAGGCTCGCGGTGTTCTCCGGGAAGATTCCTGCGTTGATGGTCCAGATCCCTGCCGCCTCGGTGGACTCGATCAGGGTGCTGAGCAGGCTGTTGCCGACGCCTCGGCAGCGTGCTTCGGGCGCGACGTAGACGGTGAGTTCGACGACGCCTGCGTAGCAGGCACGTTTCGAGATGGCGGAGACGGCGACGTAGCCGAGTACCGCGGGCTTGGCTCCAACTGTCACATTCGCGTCCAGCGCCACGAAGCGGTGCTCGGCCATCTTCCCGGCGTCGAACACGTCCCAGGCCGGCGCGGCCGTCTCGAACGTGGCGTTCCCCTCGTCGATGCCGTGTTGGTAGATGCGCAGGACGTCGGCGGCGTGGGCGGCCGTCATGGGGACGATCCCGATGGGCGCGGGCCAGATCGGCGCGGTCATCACCGCAGGTTAGAACCGCGTCGTTTCCCCGGTGTTTCAGCGCGCGGCCGGCGAATAATCGGCAGCGCACCGTGCCCGTGCGGATCTACCCTGCCCGGCATGGAGACGTACGGGCGGTACTTGAACGTGGTCGATGTGGAGGCTACGTGCTGGGTCGGCAAGCCACCACCGGGCCAGGTGTCCGAGATCATCGAGATCGGCCTCACGGTCGTCGACGTCCGGGAACGCGTCCGGGTCGAGAAGCACCAGATCATGGTGCGGCCGGAGCGTTCGACGGTGAGCGAGTTCTGCACGGAGCTCACGGGCCTGACGCAGGAGCAGGTCGACACCGGAGTGACCTTCGGCGAGGCCTGCGATCAGCTGCGCCGGCAGCACTGCGCCGATTCGCGGCCGTGGGCGAGCTGGGGCGACTACGACCGCAAGCAGTTCCAGCGCCAATGCGACGCCACTGCCGTGCGCTACCCCTTCGCCGCCACGCACACCAACGCCAAACAGCAGTTCGCCTTCGCCAACGGCTGGCCGAAGGGCGTCGGCATGCATCGGGCACTGGACGTCGCGCGGCTCCCGTTGGAGGGCCGGCATCACTGCGGCGCCGACGACGCGTGGAACATCGCGGCGCTGGTGCTACTGATGATGGCGCGGCGTGCTTGGCCAGAGGAGGCGTGAGCGTTCCGGCGCCGCGTCGGGACGGGACGCCCGGAGAGTGCTCGCGGCTCTGCGACCGACGTCCCACCAGGCGTCCGACCGGCGGCCCAACCAGACCCTTAAGACCGCAGCGCACGCTCCAGGTCCGCGTACAGGTCCTCCGGGTCCTCCAGTCCCACCGAGACCCGCAGCACCGAACCGTGCGGCTTGGCGTCCGCGGCGACCGGCCGGTGCGTGAGGGAAGCCGGGTGCTGGATCAGCGTGTCCACGCCGCCGAGCGACACCGCGTGCGTGATCAACCGCACCGAGTCCGCCGCGCGCGCCGCCGCGTCGTAGCCGCCGCGCACCGCCATCGCGAACACCGCGCCGGGGCCGGTCATCTGCCGTCCCACAAGGTGCTGCGGGTCGCACTCGGTCAGCCCCGGGTAGTACACGCGCTCGACGGCCGGGTTGGCCAGCAGGCGGTCGACCAGTTTCTCGGCGTTCTGCGACTGGTGCCGGACGCGCAGCGGCAGGGTCTGCAGGCCGCGGTGCAGGAGGTACGACGACAGCGGGTGCAGCACCGAGCCGGTGATGGCGCGGACCGGGCGCAGCCGCTCGGCCCACGCCGCCGTGGTCGCGACCGCGCCGGCCAGGACGTCGCCGTGGCCTCCGAGGTACTTCGTGGCGCTGTGCACGACCAGCGTCGCGCCGAAGTCGGCCGGCTTCTGCAGCACTGGCGTCGCGAACGTGTTGTCCACCAGCAGCGGGACGTCGCCGCACTGCTCGGCGACGCGCGCCAGGTCCAGCAGCTCCAGCGTGGGGTTCGCCGGCGTCTCCAGGATCACCAGGCCGGTGTCGGGGCGGAGCGCGGCGGCGATGCCGTCGGCGGCGGCCCACGTGACCTCCGTGCCCAGCAGACCGCTGGCCAGCAGGTGGTCGCTGCCGCCGTAGAGCGGCCGCACGGCCACGATGTGCCGCTTGCCCTCGGCCGCCGCGGCCAGCAGGCACGCGGTGATCGCGGCCATGCCGGAGGCGAACGCGACCGCGGCCTCGGTGTTCTCCATCCGCGCCAGTGCTTCCTCGAAGCGCGCGGTCGTCGGGTTCCACAGCCGCTGGTAGACGTGGCTGCCGCCGCTGATCGGGGTGCCGCCGGTGGCCAGCGTCTCGTAGCTGTCGCCGCCGACGCCGACGTTCGGCAGCGGGTTGGTGGTCGACAGGTCGATCGGGGGGACGTGGACGCCGAGGGCATTCAAGTCGTCCCGGCCGGCGTGGACGGCGATGGTGTCGGGGAGCGCGGAGGCGGGGAGCATGCGGTCATTGTTGAATATACATCGGTGAGATGGAAAGTATCGCGAACAAGATTCTGCATCTGTCGCACCGATCGTTGAAAGATTCAGTGTCATCGGTAACACTGAGCGGTATGCCGAACGATCTGCGAGCTCCCAGGCCGGTCCTGGACGACACCGACCGCGCGATCCTGGCGGTGCTGGCGGCCGACGCGCGCACCCCGAACAACGCCATCGCCGATGCGGTGGGCATCGCGCCGTCGACGTGCCTGGCGCGGATCCGGACCCTGCGGGAGCGCGGGGTGATCCGTGGCTTCCACGCCGACATCGACCCGACGGCGCTGGGGCGGGGGCTGCAGGCGATGATCGCGGTACGGCTGCGGGCGCACACGCGCGAGCGCGTGCAGGAGTTCATCCGGGACGTGCCGGGGCTGCCGGACGTCGTCGGGGTCTGGCACGTCGCCGGCGCCGACGACTACTTGTTGCACATCGCCGTCGCCGACTCCGACGCGCTGCGTGACTTCGTCCTGGAGCACCTGACGACTCACCCGGCGGTCGGGCACACCGAGACCAGTCTGATCTTCGGCCACCTGCGCGGTGCCGGCGGCGCGGCAAGCCCGGCGGCAACAGCCCCAGCGCCGCCGTCGCCGCCACCGTCGCCCGACCACGCAGAGCAGAGGTAACGACCAAACCGCTCTCGGCCCGCTACCGACCGAGCGTTAGAGTCGGGAGCGTGACCACCGAGAATCCGTTTTACGTCGCCAGCACGCTGCCCTACGAGCTGCCGCCCTTCGCGGACATCCGGGAGGAGCACTACCTCCCGGCGTTCGACGCGGGCTTCGCCGAGCACCTGGCCGAGATCAAGACGATCGCCGAGAACCCGGAGCCGGCGACGTTCGAGAACACGATCGTCGCCATGGAGCGCGCCGGCACGCTGCTGCACCGGGTCCGGGCGGTGTTCTTCCCGCAGACGTCCTCCGACACCTCCGACGCCCTGCAGGCGATCGAGCAGGAGATCAGCCCGCGCTGGGCCGCGCACATGGACACGATCAATCTGGACGCGGCGTTGTTCGCACGGATCGACGACCTCTACGAGCGCCGGGCGAGCCTGGGGCTGACCGACGTCGAGCTGCGCCTGCTGGAGAAGATCCACCTCGGCTTCGTCCGGGGCGGGGCGAAGCTCTCGCCGGCGGACAAGGACCGGCTCAAGGAGCTCAACGAGCAGCTGGCGGCGCTGTCGACGGACTTCGACCGGAACCTGCTGGCCGCGAACAAGGCCGGGCAGCAGGTGTTCGACTCCGCCGAGCAGCTGGCGGGGCTGTCGGCGGACGCGGTGGCGGCGGCGAAGGAGAACGGCGAGGCGGTCGGGCTGCCCGGAAAGTACGTCATCTCGCTGAAGAACTTCTCCAACCAGACGCAGCTAGCCTCGCTGGACGACCGGGAGGCGCGGCGCGCGCTGCTGGAGGCGTCGCTGGAGCGGGCGTGGGAGACCAACGGGCCGATCGCGGTGCAGATGGCGACGCTGCGGGCCGAGCGTGCGGCGCTGTTGGGCTTCGGGTCGTACGCCGAGTACGCGGTCCAGGACCGGACGGCCAAGACCACCGCGGCGGTCGAGGACCTGATGGCGCGGCTGATCCCGACCGCAGTGGCCAACGCGGCCAAGGAGGCCGAGGCGCTGCGGGCGCACCTGCCGGCGGGGCAGAGCCTTGAGGCGTGGGACTGGACGTACTACTCCGAGAAGGTGCGTCTGGCCGAGTACGACGTCGACTCCGAGGCCCTGCGTCCGTACCTGGAGCTGGACAGCGTGCTGATCGACGGCGTGTTCCACGCCGCGGAGCTGGTCTACGGGATCACCTTCGAGGCGCGTCCGGACCTCGTCGCCCACCACCCGGACGTGCGGATCTGGGAGGTGTTCGACGCCGACGGCACCGGGATGGGGCTGTTCCTCGGCGACTTCTACGCCCGGGGCTCCAAGCGCGGCGGGGCGTGGATGACGACCTACGTCGACCAGTCGCGGCTGCTCGGGCAGGCGCCGGTCGTGGTGAACAACCTGAACGTGGCCAAGCCGCCGGCCGGCGAGCCCACGCTGCTGACCTGGGACGAGGTCCGCACGCTGTTCCACGAGTTCGGGCACACGCTGCACGGCCTGTTCTCCGACGTGGAGCACCCGACGTTCTCCGGTACGAACACGCCGCGCGACTTCGTCGAGTACCCCTCGCAGGTGAACGAGATGTGGGCGGAATGGCCGGAGGTGCTGGCCAACTACGCCAAGCACTACCGCACCGGCGAGCCGGTGCCGGCGGACCTGCTGGAGCGGATGGCCGAGGCGGAGAAGTTCGGGCAGGGCTTCGCGACCGTGGAGATCCTCGGCGCGGTGATGCTGGACTGGGCCTGGCACACGCTGCCGGCCGGCACGGACCCGGGCGACGCCAAGGAGTTCGAGGCCGCGGCGCTCACACGGTACGGGCTGCTGGTCCCGGAGATCCCGTCGCGGTACCGGACGAGCTACTTCGCGCACATCTGGCCCAACGGCTACTGCGCCGGCTACTACTCGTACTTGTGGAGCGAGGTCCTGGACAAGGACACGGTCGACTGGTTCAAGGAGGGCGTGTCGCAGGGGCGCTCGATCCGCGAGAGCGGCGAGGCGTTCCGGCGCGCGGTGCTCTCGCGCGGCGGGAGTGTGGACCTGATGGCGGCGTTCGCGGAGTTCCGGGGGCGCGCGCCGGAGGTGGAGCCGATGCTGCGGGCCCGGGGGCTCGCGGGCTGAGATACCTCGAATCGATATACCTCGCTACCGGGGTACCTCGGCGGCGAGGTACCCCGTTACCGATGTACCTCCGGCTGCTCGTTACCGATGTACCTCCGGGCGGAGGTACATCGATTCGAAGCACCCGCGAGGGATAAGCGGCGCCAGGCACGGGGAGCCGGGTGAGGTCTGGCAGGCCTGGCGGGTCCGGCGAGTCTGGCGCCCGTGGATCAGCCCAGCTTGAGCTTGAACCCCACGTGCGATGGAACGAACCCGAGCCGCTCGTAGAACCGGTGCGCGTCGGGCCGGCCGACGTTCGACGTCAGCTGCACCTGCCGACAGCCGGCCTGCCGCGCCTGGTCGACGGCCCACAGCATCATCTGGGTGCCGAGCCCGCCGCCGCGCTCGGTGGTGGCGACGCGCACGCTCTCGATCATGGCGCGCTTCAGGCCGCGCTGCGCGACGCCGGGGATGAAGCTCAGCTGGAACGTGCCGACGGCTGTCCCGTCCCGCTCGGCGACGATCAGGCGCTGGTTCGGGTCGGCTTCGAGCTCTGCGAACGCCGCGAGGTAGGGCGCCAGGTCCTCGGGGTCCTCCCGCGTGGAGCCCAGCTTGTCGTCGGCGAGCATGGCGACGATCTCGGGCAGGTCGGCGGCGGTGGCGTCACGAAGGATCAAGGACTCGGTCATAGACCGGCACTGTAGCTGGCAGACTGGCACGATCATGCCACCGGGGAGGGATCATATGACAGCGACCGGTTCGATGTTCGGGCTGGCGTTCGGGGACAGCATCGGCAAGCCCACGGAGTTCCAGCGCTTCGAGGAGATCGTGCGGCTCTACGGTCCGGCCGGCCCGACAGACCTGTCGCAGGGCGGCTACGTCACCGACGACACGCAGATGGCGCTGGCTGTCGCCGAGGCCCTGCTGGAGCAGCCGGAGGGCTCCGACCTGGCGGTCGAACCCCTCACCAGCTCGCTGATCGAACACTTCCTGGCCTGGGCCAAGTCCCCGGACAACAACCGCGCGCCGGGCATGACCTGCCTGCGTGCCTGCGGCCACCTGGGCAACGGCGTGCCGTGGCCGGAGGCGAGCCAGCGCGGCTCGAAGGGGTGCGGCGCGAACATGCGAGTGACGCCGATCGGCCTGCTGCCGCACGTCCCGGAGACGACCGTCGCAGGCGCCGCGCAACTCCAGGCGGCCCTGACTCACGGCCACGCGACCGCCCTGGCCGCCTCGGACCTGACCGCCTTCGCCACGCGCTGGCTCCTGCAGGGCATGGCACCGGCGGACCTCGTCCCGGCCCTGCGTGAACGCTGCCAGGAGCAGCGCCGGGTCTACCACGGCGACTGGCTCGGCGAGGACCTGTGGCGCGTCCCGCTGCGCGACTCCCCGGAGGAGTTCATCGAACACGGATGGGTCGAGTGCGGCATGGTTCTCGGCGTGCTGGCCAAGGCGGCGGAGAACCCGGACCCGGCTCTGGACCCCTGCGGCTATACCGGCGAGGGCTGGATCGCGGAGGAAGCGCTGGCCACCGCACTTCTCTGCTTCCTGATGTACCCGGACGAACCGGTGCGCGCCCTCGGCCGTGCCGCGGCCACCGGCGGCGACTCGGACTCGATCGCGGCCCTGGCGGGCGCGTTTCTGGGCGCCCGCCACGGGATCGAGGCCTTTCCTTCGGACTGGCCCGAGCGGATCGAGTACCGCGACCGCCTGGCGCGCGCCGGCGACGTGTGGGACGCCGGTTGGGGGCGTGCGGCGTGAGCGGGTTCGAGGTCTGGCGTCAGGACGACAACGGGAACCGGTTCCTGGTGTCAGGACACGCCGAGCGTGCCGACGCCGAGGCCGCGGTCGCCGCGATGGAGGCCGGGGTGCAGCACAAGCAGTTGTACTACGTGGTGGTTCGGGAGACGCCTGATTCTGAGGCGACGGGCGATAGGCGGTAGGCGCTAGGCGCTAGGCGCTGGGGCAAGGCGACAAGCGCTGGACGCAGGGCGACGAGCGCCAGGCCGGACTAACCGACGTACACCTTGGTCGGCTCGATCACCAGACCGGCGGTGAACTGTTCGCCGAAGCTCTCGGGCGTGTCGAACATCGCGCCCATGCGCTCGATGTACTTGGCGAGGAACGCGGGGTGCTCGTGCGCCGGCGGCAGGCTCGGGTCGTGGCGTGCCACGCCCTCCAGGCGCACGATGTTGCGGCCGATGTCCGTGACGTCCAGGCCCAGGCTCACCTTCGGGTTGGACGCGATGTTGGCGAGCTTGGCCTTGTTCGCACGGCTGTAGATGAGGATGCTTCCGTCCTCCCGGGCCAGGAACCACACCGGCACGCTGACCGGCTGGCCGTCGGGACGCACGGTGGTCAGCCAGACCATGAGGTTGCTGTTCAGGCGGCCCAGGACGCGCTGGCGGTCGGCCTCGGAGAGATGATCCAGAAGTTCCATGGCTCAGTTGTACACAGGAGATCGCCGCGGTGCTCCGGATTCGGGACCGGCCGAATCCGGGGTGCGCGGCGGCGCGTGCCGGTGCTTGGTTCAGCTGGCGTGTGCGCGCGTTGCCGGCTGCTCAGCCGGCTTTCTGGGCGTTCGCGACGATCGCCTCGACGTACGTCGGCCACAGTTCCTCGGGCAGATCGTGGCCGGCGCCGGGGATGATCAGCGGCGAGACGCCGAGCGCGGCGGCGGTGGCGCGGCCGCCGCTGACGTCGACGAGCTTGTCCGCGTCGCCGTGGATGACGGCGCTGGGGACGTTGACGGCCGACAGCGCCGCGGTGCGGTCCGGCGAGGCGACGATGCAGGCGAGCTGGCGGGCCGAGCCCTCGGGCGTGAAGGAGCGGTCGTACGCCTCGCCGATGCGGGCCCGCAGGTCCTCGGTCGGCGTCGGGTACGCCGGGGAGCCGACGGTCTCGAACATCTTCTGCCCGCGGTCGACCGCTTCTTCGCGGTTGGTCGCCGCCGGGCTCAGCAGGATCATCAGGACCTCGGCGGCGGGCTGGCCGACGTCGGGGGCGCCGGTGGTGGACATGATGGAGCACAGCGTGCGCAGGCGGCCCGGGTGGTCGATGGCGAACTGCTGGGCGATCATGCCGCCCATGGACAGCCCGACGATGTGCGCGTCCGGGAAGCCGAGCGCGTCAAGCAGGCCGGCGACGTCGTCGGCGAGGTCGGACATCAGGTAGGGGACACCGGAGGTGTCGCCGGCGAGCAGGTCGCCGAAGCTGGGCGGCGGGACGTCCAGGATGGTGGACAGGCCGCAGTCGCGGTTGTCGAAGCGGACGACGTGGAACCCGGCGTCGGCGATGGACTGGCAGAAGGGCTCCGGCCACGCCGTCATCTGGGTGCTCAAGCCCATGATCAGCACCAACGGCGGGGCGCTCGGGTCGCCGAAGGTGTCGTATTCGAGCTCGACGCCGTTCGCGGTGGCCTTGGGCATGCCGTCCTCCTGAAAGTCGCACCGGGTTGTCGGCCCCGGTTGGCACAATGTTTGCATGCAGACCGCGTCGCTGGACACCCCGATCGGAACGCTCACCGTCGGGACGACCACCCGCGGCTTACGTGTGGTGCAGTTCCCGATCGATCGCGGCCAGAGCCCGTCGCCCAGAGCCATTGAGGAAGAGGACGAGGAAGAGGAAAAGGCCAAGACCGCCAAGGACGCCAAAGACGACCGCATCGCCCAGGCCCAGCTCGACGAGGCACTCCTGCAGTTGACGGAGTACTTCGACGGCACCCGCACGACCTTCGACATCGCCCTGGACTGGTACGGCGTGAACGGGCTGCGCCTGACGGTGCTCAAGCTCCTGGCCGAGGTCCCCTTCGGCGAAACGGTGACCTACGGCGACCTGGCGAAGGGCTCCGGCGCCGGCGTGACGGCCTCCCAGGCGGTCGGCGGGATCATGGGCAGCAACCCGCTGCCGATCGTCGTCCCCTGCCACCGGGTGCTCGCCGCCGACGGCCTCGGCGGCTTCGGCGGCGGGCTTCGGACGAAGGAGTGGCTGCTGGCTTGGGAGGGCGTGATGCCGCCGGCGCTGGATTGGGGGATGTAGGTGGCGGCGGTGGGGTGGCGGGGGCGGCGGCTCGGCTGTCCGGCTGGCTGGCTGGCTGAGTCAGGCGTCAGCCCAGCCGCGACCTGATCTGCACACCGACATCCTCGAACCCCAACGCCCGCGCCACCCACAGCGAAGCCAGCACCCGCGCACGCCACTGCGGTAGAGCCGCTGCGGCGTGCATTCGGCCAGGCGCGTGTGCATGGCGTGCGCGGTCGCCTCGTCGGGAGTCGTGGCGATCCCGGTGTCCCCGAGCACCACGAGCCCGACCCACCCCGGTGGGCACATTCGTGACCCGGCCGAGGCGACGACGCTGATCCCCCGGTCCGGGAACGTGACCGGAGCTGCGGCGATGTCCGTCCACAACTCTCGCGCGGCCTTGAGTAGCTGCTCGTTCGGCGTGCTCACCTCTGGATGAGCTCAGCGCCCCGGCACCGGGTCCCCGACCAGCCGTCCGTGGATGTGCTCGTCGTGCAGCTCCCCGTCGCCGTAGCGGTACGAGCTGCGCGTCGTACCTTCGGGTAGGAACCCGCTTTTCTCCGCCACGCGGCAGGACGCGGCGTTCTCCACCGCGTGGATCAGCTGCAGCCGTGTCAGCTCCAGGGCGCCGAAGGCCCAGTCGCTGACTGTGCGGAGCGCCGTCGTCGCGATGCCGCGGCCTCGGGCCCGGGGCGCGACGCGGTATCCCAGCTCGCCGGACGACAGATCGAAGTCGATCTTGTGCAGCGACACCAGGCCCAGCAGGCGCCCCTCGACGGCCTCGTACACGCCGAACACCGGGCTGCGCCCGCCGTCCCAGTCCGCGTACCGCACGGCCCAGGCGTGCGCGGTCTCCTCGTCGGCGCCGGAGTCGATGGGGTTCCACAGCGCGACGTCGGGGTCGCGGGACATCTCCATCATGTCGGGGACGTCGCGCAAGGACGGCGGACGCAGCTGGTAGCGGCCCGCCACGATCTCCGTGGGCTCCACGACACGATCAAGCGTTTCCATGCCGCGTATTGTGCCGGACTTCCGCGCCGCCCCGGATTAATATCCCGGCATGGAACGGATCGCTGACCATCCGGCCGTGCAGGCCGTGGAGAAGGAACTGCGGGCGAAGGGCTTCGAGCCGAAGGTGGTGGTCCTGCCGGAGTCCGCGCCGAACGCGCAGGCCGCCGCCGACCAGGTCGGCTGCGAGGTCGGCGCGATCGCCAACAGCCTGGTGTTCGAGGCCGACGGCGCGCCGCTGCTGGTGCTGACCAGCGGGGCGCACCGCGTGGACACCACGAAGGTGGCCGCGGACCTGGGCGTGGCGAAGGTCGGGCGGGCCACGAAGGAGTTCGTCCACGAGCACACCGGCCAGCGCATCGGCGGCGTCGCCCCGCTCGGCCACCCGGTGCCGGTGCGTACGCTGATCGACCGGACTCTGGAGACGTATCCGGAGGTCTGGGCCGCCGCGGGCCACGCGCACACCGTCTTCGCGATCACGTTCGCGGAGCTGGTGCGGGTGACCGGCGGCGACGTCGTCGACGTGAACTGACGACTGGCAGCGAACAGCAAACGGCAAGCACTAACCACGAACGGCGAACGGCAAACAACAAACAGCCGACGCTGTCAGCGCAGCCCCTCGTAGGCAGCCGCGACGATGTTCAAGCCGCGGCTGTCCTCACCCGCCCGCGGGTCGAGCATCTGGTTCATCGCGTAGGCGACCGTCAACCCCGACACGTGGTCGTTCATCACCAGCGACCCGCCCCAGCCGCCCCAGCCGAACGTGTTGCCGAACACCCCGAACCCCGCGCCGTAGCTGGCCGGCTGCCCCAACACCCGGTCCTGCCCGGCGTACTCCACATGCCACGCCGGCTCGCACCCCTTCTCGGACAACAGTCGCACTCCCCCGGCAACCCCGCCGTTGCTCAGAACCGACTGGATACGAGCGATCCCACGCGCGTTCCCGAATCCGTTGGCCGCCGGGATCTCCGCACGCCGCCACGCCTCCGTGTTCGCGTCCTTGACCCGGATGCCGCCGGTCGAGTCGTAGTCGGGGCCGCTGGAGGCGAAATCATCAGTCTGCGACGGCGGCGGATACAAGCGTGCGATCCGCGCGTCGTGCTGAGCGTCGAGCCCGATGTGGAAGTCGGCGCCGAGGGGCCCGGCGACTTCCTCGGCGAGGAAGCGCCCGATACCGCGTCCGGTGACCCGCCGTACGACCTCGCCGACGAGGAACCCGAACGTGATCGAGTGGTACCCCGCCGCCGTCCCCGGTTCCCACTGCGTCGGCAGCCCGGCCAGCAGATCGGTGACGGCGGCCCAGTCGTACAAGTCCTCGGCGACCAGCTTCCCCGGCCAGTCGGGGAGCCCGGCGGTGTGCGACAGCAGATGCCGCACCAGGACGTTCTCTTTGCCGGCCGCCGCGAACTCCGGCCAGTAGGTCGACACAGGCGCTGAAAGGTCGAGCTCGCCACGATCGGCGAGGATCAGCGCGCACAGGGCCGTGGTCGGCTTGGTCGAGGACATGACGTTCACGATCGTGTCGCGCTCCCACGCGACCGTCCGCTCGGCATCCACGTGCCCGCCCCAGATGTCGACCACCGGCTCGCCGTTCAGGAAGATCGCCGCCGAGGCCCCGATGTCCTGCGTGTCGAGCAGTTCGGACAGCGCGTCGGCGACCGCCGAGAACTCTTTCGTATATGTACCCTGAACTTCGGTCATAGCCGGACGCTACCGCCGTGCAGGCTCCGGCCGACTCTCATTTTCCGCCGCGCGCGCCCCGAGATTGCGCACCGCCGGCACGCACAGCATCGCGATCAGCACCGCGATCAGGAACGCGGCGGACGCATAGAGGGCAACCCCGGTACCGACCGCGTCGCTCACCGGGCCGGCGAGCGCCTGCCCGATCGGGAACGCGATCAGCGAGCCGGCGATCTCGTAGGCGGAGATGCGGTTGAGCACGGCGGCCGGGATGTGGGTCTGCACGCTGGTGGACCACATCACGCCCCAGAACGCGGTGGTCGCGCCGCCGAGCGCCGCCCCGGCGCACACCATCGGCAGCGACAGCCCGGCGGCCAGCGTCAGCGGCCAGGCCGACCAGGCGACCAGTCCGACGGCGCCGACGCGCAGCGGGTGCCGCGGGCGGAAGCGCACGCCGGCCAGCCCGCCGATCACGCCGCCGGCGCCGAACCCGGTCCACATGAGCCCGAGCCCGGAGGCTCCGTGCCGGCCGGTGACCAGGATCGTGGCGAGCGGCCGGATCGGGCCCCACACCGTGATGCCCAGCACGATCCACGCCAGGATGACCGACGGCATCCAGGTCCGGGTCCGGAACTCGTACCAGCCCTCGACGAGGTTGCGCCAGGTGGATTCGCGGCTCGCGGGCCGGGCCACCGGTGCCAGCCGCAGCATCAGCAGGCAGATGCCGCTGATCGCGAATGTCGCGGAGTCGGCGGCCAGCACCACCGGCACCCCGGACACCGCGATGAGCAGTCCGGCGATCGCCGGTCCGCCGAGCGTGGCCATGGCCTCGGCGACGCGCGTGACGGCGTTGGCGCGCTGTAAGTCCCCGGACACCTGTGTGATGACGCTGGCGAGCCCCGGCTGGAACGCCGCGGTCCCCACCCCGGACAGCCCGGACAGGCCCATCAGCAGCCACAGCGACGGATGTCCGACGGCGAACGCGGTCGCGGTGACCGCCTGCAGCACGAACCGTGCGGCGTCGGCGCCGACCATCATCCGCTGCGGCGTGAACCGGTCGGCGAGCACTCCGCCGAACAGCACGAACGCCGCGAACGGCAGCACCTGCGCGGCCAGCACGAGTCCGACGCCGGTGGTGCCGTAGCCGAGGCTGACGACGCCGTAGAGCAGGGCGACCGGGAGCATGGCGTCGCCCAGGAGCGAGACCAGGCGCGCGGTGAAGTACAGCCGGAAGTCGCGGTTCCACAGGCGCGGGTGCGCGGGCAGCCGGACGTCACAGGTCGCCGTCGTCAAGGCGCCCCACCCCTTTGGGTCTAGACCAATGTCGCGAACGTACGGAGAACGCGAGCGGGTTCGCAATGTATTTCGGGGAGTGGACGGCGTTGACAAGCAACGATGCGGCGATCTGCCCATGATCTCCTCGCGATCTCCCCGCAGACGTCCGCGGCGCGTAACAATGAGCTGCCCGAGCCCGCCCGCACCCGGAAGGCAGCGCCGCATGCCCGTCCCCCTGCCCGACGACGCCTCCGTCCTGTTGCTGCCGCCGGACGCCGCCGAGGTCGCCTGCGTGGCGCGCGGCGTCATCTCCGCCGTCGCTCCGCGGGGCGGGCTGACCGGTCTGCAGCAGACGCTGCTGGCGGCGATGTTCCACTCGCTGACCGGGTTCGACATCGATCCGCTGGCGGTACAGGCCGAGCTGGCCGACAAGCCTTACGGCGCGCGGGATCTGGCCGAGGACCTGCACCGGCGCAACGCGGCGTTCCGGGGCCGGATCGTGCAGACGATGGTCACCGCCGAGCTGGTGCTGGACCCGCTGCCGCCGGAGGTGGCCGGCCGGGTCGCGGAGTTCGCCGCGGAGCTGTCGGTCCACGACGATCTGGAGGACGTGCTGCTCGGCCACGCCGACTCCGGGCGCCGGCTGGCCGCGATCGACTTCGACCGCAACGGGTATCTGCACGACTTCGACGTCCACCACACCCAGCAGCTGCACGTCGGCGACGGCGCGCTGACCGGGCCGTGGACTCCGGTCGAGGACGATCCGGCACTGGCCGCCCGCTGGGCCTCGCTCGGGGAGCTGCCGGCCGGGACGCTCGGACGGGGCGTATACGACTTCTACAAGACGCGCGGCTTCGCCTTCCCCGGCTCCCCGGGCTCCGCCCCGCCGCTGCTGGCCCAGCACGACTGGGTCCACATCCTGGCCGACTACGGGACCCGGGTCGAATCAGAGATCGAGATCTTCGCCTTCATCGCCCGCGCGAACGACGACCTGCACGCGTTCTCGTTGCTGGCCATGGTGGTGAGCCTGTTCGAGACCGGCGCCCTGGCCGCCGGCGCCGGCCTGTTTCAGGCCGACCGCGGGCACCTGTCCCAGCCGGGCATGGCGGTGCGCTTCGGCGACGCGCTGCGCCGCGCGGCCCTGTGCGCGGGCAGCAACGACTTCATGGCGACCGACTGGTTCGCGGTCGCCGACAAGCCGGTGGCGGTGCTGCGGCAGGAGCTGCTGCTGCCGCCCAAGAGTGAGGAAGCGGTCACGGCCGGCAGCGTCGGGCCGTGGGATGCTGGAGGGATCAGCCCGTTCCAGCTCAACGCCGGGCGCAAGCTGGCCGAGGCCGAAGGGCGGGAATACGCGGGCCCCGCCGTGGAGTAAGGGGCGCACATGCTGAAACCGCCGCAGATACCTGTACTTCAGAAAAAGGGCGAGGCCCAGGGTTTTGCCCGCCCTGGGCCCCTCCACACTTAGAAGGTGTGGTGCCGTCGTAGTGCGCACGCCGATGGCGTTTAAGAAAGCGGGTAAGTCTGAGGCACCGCGCTCTTCCTATTGAGCTATCCCCGCATGAGAGAGCAGGGAACAGGGCTCGAACCTGCAACCTCGGTGTTGGACCCGCTTCCGGTCGATCCGGCGATGGACGGCGAGGGCTAAGCTTGGAGCGAGAGTCTGAGCTTCATCACTGCTGCCTCTACCTGCTTGGGCTACCTCCGCACGGTTTGGCGGAGAGAGGGATTCGAACCCCCACTGTCACAGTGTTCGTCAGTTTCAGGCGTCACATTAAGCTTGGTCGCTCGCCGCTGATCCTAGCGAAACCTCAGGCGAAGAGGTAACCGAATACCGCCTCGCCGACCCGCTGGTCGCTGACCTCGAAGGTGTTCGCCTCCTCGCGGGCGAACTTCACCGCCTGGCTCAGCTTCTCCACGCGCTCCACGAGCTCGTTGACCCGCTGCGCGGGCAGCGCGCCGGAGAACTTCGTCTGCGTCCAGTAGCCGACGGTGATGTCCTCGTAGTAGACCTCGACCTGCGCCGGGTGCTTGTCGGTGGCCTCGGCCTTCACGTGGTTGCGCGGCACCTTCTTGGTGCGCAGCGTGCGCACCGGCTCGGTGCGGTACCAGTCCGTGGAGGGGTCGGCGGTCCAGGACTCGGCGGCGTCCAGCACCGGCAGCTTCTTGACGAAGGTGTTCAGGTCGGCGAGCTGCTTCTCCAGGAACAGCAGGTAGGACACCGGCACGTCGCGCAGCAGCGTGCGGCCCTCGACGACGACGTCGGCGCGCGCCACGCAGTTCGCCCAGTCCTTGGTGGCGGTGACGTCGAACAGCCGGGTCAGGCCGGCAGCGATCTGGTGCAGCACGTCCTCGGCCTTGACCTGCACGCGTGTGGACTCCGGCGGCAGCTGCTCGCCGTCCTCGTCCTTGGCCTGGTAGGTGCGGCTCAGCCCGGTGAGCAGGGGCTGCTTCTGGACGTCGTGGTGGGCCTGGGTGAGTTCGGCGTAGGACTTGCTCTTGACGCCCTTCTCGATGGCGATGATCTGGCTGAGTTTCGTGGCCATGATGGTTCCCCCCATGCGGAGCGCATGTCGTGAATCTGATTTGTTCTGACACAGAGCCTATGGACAGGTGCCGACAATCCGTTCGCCGGGTCGGCGGGGTCCGTGGCGTGTGCACGATGATGGCAGACGCGCCGCATTGGGATGTAGGTAATTTGGCCGACGCGGTGAGGGCTCGAAGTAGTCACTTGAGAGCGTCGGCCGGATACCCCGAGAGGTCGAACGGCTCGGAAACACCCGTCCCCGAACCGCCCGACCTACGAAACCGACGCCCTAACGAATCAACGCCCTACTCCCCGGCCCTACTCCCCCACCTTCAGCGCCCCGAGCACCGCGGAAACCTGCGCCACCACCCCGGCCAGCGACGCGCCGTCCGCACCCCCGACCGTCACCGCCTTGTACTCCGAGGGCACCGGCAGCTTCTCCACGATCTCCGGCAACCGCCCGATCAGCTCGGCCTGCAACGCCGCGGCCGTCCGTGCGTTGGCGATCTCGGCGCGCACCCGCTCGCGCTCCAGCTCCAGCACCTGCCGGTCGTGCTCGGCCGCGTGCCGCGCCCGCACCGCCGCGAGCTCGGCCTCCAGCCGCATGCGCGCCAGCTCCTGCTCCTCCTCCAGCCGCAGGCGGGCCATCACGCTCTCCTGCTCGTGCCGCTCCCGTTCGAGCGCCAGCGTGTGCAGCCGCGTCCGGTGCGCCTCGTCGGCGGCCTTGCGCGCGTTGTTCTGCGACTGCTCGTCACGCCGCGACTGCTCGGCGGCGTCCCGATCGAACTCGCGCGCCCCGTTGAGCGCTCGCAGCTCCGACAGCTCGCGCTCGTCCGACAGCCGGCGTGTCTCCTGCTTGCGCGACTCGGCCATGCGGCTGTCGGTGATGACGCTGTCCGCCGCCAGCTCCGCCAGCGCCGCCAGACGGCCCTGCTCGGAGCGGAACGGCTTCTGCAGGTTCTCCCACAGCGTCTTGGAGCTGACCACCGCCTCCTTGATCTGCACGGTGACGATCCGCAGGCCCAGGCCGCCCTCGGCCCGCCCGGCGCCCTCAGACTGTCCGGCTCCCTCAGCCTGTCCGGCGCCCTCGGCCACGCCGCGCAGCCGCGCCGTCAGCTCCTCGATGATCGGCTGCCGGTCGGAGAGCACCTCGTGCACGCTCATCGTGGCGACCTTGTCCTTGATCGCCGCCTCGGCCTGTTCCCGCAGCTGCAGGTTCACCAGCCGCATCGGGTCCTCCGGGTCGGAGAAGTCCAGCCGGCGGTAGGCGGTGCCGAAGTCCTCGATGATCCACTGCACGTAGGCCTGGACGAGGATGCCCTGCAGCTCGCTGCAGATGCAGAACGCGTTCATCAAGATGGTCTGCATCGCCCCGGGCACGACCAGGAACGAGTCGGTCGCCGGCCGGTAGCGGAAGGACACGCCCAGGCCGATGTGCCGGGGCTTGGTCTCGCCGCGGCGGGTGTGGACGACGAAGGCGTTCGGCGGGACCAGGACCGTCTTCCAGCGTCCGACGCCGGTGATGCGGACCTCGACGCCGTTGGCGGCGGCCGCTGCCCCGCCGCCGCCACCACCGCCGCGGCCCGCATCGACCTCGGCGGCGAAACGTTCAAGACGCGCGGCGCGGCCCCGGCTCGGGCCGGCGGGAGCACCGGGGCCGGCCGGCGCGGGAGGCGCGGGCATCGACGGCGCGGGCAGCCGCGCGTCCGCCAGACTCCGGGTCTGTTCCGGCGAAGGAAGCTGCGGGCGCGGACTGCTGGAGGCCGAGGCGGCGCCGGAGTTCGCCGCAGCGTAGCCCTTGGAGCGCAGGTCCGACTCCAGCCGCTCCTGATTGGCCAAGACGTCGTCGAGATAGGTGTTGCGACCTTGGTCTGGCACGATGTCACCCCCTGGATAGTCGCGATGGTGTCGGAACCGTAGCAGGGCTCGACGACACCCGGAGCCGGAACGCGCCAGCGGGCCAGAGAAGCCGAAGTGGCCCTTGGGCCGGTCCGGTCCGGCCGGTTACGCTCGTCGAGCATGGAGACCCTCGCGAACCCCTTCTGGGGCGACGACTGGACCGAGATCCGTGCCCTGTTCGACACCCTCCAGCCCGGCCACGCCTACCTGAACCACGGCGGCTTCGGCAACTCCCCGCGCACCGTCCTGCTCAACCAACAGCAGTGGCGGGACCG
Organism: Catenulispora sp. GAS73; assembly: GCF_041262085.1. Taxonomy (NCBI): domain Bacteria; kingdom Bacillati; phylum Actinomycetota; class Actinomycetes; order Catenulisporales; family Catenulisporaceae; genus Catenulispora; species Catenulispora sp. GAS73. The sequence goes on from NZ_JBGCCM010000021.1 coordinate 84,195, forward strand.
GATGAACGCGAACGCCACCCGGTTCTTCCGCCGGGAGCTGGCGCCGGGGATGGCCACGGCGAGCCGCGCCGTCGCGGAGTTCCTCGGCGCGCCGGCCGGCGACCAGGTCGCGCTGGTCACGAACGTCACCACCGCCATGACGATCGCGGTGGGCTCGGTACCGCTGGCCACCGGGGACGAGGTGCTGGTCACCGACCACGGGTACCTGACCTCGACATGGGCCGCCGAACGCCGGGCCCGGGAGGCCGGGGCGAGCGTGGTGACCGCGCGGATCCCGCTGGCCGCCGACGCCGCGCAGATCGCCGAGACCGTGCTGGCCGCGGTGACGCCGCGAACGAAGGTCGCGCTGATCGACCACGTCTCCTCCTCGACGGCGCGCCGCTTCCCGGTCGAGGAACTGGTGCCGGCGTTGCAGGAGCGCGGCGTGATCGTCATCGTCGATGCCGCGCACGCCCCGGGCATGGTGCCGATCGACCTGGCGGCGCTGAACCCTGATTTCTGGGGCGGGAACCTGCACAAGTGGGGCTACGTGCCGCGCTCGGCCGGGGCGTTCTGGGCCGCGCCGAAATGGCGGTCGGCGCTGCGGAACCCGATCGTGTCGTGGGGCGAGGCCGAGCCGTTCCCGGTGAACCTGCAGGAGATCGGGACACACGACGCGACCTCCCGGCTGGCCGCGCCGAACGGCATCGCCTTCCTGCGCGCGCTGGGCCCGGAGCGGGTGCGGGAGCACAACGTGAAGCTCGCCGAGTACGGCCAGGCCGCGCTGGCCTCGGCCCTGGACATCGACCCGGCGACGCTGCCGGGCGACCCCGGGGTGTCGATGCGCCTGGTGCCGCTGCCGGTCGCCGCGGACGATCCGCGCGACCTGCAAGGCGAGATCTCCGACCGGCTCGGCGTGGAGGTCGCGGTGCCGAAGTGGAACGGCCGGCACCTGCTGCGGATCAGCGCGAACGTCTACAACGCCCCGGCGGAGTACGACCGGCTCGCGGCGGGGATCCGGTCAGTCTTGTAGGGCCGGGCGCGGCCGGGGCTAGGGCCGAGGCGCGGCCGGGGCGCGGCCAGGACTAGGACCGGGCCGGAGGGCCGCCGCGCCACGTCGGCAGGGCGCGCGCGTTGATCGCGACATCGAACGCCGCGCGCGCCTGCAGCCGGGTGGAGTCCAGGGTGGGCAGCGGCGAGGTCTCGGGCGTGACGAGCAGCGGGATCTCGGTGCAGACCAGGGCGACGGCGTCGCAGCCGGCGGCGGCCAGGTGTTCGATGACACGGTGGTAGGCGGCGCGGCTGGCGTCGGTGAACACGCCGTTGACCAGCTCGTCGAAGATGATCGTGTCGACGGTGGCGCGGTCGGCTGCGTCGGGGACGGCCGAGGCGATGCCGAGCGCGGCCAGGGCGCGGGGGTATACGGGCCCTTCCATGGTGAAACGGGTGCCGAGGATGCCGACCTTGCGGTGGCCGCGGGCGGCGGCCTCGTCGGCGACCACCTCGGCGATGTGCAGGCCGGGGATCGGGTAGGGGTCGCCGTCGAGCTCGAAGGCCAGGTGGGCGGTGTTGTCGGGGCAGATGAAGAAGTCAGCGCCGGCGGCCGCGAGGCGGTCGGCGCTCTCGCGCAGGATGTCTCGGACGGCGGGGTAGTCCCCTGATTCCCAGTGCGGCATGGAACGGGCCAGCGGGATCAGGTCGAGGGTGACGTCCGGGTGGTCGTGCGGGCCGAGGCGCGCGAACCCTTCGCGGCAGAAGGTCTGGAAGGACAGGGCGGCGCCTTCGGCGGAGTGGGCGAGGATGCCGAGGTGGCGATGATCGCGGTTCTGCATCGGGCCATTGTCCCGATGCGCCAGGCGTTCCGCTCGGCCGCGTCGTCGGCGATGCTGGAAGCGTGCGGCTGCGACGGGAACGGGGCGCCGGCTGGCGGATCGCGGTGGGCGACCGGCGGACGATGACGATGGCACTGTGGCTGCGGGACGCCTCGGGGATGGCCCCGGACTTGGATCCCGCGATCCCACCGCTGGACCCGCCGGTGCCGGTGGACAAGGAGCTGGCGGCGCTGGCCGGACCACACGCCATCGCGCAGTGGACCGGACTGTGGCTCGGTCTGTGGGAGGGCCGGCTGGAGGACTGGTTCGCCCTGCAGACGCTCGGCCCACCCGGCTTCGAACTCCTGGTCCGCTCCCCGGAACTGAAGACGCTGGTCGAAGCAGGCTTCCGCGACGCCGCCCGCTGGTCCTCCGACTACCGCCCGCTGGCCCCGCGCACCAGCGGCGCCCCGCCCTACATCGCGCGCGAACCCGGCGCGGTGGTGAAGCAGCTGGAGGCCGAACTCGGCCGGCAGGCCCGGGAGTTCGAGCTCGACATCACGGTGCTGCCGGTGGCCGGCCGCGTGTTCTGGCTGCTCGCCGACGGCACTCTGGTGGTGAGCGAGAACCTGCTGCGGGACGTGCGAGCGTTTCGGGCGCTGCTTTATGACGTGCTGTCGGGGGTGGTGTAGGGCTACGGTCTGGGCTGTGACTGAGGCCGAGGTCGAGTGGGAGGCGCTGCCCGAAGTACTTCGAGCGCGAGTCGACGAGCTCGTACTGGTGGATGAGTGGTTCGCCGCTGTCCATGCGCTGTGGACCAGCGGCAGCGGTGCGGAGCGGATCTCGCTTCAGGACTGTCAACGGCTCGTCTTCCGACGGCGAAGCACGCTTGCCGACCGCGTCCAGCCCAAGCCCGAGCCGCCCCGCGACCTGGCGACGTTGATCGCCAAGGTCTGCGAACTGCCGAACCGTCCCGATGCGATCGAAGCGATCTGGGACGGCGACTCCGTCGGCTGGATGGTGCGGCTCGTGGCCGTGACCGCCGATCCGCGCGCCGAGCACTGCCTGGCGATGATCCGGCACGGAGGCGACCTCCGGCTGTTCAACGGTCAGGTGCCGCCGTGGACGGAGTCCGAGGAGGCCACCGAGCTGGGAACGGGACTGGCGAAGCATTTCAGCGTCCCGTTCTACTTCGAGCACGCCGACGCGCCGGACCTGCCCGACGTCCGCTGGTGCGACACGCGGTAGCGGTCCGCCGCCGCAGCCGGCGGCTACTGTAAGAATCATGACCGCCCCCGCCAAGCGCCCGGGGCGTCGGCCCGGTTCGGCCGACACCCGCGGCGAGATCCTGGACGCGGCGCGCGCCGAGTTCGCCTCGCGGGGGTACGAGAAGGCGACGGTGCGGGGTATCGCGCGGGCGGCGGGTGTGGATTCGGCGCTGGTGCACCACTACTTCGGGTCGAAGGACCGGGTGTTCCTGGCGGCGCTGGAGTTCCCGGTGGATCCGGCGGCGGTGCTGGAGCAGGTGGCCGGGGACGCGGCGGGGGTCGGGGAGCGGCTGGCGCGGTTCGTGGTCGGGCTGTGGGAGGTGCCGCAGGCGCGGGAGCGGTTGCTGGCGGTGCTGCGGACGATCGCGTCGAACGAGGAGATGGCGGCGCTGGTGCGCGGGTTCGCGCAGCCGCGGCTGATCGCGCCGTTGGCGGCGCGGGTCGGCGGGCCGGATGCCGAGGCTCGGGTGGAGATGGCGATGGCGCAGATCATCGGGTTGGCGATGGCGCGTTATGTGATCGGGGTGGAGCCGGTGGCTTCGCTGGGTTCTGAGGAGCTGGTGGCGTTGTTGGCGCCGGCTTTGCAGCGGTTGTTGGGGTAGCGCGGAATCAACTAGCCAGGCAGAAGGGTGGCGCGGTTCGAACCCGTCTCCGGGTTCGAACCGCGCCGCCGCACCGGGGGGTCGGGTTCTGTGCGCGCCGGCGCCTACCCCTTGACCGGCTCGCTTCCGCGCCGCGGCAGCAGCGCCGCGACGACGCCGGCGGCGGCCACCGCGATCGCCGCGCCGATCATCGCGCCGCCGTAGCCCGCGGCCAGCGCGGACTTGGCGCTGCCGCCGTGGCCGGCGGCGACGTGCGCGGAGACCGTGGACAGCGCGGCCAGGCCGATGGCGCCGCCGACCTGGCGGGAGGTGTTGATCAGGCCGGAGGCCAGGCCGGCCTCGTGCCGCGGCATGCCGGCGGTTCCGGCCACGGCCAGCGGCGTCATTGCCAGGCCCATGCCGAACGTCAGCAGCATCAGCGGGCCCAGAACGTCGACGGTGTAGGAGCCGCCGGCCGGGAAGCGCGACAGCCAGGCCAGGCCGATCGCCGCGACCACCGGGCCGACCAGCAGCAGCGGACGCGGGCCGATCCTGGGCAGGGCCCGGGTGGCCAGCATGGTGCCGAGCACGATCATCGCCGAGCCGGGCACGAAGGCGAACCCGGCCTGCAGCGCGTCGAACCCGAGCACCTGCTGCAGGTACAGGCTGACGTAGAACCACATCGCGAACATGCCGGCGCCGATCAGCAACGCGGCGACGTCCGCCACGGCCAGCGACCGGTTCCGGAACACGCGCAGCGGCACCAGGGCGTGCTTGCTGCGCGCCTCCAGCAGGACGAACAGCGCCAGCAGCACGACGCCGCCGATCATCGGGGCGAGCACCGCGCCGGAGCCCCAGCTGTGCGTGTCGGTGGTGACGACGCCGTACACGATGCCGGTCAGGCCGAGCGTGACGGTGATGGCGCCGGGCAGGTCCAGCGTCCGCAGCGTGGCGCCGCGGCCCCGGGTGCGGGCGATCAGCGGCACGGCCGCCAGGATCAGCACCACGCCGATCGGAACGTTGACGAACAGCACCCAGCGCCAGCTCACCCACTGCGTGAGCATCCCGCCGACGACGGCGCCCATCGCCCCGCCGGCCGCCATCGTGGCGCTCCAGGCGCCCAGGGCCTTGGTCCGCTCGCGCGGGTCGGTGAAGGTGGTCATGATCAGCGTCATGGTCGCCGGGGCCAGGACCGCGCCGGCCAGGCCCTGCACCGAGCGGGCCGCGATGAGCAGCGTGCCGGTGTTCGCCATGCCGCCCGCCAGGCTGGCGGCGGTGAAGCCGACCAGGCCGGTGAGGAACACCGGCTTGGCGCCGAACAGATCGGCGGCGCGTCCGCCGAACAGCAGCAGGCCGGCGAACCCGAGCGCGTAGGCGTTGACGACCCACTGCACGCCGGTCGGCGACAGGTCCAGCGCCCCGCGCATGGCCGGCAGCGCGACGTTCACGATGCTCACGTCGAGCACCACCATGAACTGGGCGACACACGCGATGACCAGCAGCGCGGTCTTGTTCCCCACGCGTGAGCCGCCGGCGCGGGGGCCGGGCACTGTGGTGGCCTGCGCCGATGATGGCGGCGTTTCGGCTATCTGATCGGTCGAAGACAAGGGACCCTCCCCGGAGCGCGTTTAATCTTAGAGTGACTCTAATGATAGACGAAGTCCAGGTAGTATTCATTCCATGGAGACCGGAGCTGGAGCACCCGCGTTGGGGCCCATCGACCCGCCAAAGAGCGACCCCCCGCAGCTGGGCCTGCGCGAGCGCAAGAAGCAGCGCACCCGCCGAGCCATCCACGACGCGGCGATGACCCTGTTCGCCGAGCGCGGGTACGACCACGTCACGATGGCCGAGATCGCCCGCGCCGCCGACGTCGCCCCGGCCACGGTCTTCACGCACTACGCCTCGAAGGAGGACCTGGTCTGGGAGCTGCGGCACGAGGCGAACGATCGGCTGCGCACCGCGCTGGGCTCGCGGGCGCCGGAGATCGGCGTGCTGGCCGCGGTGAAGGAGTGGCAGCAGGAGATGTACCGGTACTACGTCCAGACGCCGGAGCAGGTGGAACGGTCGCGGACGTTCTCAAGGCTGCTCAGGGAGTACCCGACGCTGTGGACGCGCTCGGTCGGGTTCATGTACGAACGGCAGAATCTGCTCACCGAGCTGCTGGTCGAGCACTACCCGCGGACAGACCGCTTCCAGCTGGAGATCGCGGCGGCACAGATCGCGGGGGCGGTGCAGGCGGCGCAGGTGCGCTACCAGGGGGACCTGGCCGCGGGGATGGCCAAGGACGAACTGCTCGCGCGCGCCGACGCCCGCTCGGAGCAGGTGTACGAGCAGCTGGCCCAGGGGTTGGCGGAGGTGTTGTAGGGGGCTGCTGGTTCCGCGCTTCTACAGACCATCCAGTCGCCTGTGGACCGTGTCGAGCGTCGGCCAAGGAGGCCCTGCGCGCAGCGAGCGCAGGAGTTCCTCGCCGAATCGCCTCCCGTTCGGAAGCTGGTCGCCGCGTTCCCAGCGCCAGGCCGCGACCATCGCGAGGACAAGTTGTCGGCACTCGTCCAGCAGTCCCTGGTCGACGTTCGGGTAGTGCTCGCAAACCGCCTCGGTGACATGGGCGAGATCGAACTCGACGGGTCCACGGCAGCACGTCTCAAGGTCGATGAACAGTGGGCCGTTCTTCGTGCTGAGCACGTTTCCTGGATGCGGCTCGCCATGGAGCAGCTGTTCCGCGGCGCCGCGGTCTTCTATCGCCCGTCGCAGGCTTCTCAGTCTGCTGCTGAGGAACACGCGGTCCACGTCGGCGAGCTCTGGCGAGAGATCCGGGTCGGCAACGATTTCCTCCGCCTGCGAGATGCGATCCGTGAACCGTGGGCTCGGCGTCTCAACCATGCGCATGCCGGCGTGCAACCGCTCCAGAGCCTTGGCGTAGTCCGCTGGTGAGACGTGAGGTGTCACGGGTTCGTAGTAGGTCCACAGCGTTACGGTGAACCCGTCGCACGTGTACACGCGCGGTTCCACTCCGGGCGCCAAGAGGCCCACCGGGCATCCGACCTGGGCGAGCCGCTGAGCGAGTTCGACTTCGAACTGTCCGGCCTCATGCCCGGCAGGAGCGACCCGGGCGAGGACGTCGCACGGCGTCAGCCGCAAGGCCAGCCGGTTCGAGTCGTGGAGGACGACCGCGTCGTCGGTCGGCAGGTCAAGTGAGGCGGCGACCGTGGTCGCAGCCGCGATCGCGCGCGTGACGTCGGTCATCTCCACTCCCGAATCGTGGCACATATGAGCTCGGCGGTCCTTGACACCCGTTCCGTCCCGGGCGGAAACTCATCACATGATGAATTACGCGGTCGACGTCCACGGCCTGCGCGTCGTGCGCGGCGGGCAGGTGGTGCTGCACGCCGTGGACGCGCAGGTGGAGGTCGGTTCGGTCACCGGGTTGCTGGGACCGTCGGGGTGCGGGAAGACGACGCTGCTGCGCTGCGTGGTCGGCGTGCAGAAGGTGGCTGGCGGCGAGGTGCGGGTGTTGGGGGCGCCTGCGGGCAGTGCGGCGCTGCGCGACCGGATCGGATACGTGACTCAGGCCCCTTCGGTCTACGGCGACCTGTCGGTGATCGAGAACCTGCGCTACTTCGCGGCGGTGTTGGGGGCACCGCGCGACGATCCCGATCGGGTGATCGCGGAGGTGGGGCTGGAGGGCAAGGAGAGCGCGCGAGTCGACCGGTTGTCCGGCGGGCAGCGTGCGCGGGTGTCGCTGGCCGCGGCGCTGCTCGGGACGCCGCGGGTGCTGGTGCTCGACGAGCCGACGGTCGGGCTGGATCCGGTGCTGCGGGCCGAGTTGTGGGGGCTGTTCCACCGGCTGGCAGGGGGCGATGATCCGGTGACGTTCCTCATCTCCAGTCACGTCATGGACGAGGCCTCACGCTGCACGCGGCTGCTGCTCATGCGTGAGGGGAGCATCCTCGCCTCCGACACGCCCGAGGGACTGCTGGCCCAGACCGGCGCGCGCGATGTCGAGGACGCGTTCCTGCGGCTGGTGGGGGCGGCGGCATGAGCGGGAGCAGCAAGAGCGGGAGCGGCGGCATGAGCCTGCGACGTACCACCGCCACCGCGCGCCGGGTGCTGGAGCAGCTGCGGCACGACCCGCGCACGATCGCGCTGATGCTGGTCGTGCCCTGCGTGCTGATCAGCCTGCTGAAGTGGGTCTTCGACGCCTCGCCGCACGTGTTCCAGTCGATCGGCGCGGCACTGCTGGGGATCTTCCCGTTCATCGTGATGTTCCTGGTCACCTCGGTCGGCATGCTGCGTGAGCGGACCAGCGGGACGCTGGAGCGGCTGCTGACGATGCCGCTGGCGAAGGGCGACCTGCTCGGCGGGTACGCGCTGGCGTTCGGCACGGTCGCGCTCGTGCAGGCGCTGCTGGTGTCGGCGCTGACGATCGGGCCGCTGGGGCTGACGGTGGCCGGACCGGCGTGGGCGGTGGTGCTGGTGGCGGTGCTCGACGCGCTGTTGGGGACGGCGCTGGGGCTGTTCACGAGCGCGTTCGCACGGACGGAGTTCCAGGCGGTGCAGTTCCTGCCGGCGTTCGTGCTGCCGCAGTTCCTGCTGTGCGGACTGTTCACGCCGCGCGACCAGATGCAGACGGTGCTGCGGTGGGTGTCGGACGTCATGCCGTTGTCGTACGCCGTGGACGCGATGGACAAGATCACGTCACGGTCTGAGGTGACCGGCGGGCTGATCGCCGACATGGCTATCATCGCCGGTGCCGGGGTGCTCGCGCTGGCGCTGGGCGCCGTGACGCTCCGTCGCCGGACGGAGTGAGCGGCGCGGCCGACTTCGGCCGGCGACGGCCGGTCGCGGCCGACGAGGTGAGGAGCCGGTTGTGGGCGGCGGACTGCTGGTGCTGTGGGACATCGACCAGACGTTGATCAAGACCGACGGGGTCGCCACGGAGGCCTACGCCGAAGCCGTGCTGGAGACCGTCGGCAGCCCCTGGCGCGGCGACATGACGTTCAACGGCCTCACCGAGCGCGCGATGGCCGTCCGCGTCCTGCGCATGCACGACGTCGACCCGGACCCGGAACTGCTCACCGTGTTCCTGAGCAACCTCGAACGCTCACTCCTGAGCCGAGCCGAAGCCACCAAGGCCCGCGGCTACGCCCTGACCGGCGCCCTGGCCGCACTCCAGGCGCTCGACGCCGAAGCGGACGTCAGGCAGTCGGTGCTGACGGGCAACATCCGCACCGTCGCGGAGATGAAGCTGGAGGCGTTCGGCCTCCACTCCTGGATCGACTTCCCCATCGGCGCCTACGGCGACGACGAGTTCGAACGCAACGCCCTGATCCCGCACGCCTGGCGCCGCACCGAGGCCCGCTACGGCCGGACCTACGCACCGGCCGAGACCGTCATCCTCGGCGACACGGTCCGCGACGTTGAGGCGGCGCTGGCGCACGGCGCCGCGGTGGTCGCCGTCGCCAGCGGCACGACGCCGGTCGCAGACCTGCGGGACGCGGGCGCGGAGGTCGTGCTCGACGATCTCGCGGACACCGGCCGGGTGCTCGCGGCTATCGCCGAGGCGACGGCGGCGGCCCGGAGGTAGACCGGAGGTAGAACCGACGACCGCATCGGTCACTGTCCGCAACCATCGAGTTCCGATAAGAGTTGAACGCAGGTCGGCGGCCCCTCTAGTATCAGAGCCCTCACACGCACCACACCGAAGCCGGGGGGCCGGGATGGGGGATCAGCTGCACGCCGACCTGGACAAGATCCGGGACATCGGGCCGGGTCTTCGGAGCCTGCGAGGGCAATACGCGAAGGTCACGGCGGTCGACCAGGGCACGTTCCTCAGCGAAGCCGGGGTGCCGGTGCTGGCCCGGGCGCTGGCGGAGTTCGCCGACGACTGGAACATCAGGCTCCGCGATCTCCTCAACGATCTCGACGACCTGGCGCGCCTGTCGGACGCCGCGGCCGAGGCGTACGCCCAGGCCGACAAGGACCTCAGCCTGGCCCTGACGCAGGCGCTGGAGCCTGTGCTGCCGCCGCCGGCCATGCGCGGCCACATCCGTCCCGCCCTGGAGTGAGGAGCAGCCGATGCCGAACAGGTACAGCTCGAAGGCGATCGACGGCGGGAACGGCGACATCGACTGGTACCCGCTGGACAGGTCGAATCCGACACCGGGCGACCCGGACCAGCTGAGCTGCCATGCCCAGGAATACCGCCGACTGGCCCGCCAGGCGTTCGACACCGCGGAGTACCTGCGCACCGTGTGCAGCGCCGAGTTCTGGAAGTCCGGCGCCGGCGGGGAGTTCCGCATCCGCTGCGAGAACCTGGCGGCGGAGCTGCTACGCACCGTTCCGAGGCACGTCGCCGCCGCCGACGCGCTGGACACGTACGTCCCCGAACTCGAACACGCGCAGGACACGGCGTTCCGGGCGCTGCTGGCCGTGAACGACGCCGAGAAGCAGCTCGCGGCGGCGGGGTACCAGCACGGTCCGGTGACCGTGTCCGAATCGCCGACGCTGCCGGCCAACATCGTCCCCGACCCGATGCCCCAGGGGCAGCCGGGCCAGGCCGCGTTCGCCGACGGCGACGCCGGCTGGCACCAGGCGCGGCGGCTGTGGGAGGACGCGCGGAACACGCAGGACGTCGCGGCGCAGCGGGCGGCGGCGAGGATCCTCGACTTCGCCGGGCAGGACGGGTTGTCGGACAAGCAATGGACGGCCCAGGACGACAACCTTCGGGTTGAGGTGTTGTACGCGGAGCAGACGGGCTACATCGATCCGTCGCTCGACACCGCACTGAACAACGAGGCGGACTCGACCGAGACGCTGGTCCCGCAGGACTGGTACAACCAGCACGCGGATGAACTGCGGAAGCAGATTCCGACGGATGCGCGGGCGCGCGCGGCGTGGTGGGCGGCGTTGCCGGATGCGGAGCGCACGCTGTACCTGGATGTCGGCGTGGCTATGCTGCAAGGGCTGCCGGGCGTGCCGTCGGTCGCCGAGTACTACGCGATGCGAGCGGCGGAGGATGCGGGGATCGACTATACGTCCTGGGATCCGACGAAGGGCTTCTCTGCGAACAAGGACAACGTGCGGAAGTCGTACGAGTGGTATCGCGAGATGTTCGACGCGCACCCGGAGTTCCAGTGGATGGGGCTCGGCCGGCTCGCGGGCGTGACGGTGTACGCGGGCATGCTGGACCTGGACGACCACAAGGGCGACATCGGCGTCGGGGGCGATCTCCAGTTCATACAGGAGCAGCTACTGAAAGCCCAGCAAGCTATATTCACGGACATCGGTGGCCAGCACGAGGCGTATCTTCGAGGCGGACTTCCAGCGATACAGGGACTATACGACGCACAGAACATAGACCAAAAAGATCGTGACGCCTGGGCTGGAATCGCATCAGGAGATCCTCAGCATATCACCGCCGCCAACCTCCGGTTCGCGTTCCGAGAGCAGAGGGTCATCATCCCGCAATACATGTCGGCGATCTACCACAATGGTGCCATCGGGTTCGAGTTCGATGCGTTCCTCTCGGACAGCGCGCAAAATCCCGTTCCTGGCGGGCAACCGTTTCATGATTTCTACAGCAACGGCCTGACGAAGACCGATCCGCGATGGGACTGGGTCACGAAAAGCATCTACCCGAGCTACCAGGACATGCTCCACAACCATCCCGACCAGTTGAATGCGGCGATCAACGAGCCACTGGACGAAGCGGCCTCCAAGTACCGATTCGACATCGCCAAGTTCGTCGCGAATGGGCTCTTCGAATGAAAACATCGGTCAAGTCACTGGCCTCGATCGTCTCCGCCGGCCTGCTCGCCACAGCGGCGGGCTGCGCATCGGATGCAGCATCCTCGACAGACCACATAAAAAGCGTGACATGGGATCTCCGCAAGCCAACTGACATCAAGACTCTGGGACTTCCAGAGAACACTGTCGACCTGCCCGACGTGGATGTGTCGATCACGCTGTCCGACGGCGAGGTCTACTCAGCTCAGCATGTGTATCTGATGATCGACGGGGATCTCCAGAACCCGACGCGGATCACTACGATCCGCGTCGGCTTGGGGCCCCAGACCATCGACCAGGCCTATCAGACCGCCAAGGAGATCGGAGCTCGGTGGCACATCTCCAATAGCTATATCGATGGATGGTATAAAGACGCGAAGATGTATCCGAGTTATAGCGGAGGCGGCGCCGGCCGTAGCAGCACGCTGCCCGGCGGCAACACAGTGGGACTCTTCATGCCGATATCAGGCAATGACAGCAAGCCCGTGTATCCGGAGTTCGAGATCGACAACGTGAACGCAAGCGACCTCGGCGGCACTGCGGCCGCGTCCCCTTCCCCAAGCTCGACCTCGAACTCACCGACCCCGAAGTAGCCCGCCCGACCCGCTACCGTCATCCCATGAGAACCGAGGGCACGTTCACCGTGGCGTCGTTCGCGCCGGTCGCCGTCGAGCCGTCGCTCGACATCGTCACGGCCACGCCGACCGGCGTCGCGACGATGGAGAAGGCCTTCGAGGGGGGTGTCGCGGGACGCTCCGCGACCCTGTTCACCTCGGCCTACGACCAGGATCGAGGGGCGGGGACCTACGTCGCGCTGGAGTCGTTCGAGGGGACGCTCGACGGACGGGCCGGCACCTTCAACTTCGTGCACTCCGCGACCACCGGCGGCGACGACCGGTCCGACGAGTACTTCCTGATCGTGCCCGGCAGCGGGACCGGTGAGCTGGCGGGCATCACCGGGACCGGGAGCATCGAGATCGAGGACGACGGGACCCACCGCATCCGGTTCGAGTACGAGATTGCCCCGGTCGCCGAGGCTCCGGGGCAATCTCCGTCCTAGTTCACAGCCGACCGCTCACAACTGATCCGGCGCGCTGATCCCCAGCAGCGCCAGGCCCAGCTTCAGCGTGTCCCCGGTCAGCCGCACCAGCGCGGCCCGGTTCTCCCGCACCGCGTCGGTCGGCGCCTTCACCACCGGGCAGTTCTCGTAGAAGTCCGAGAACGTCTGCGCCAGCGAGTACAGGTACGAGGCCAGCCGGTGCGGCTCGAAGTTCTCCGTCACCGTCGCCAGCGTCGCGCCGAAGTCGTCCAGGTGCAGCGCCAGCCTGCGCTCGGCCGGCTCCAGTGCCAGCTCCCGGTGGACCTGCGGCGTCGCGCCCTCCGGCAGCTTGCGCAGGATCGAGTGGATCCGCGCGTGCGCGTACTGCAGGTACACGCTGGTGTTGCCGTGCAGGGAGACCATGCGGTCCAGGTCGAAGATGTAGTCCTTGGTGCGGGACGTCGACAGGTCCGCGTACTTCACCGCGCCGATGCCGACGACCTTCGCCTCGACGCGGACGTCGGCGGCCGGCAGGTCCGGGTTCTTCTCCTCGACGGTCGCCACCGCGTGGTCGACCGCGTTGTCCAGCAGCTCGATCAGGCGGACGGTCTTGCCGGCGCGGGTCTTGAACGGCTTGCCGTCCGTGCCCAGCACCGAGCCGAACTGCACGTGCACCGCCTCCACGCCCTCCGACAGGTAGCCGGCGCGGCGCGCGGTCTCGAACACCATGCGGAAGTGCAGCGCCTGGCGGCTGTCGACGACGTAGAGGATCTGGTCGGCCTTCAGGGTGTTGACCCGGTAGCGGACGGCGGCCAGGTCGGTCGCGGCGTAGCCGAAGCCGCCGTCGCTCTTGCGCACCATCAGCGGGACCGGGTCGCCGTCGGGGCCCTTGATGTCGTCGAAGAACACGCACAGCGCGCCCTCGCTCCACACCGCGATGCCGCGCTCCTCCAGATCGGCGGCGACCTCGGCGAGGTAGGGGTTGTAGAAGCTCTCGCCGACCGCGTCGGCGTCGACCAGGCGCACGTCCAGGCGGGCGTAGACGTCCTCGAAGTAGCGCTTGGACTCCGCGACCATCTCGCGCCAGGCCGCCAGCGACTCCTCGTCGCCGCCCTGCAGCGTCACCACGCGCTTGCGGGCCCGGTCGGCGAACTCGGCGTCGGACTCGAAGTGCGCGCGGGCGTCCCGGTACAGGGCGGTCAGCCAGGAGATGGCGACCTCGCCGGAGTGCTCGGCCTCGGCCGGGCGGGCCTCGGGGTGCTCGACGAGGAACTGGATCAGCATGCCGAACTGCGTGCCCCAGTCACCGAGGTGGTTCTGCCGGACCACGGTGCGGCCGTCGAACTCCAGCAGCCGGACCAGCGCGTCGCCAATGACGGTCGAGCGCAGGTGCCCGACGTGCATCTCCTTGGCGATGTTCGGCTGGGAGTAGTCGATGACGGTGGTCTGGCCGACGGCGGTCGGCGCCACGCCCAGGCGCGGGTCGCCGAGGCGCTCGGCGGTCTGCGCGGCCAGGGCGGCGTCGGTGAGGGTGAGGTTGAGGAAGCCGGGGCCGGCGACTTCGACGGCGGCGATCACGCCGGAGGTGGGGACGGTCGCGGTGGCGGCGCCGGTGCCGTCAGCGCCCTCGGCGCCCTCGGCGCCCTCGGCGTCCGAAGCACCGGTAGCCGGGGCAGCGGGAGCACCGGCAGCCGGCACGAGCACCGCCGCCACCCGCGTCGCCAGCTCCCGCGGGTTCCCCTTCACGGCCTTGGCCAGCGGCAGCACCCCGTTGGCCTGGAAGTCGGCGTGGTCGGAGGGCCGGATCAGCGGGTCGGCGTCGCGCGCCGCGTCACCCAGGACCGCGGTCAGCGCGGCGCGGACGTCGTCCGCCAGGATCTCCGACAGTGCCTTGGCCATGGGTTTCCTCGCTGCTCGGACCGGTTCGCCGGGGTTTCGGTGGGGCTTCGGTGGGGTCAATCAAGCCTATCGTCCAGCGCCGTTCGGACAACTCGAACACTAGCGTTTGACTTAGCTCGCGGCGCGCGCCATCGTGGAAATCGAACAGTCATGTTTGACTTCTTCGATCGGAGGGGGAATCCGATGGAGCACATCCGGGTGGAGCACATCCGCCACCGCTGGGCCGCTCTGGCCCTGCTGTGCCTGGCGCAGTTCATGCTGATCGTCGACATCACGGCGGTGAACCTGGCGCTGCCGTCGATGGCCCGCGACCTGGGCCTCGGGCGCCAGGCGCTGACCTGGGTGCCGGCCGCGTACACGCTGTGCTTCGGCGGTCTGCTGCTGCTCGGCGGCCGGCTCGCCGACGGCCTGGGACGCCGCCGCGCGTTCCTGCTCGGCCTGGCCGCGTTCATCGCCGCGTCGCTGCTGTCAGGGCTCTCCCACACTTCCGGGGAGCTGATCGCCGGGCGCGCCGCGCAGGGGGTGGCTGCCGCGTTGCTGTCGCCGGCCGCGTTGTCGATCGTCACCACGACGTTCCACGGACCGGAGCGCACGAAGGCGCTCGGCGTCTGGGGCGCGATCGGCGGGGCGGGCGCCGCGGTCGGGGTGCTCATCGGCGGGGCGTTGACGTCGGGACCGGGGTGGCGCTGGGTGTTCTTCGTGAACCTGCCGGTCGGGCTCGCGGTGCTGGCGCTGCTCCCCCGGCTGGTTCCGGCGTCGGGGGCGGCGCGGTCGCTGCGCGGCCTGGACGTGCCCGGCGCGCTGACCGCGACCGCCACCGCCGCGCTGCTGGTCTACGGCCTGATTCACGCCGGGGGTTCCGGCTGGGGCACGGCCGCGACGCTGCTGCCGCTGGCCGGGGCGGTGGTGTCCGGCTCCCTGCTGGTGGTGGTGGAGCGGTCGGCGGCGCAGCCGTTGCTGCGGCCGGGGCTGGTGCGCGATCGTGCGGTCGTGGCCGGGACGGCGGTGATGTTCGCGGCGACGATCCTGCTGATCACCGGGTTCTTCCTCGTCTCGTGGTACCTCCAGCACCGCGCGGGCTACTCGGCGCTGCGGACCGGCGTGGTGTATCTGCCGGTGGCGGTGGCCACGGGTCTGGGCGCGCATCTGGCGTCGCACAGCGTCGGGCACCTCGGGTTTCGTGGCACCGCCGGCGCCGGTTTCGCCGTGGCCGGCGTCGGCGCGGTGCTGTTGACCAGGCTTCCGGCGTCCGGCGACGCGGCGCTCGCGGTGCTGCCGGGGTTCATGCTGCTCAGCGCCGGGGTGGGGATGGCGCTGGTGACGGCCACGACGGTGGCACTGCACCAAGCCGACCACCGCGAGGCGGGGCTCATCTCGGGGCTGGTCAACACCGGGCACGAACTCGGGTCGGCGCTCGGCGTGGCGCTGGCGTCGGTCCTGGCGGCGGGGAGCCTCGGGGTGGCGGCGACCGGCGTCGGCGGGTTCCGGACGGCGTTCGCGGCTGCGGCCGGTATCGCGGCGGTGGCAGCGGTTGGGGCGCTGGGGGCGTTGCCGGCGGGGCGGCCGGATCCGGGGGCGCGGCCGGTGTTCGGGCACTGAGGGGTCGGGCGGGCCCGCCGCGTCGGCTCGCGCCGGGCCTGTCGTGCTCTGGCTCGCGTCGTCTCGCGCCACGACTCGCCGCATCGCACGCCCCCACCGCGCGCCACGCCGCACCGCACGGCGCACCGCACGGCGCGGCGCCCGCCTCGCGCCGCACCCACCCCGCCCGCACCCTAGGCTTTGCCCATGGCCGACAAGACCGACAAGCGCCCCCGCTCCGGCGGCGCCCCGGCGGCCGAAGGCCGTCCCGCCAAGCGCGCCGACGCCGAGCGGACCATCACCGCCATCCTCGACGCGGCCCTGTCGTGCTTCGGCACCAGCCCCGACGCCACCGTCACCGAGATCGCCAAGGCGGCCGGCATCGGCCGCGTGACGGTCTACGGCCACTTCGACTCCCTCCCCGCGATCGTCGACGCCCTCCTGACCCGCTCCCTGTCCGAGGCCGACGCCGGCTTCGCCGCCCTGGACCTGGAGTCAGGCACCGCCACCGAAGCAATAAACCGCCTCCTGCACGCCCCCTGGCTCCTGGGCCGCTACCGAGGCCTACTCGCCGCCGCCACCACCCACCTGGGCCCAGACAAAGTCCACCGCCTCCACGACCAGGTCTTCGCCCGCATCGAGGCGGTGGTCGCCCGCGGCCGCGCCGCCGGCGAGTTCCGCACCGACCTGCCCCTGCCCTGGCTGACGGCATCCATCTACGCACTCGCGCACGCGGCGCTCGCTGAGGCAGACGCCGGACGCGTGGGGCGCGAGGAGGCGGCTGAGTTGCTGAGTCGGACACTGCTGGGGCTGCTGCGCGTACCGGATCAGGCTTGAACACTCATCGCCGAGACGGCCGTGTCGATGAACCGGCCGCCGAAGATCCAAGGCTGCGCCTCGAATGCTGGAACTCGCCCTGAGGTTTTGCCTGCGAAGCTCCAACGGCGGCCGATCACCCCTTGCGCGCGGCCCCGCCGTACATCCCTATCCGCTCGGCCTTCGCATCGACCTCGCCGTCGGGGCGCCAGCGCGCGAGCAACACGATGACGGGCTCCAGTGGCTCCAGGCCGTCGAAGAAGGCTTCGATCTCCTTGCCGGAGCGCACGGCGACCTTCACCGAGGACTTGTCGTAGGCCTTGGCCGTGGCGCGGACCCGCTGTGGGTCCAGGTCGTCGGTGACGTGGGAGACCACCAGTACGCTGCCCGGTGCGAGCGCGTCCATCAGTGTGCGCACCGCGCCGTACGGGTCCTCGTCGTCGACGACGAAGTGCAGGAGTGCCACCAGCAGCACCGCGATCGGCCGATCGAAGTCCAGCCGGGCTCGGACCTCCGGGTGCGCCAGGATCTCGGCCGGCCGCCGCACGTCGCCGGCGATCACCGTCACCGGGTCGTTCGTGTGCGCGCGAGCGTGGGCCAGGACCACCGGGTCGATGTCGACGCCGACGATCCGCGCGTCGGGTTCACCTTCAGCGCGGTCTCGGCCGTGCCGCCGGGTGCGGGCAGGCCGATGCCGACGTCCAGGAACTGGGTGATGCCAGCACTCGCGAGGTGGTGCACCACCCGGGTGAGGAACGCCCGGTTGACCAGCGCGAAGTCGCGCGCCTCCGGCATCGCTTCCAGGGCCTTCTCGGCGGCCTCGCGGTCGGCCGGGAAGTGGTCCTTGCCGCCGAGCATGTACGAATAGATCCGTGCCGCTGTCGCCACACCAGGGTCGACCTCTGACATCTGACCGACCTCCCCGTCGCGCGCTCCCCTGACGATCCCGCGACCCTAGCCGAGGATCGACGGGCCTTGGAATACCTCGGGTGAACTCTGGGCCTCGGCGAGGTCGGGAACAGCCCGGTTCCGCTGGACGACGCACGCCCTGTCACTGCGAACCTGTACAAATAAGACCATGAGCAACACCAGCGCACCCGCCCCCGACTCGTCCCCCGCCGTCCGTGAGGAGGCCGAAGCGCTGCTGCGGCGGTTGGCTGGAGAGTCGGCGCGGCTGCGGGAGGACCAGTGGACGGCGATCCATGCGCTGGTGGAGGAGCGGCGGCGGGCGTTGGTCGTGCAGCGGACCGGGTGGGGGAAGTCGGCGGTGTACTTCGTCGCCACGGCTCTGCTGCGGGCGCGGGGGGCGGGGCCGACGGTGATCGTGTCGCCGCTGCTGGCGTTGATGCGGAACCAGATCGAGGCCGCTGAGCGCGCCGGGATTCGGGCGCGGACCATCAACTCGGCGAATCTGCACGAGTGGGAGGAGATCC
Organism: Catenulispora sp. GAS73; assembly: GCF_041262085.1. Lineage (NCBI taxonomy): Bacteria > Bacillati > Actinomycetota > Actinomycetes > Catenulisporales > Catenulisporaceae > Catenulispora > Catenulispora sp. GAS73. The sequence goes on from NZ_JBGCCM010000021.1 coordinate 102,387, forward strand.
GGGGCGAGGTCGCGGCCGGTGAGGTGGACGTGCTGCTGATCTCGCCGGAGCGGCTGAACAATCCCGACTTCCGAGACGAGGTGCTGCCGAAGCTGGCCTCGGAGGTCGGACTGCTGGTGGTGGACGAGGCGCACACCGTCAGCGACTGGGGGCACGATTTCCGGCCGGATTATCGCCGTATTCGTACGTTCCTGGCCGACCTCCCGCCCGGGGTGCCGGTGCTGGCCACGACCGCGACGGCGAACGCGCGCGTCGTCGCTGACGTCGCCGAGCAGCTCGGGACACACAGCGAGGCCGACACGCTGGTGCTGCGCGGGACGCTGGATCGCGAGTCGCTGTCGCTGCACGTGGTGCGCCTCGGCAGTCCGGAGGAGCGGTTCGCGTTCCTGGCCGAGCACCTGCCGGAGCTGCCGGGCTCCGGCATCATCTACACGCTGACGGTCGCGGCCACCGACGAGGTCGCGACCTTCCTGCGCTCCCGTGGCTTCGAGGTGGCCTCCTACTCTGGGCGCACCGAGGACGCCGAGCGGCGGCAGGCGGAGGCGGATCTGCTCGGGAACCGGATCAAGGCCCTGGTCGCCACCTCGGCCCTCGGCATGGGCTTCGACAAGCCGGACCTGGGCTTCGTGGTCCACCTCGGCGCCCCGAACTCCCCGATCGCCTACTACCAGCAGGTCGGCCGCGCCGGTCGCGGCGTGGACCACGCCGAGGTGCTGCTGCTGCCCGGGCAAGAGGACCGCGCGATCTGGCAGTACTTCGCCTCCCTGGCCTTCCCGCCGGAGCAGCAGGTCCGCGCGACCCTGGACGCGCTGGCCGCCGCCGGCCGTCCGCTGTCCACCGCGGCCCTGGAGCCCCGCGTCGACCTGCGGCGCTCGCGCCTGGAGACGATGCTGAAGGTGCTCGACGTGGACGGGGCGGTGCGCCGCGTCAAGGGCGGCTGGGTCTCGACCGGCGAGAGCTGGGAGTACGACGGCGAACGCTACGCGCGCGTGGCGGCGGCCCGCGAGACCGAGCAGCGTTCGATGATCGAGTACGAGACCACCACCGAATGCCGCATGACCTTCCTGCGCCGCCAGCTCGACGACCCCGCGATCGAAGGTCCCTGCGGCCGCTGCGACAACTGCGCCGGCGCGAAGTTCACCGCGGACGTCACCGGCGAAGGCGCCGAAGCAGCGCGCGCCGCCCTGGCCAAGCCCGGCGTGGAGATCGCGCCGCGCAAGCTGTGGCCGACCGGCATGTCAGCGCTCGGCGTCGCGCTGACAGGCAAGATCCCGCCGGGCCAGAGCGCCGAGACCGGCCGTGCGCTGGGCCGCCTGACCGACCTGGGCTGGGGCACGCGGCTGCGCGACCTGCTCGCCGACGGCACCGCCGACCGCACGCTGCCCGAGCCGATGGTCGACGGCATCGTGAAGGTCCTGGCCGCCTGGGACTGGAAGCAACGGCCGACGGCGGTGGTCTCGATCGGCTCCCACAGCCGGCCCACGCTGATCGCCGACACCGCACGCCGCATCGCGGCCATCGGCCGCCTGGAGTACCTCGGCGCGGTGGACCCGTCCCCGGCACCGGGACAGGCCCGCCGGGGCAACAGCGCGCAGCGGCTGATGCAGGTCCACGACGCCTTCACGATCAGCCCGGCGCTGGCCGAGGCGGTGGCGGCGCATCAGGGCCCGATCCTGCTCGTCGACGACCGAGTCGACACCGGGTGGACGATGACGGTCGCCGCCCGGATGCTCCGGCAGGCCGGCGCTGACGAGGTGCTGCCGTTCGCCCTGGCGATGGAGGCGTAAGAAGGCAGAACAGGCAGCAGACAGAGGCAGGCAAAGGCGGACAGGGCCAGACAGTAGCGCGCGACGCGAGCGGGGCGAGACGCTCGCGACGCGCGGAACGAGGGCTCTGTCCCCAGCCCTCAAGAGCGCTGCCACCGGCGCCAGGCGAAATACCGGCGGCGGCACCTGCCACGCCGCTCGTTACACGCCCTACTGGGCCTGCCAGAGCGACGGGGCGTTCGGGGGTTCAGCCGGTCTGGGAGGTGTGCGCCTGCAGGCACGCGTACGTGGCGCCGCTGTACGTGACCGTGTCACCGGCGTTGTAGGCGTGGCCGGCGACCCAGCTCGTGCCCGGCGGGGGCGGCCCTCCGCCGGGATCCTGCTGCACGTTCAGCACGAAGTCGAACGCGACCGCCTCGCCCGTGCCCCGCTGCGTGACGTCCATAGACGACACCGGTCACGGTCAGCGGCGTCCCCGGCGTGTCGGAGGTCGCCAAGACGGTGCGCTGCGGCCGGCACGGCCAACCATCGGCCGGCGCGCGGGAAGCGACGAAGCCCGAACGTCCATATCCGCATCCTGCGATGCCATCCCGCCGCACGTCCAGGCCCAGCGGCCGACCGCCGGCCACAGATCACGACCCGGCGGTGGCCCGATAGATCTTCGCGATCTTGTCCGTGAAGTAGATGCTGTACGAGGTGTCCGGCGTGTTCCCGCCCTTCTCGTACCCGCCGAGCACGCCGACCAGCCGGTCCCCCGAAGCGATGAACGGACTGCCGCTGGCCCCGTCCGGCAGCCCGCTGCAGTCCAGCTCCAACTGGGTGTCGGAGGCCTTCTTCGTCTTGCTCGCGCACCCGACCGGCTTCGAGGCCGTCAGCGGATAGGCCGCCACGCTGACCGCGTTCTCGTACCCGGGCCACGTGGTGAACGTGTCCGCCCCGGTGATGCTCTCCAACGTCTGCGTCCCGCCGCCGACCTTGCGCACCTTGAGGAACGCTATGTCCGAATCCGCGTCCTGCTTGTTCACCCACCCCGCGTCCACATACGCCTCCGTGGCCGCCCACAGCCCGTACGGCGCGATGTCGTCGTGGTACCCGGGCACGAACACGACGTGGTTCTGCCACCCGGCGAACAGCTTGTCGTAGACGCAGTGCCCGGCGGTGACGATCAGGTTCCCCGACGCGCTGTGCACGACGCTGCCGGTGCAGTAGTGCGCCGACACCGCGCCGCCGACGCTGAAGAACACCGCGCCGACCTTCGGAACGCCGTCGAAGGGCTGCGCGGTCACCTTCCCGTCCGGCCCGGCGCCGGTCGGTATCGGGCCCGTGCCCGGGGCTCCCGAGCGCAGAATCGTGTGCGGATCGACGGGATTGGTCTCCATCACATGCGTGACCACCTTCGCCGCGGCCGCGCTGCTGGAGGCCGAACTGGCCTCCGCGCTCTGACCGGAGGAGCCGCCGGAGCAGGCGGTGGCCGACACCGACAAGGCGAGGGCGGTGATTGCGAGCAGGAGACCATGGCGGCGGTGCTTCATGGCGGTGAGAATGCCTCCCGTGTCGGAACGTTGTCAGTCGCGCAGCATACCGGCGGCGACGACGGGGCTCAGGATCCCACAGATAGCGAGCGCAGCACTGCCGCCCGCACGGAAATGGGCTCCCGCGAGGCGTTCGGCGGGGCGCCGAGAAGCCCGGGCAGGGACGCGCCGAACGGATCGACGTCGAGGACGTACTGCGAGTCGCTGTTGTCCATGATGAGATCGACGCCCAGCGACCGGATACCGGGAAAGTACGTAGCGGTCCGCTCGGCCAGCGCCACCAGCTGCTCCCAGCGCTCCATTCCGAACCGCGCCAGGAACGCCTCGATCTCCGGGCGCCGGCCGCCGTACCACTCGCGCAGGACCACCTGTTCCCGGTTGATCCCGGCGGCGTGCGTGGCCTTGCCGTCCACGACCGCGAACCGGATGTCGTAGAACGCGTTGCCCAGGTGCACGCGGTGCAGCGAGCCGACCCTGTGAATCCCGTCGTCGGCGAGCAGCTCGACGAGCTCGTCGAGTTCGTTCCGGCTGCCTGCCGCGTCGCCGGGAGCGCGCCACACCTCATAGCCGGTGCGGCTGCGGTGCCGGTACAGCCGGGTGCGCCAGCCGTCGATCAGCCAGTCGTCCGAGCCGGCGAACCGGGGACGCAGGATGCCGCGGACCGCCGGATCGGGGAGCCCCAGCACCGGGACGCCGTTCTGGCTCAGGAACTCGTCACGCTTCGCGCGATCCAGCGCCAGCAACGTCGGTTCGACGGCCGCGGCCAGCCGCGCGCCGGCCTTCCTCACCCGAGCGTCCAACTGCCCCAAGGCGGCCTGAAGCTCCGCATACCGCGCACGCTGACCGCCGACCGGATTGCCGGTGACGCGCGGATGCAGGCGCTCGGCGAAGACCACTTCGCCGGGGCCGAACTCGGCCTCGGAGTCGGCTTCGGAGTCGGCCTGGGAGTCCAGCACGGCCGACCACGCCACGAAACGCGGCGGCGGCACGTCGGCGTCCTGCGCCGCACGCGACCACTCGGCGCGCGCCGGCTCGTCCTCAAGGGCGACGACCACCCAGCTCGGGGTGCTCATTCGGCCACCGCTATGAACCGGTCGCCGTCGCGCCCCAGCAGCGCTTCGTCCACGTTGACGTCCACTTCGGGAAGGGCTTGCCACAGCCGGTCGATCATCTCGTCACTGATCCAGTGGTGGTGCAGGTCCAGCCGGCGCAGGTGGGTCAGCGGCTGCCCGGCCAGCAGCGCGGCCACGCCTTCGTCGCCGAGCATGCCGAGCGCGAGGTCCAGGGACTCCAGTCGGGCCACCACCGGCGCGTGCGCGAGCAGCGCGGCCAGGGCGTCGGTGTCCTCGGCGTTGCGCAGTCCCAGGTGGCGCAGGGTCGGGAACGCCGTGCCGGACAGGATGTCGGCGAGGTCGTCGGCGCCGGCGCCGCCTTCGTAGATCGAGGTGCCGAGGTAGAGGTCCAGGCCGGTGAGTGCCGGAAGGGTGGACAGTCCGAGGGTGCGCACGACCCGCGGCGGCAGGCCGCCGGTCTGCATCGTCAGCTCGCGCAGGTTTTCATGGACCAGCGGTTCCATGTCCAGTGCGGAGGCGCCGCGCATGCCGAAGACGACCAGGTTCGGGAACGCGGCGAGCAACGGACCGGGGTCGGCCTGCTCGATCCAGGAGACTTCGGTCTGCTCGGAGGAGACGTCGCCGAGGAAGAGCGCCTCCAGGTTCGGGAACCGGCTCGCGTCGGCGAGGAGAGCGTCGCGGGCGTCGTCCCAGCCCGACATGGCCTCTTCGCCGTCCCAGCTGCTCAGCGTCAGGGCTTTGACGCGCGTGGTGTCGACCGAGGCGAGGAACAACGCCCAGATCCGGTCGCCGGCGGCGCTGTCCATGTCTTCGCAGCCGACGCGCCAAGCCCAGGCCTCGACGTCCTCCGGGATGCCGCCCGGTTCGAGGTCGGCGGCACTGCCGAACGAGAAGGAGAAGATCGGCAGCCCGTGGAACGTGGTCAGGGCGTCATGTCGGAAATCCTGCATCACCCGGGCAAGGTATCGCTGTCGGAAATCGTATACAATCTAGGAGTCAGAGCATTGATCCGCCGCGATCGTCTGCGGATCCGGCGGGTCCAGCGGACGGTGTGCGCCGCGGCCCTTGGCGATGTGGCGGGTGACGACGCGCGCCGCCTTGTCCGGGTCGCCGGATTCCAGGACCTCGACGATCTCCCGGTGCTCGCGCCAGGAATCCTGCGCGCGGCGCGGCAGCTTGGCCGTGTAGACCCATTCCATCTTCCATCTGAGCTGGGTGATCAGCTCGGCCAGGGTCCGGCTGCCGGAGGCCTGGGCCAGCACTTCGTGGAACCGGCTGTTCAGTCGGGCCAGCTCCTCCAGGCGGCCGGCGACCAGCGCGTCGTCGGCCAACGCCACCAGCTCCTTGAGCCGGCCGAGCTGCTCGGGGGTGTGGCGGACGGCGGCTCGCGCGGCGCCCAGAGGCTCCAGCAGGGAGCGGATCTCCACCAGGTCCTCGGCTTCGGCGTCGTCGAGTTCGGCGACGACCACGCCGGCGTAGGGGCGACGGGCGACGAAGCCCTCGGCCTCCAGCGTACGCAGGGCTTCGCGGACCGGGACGCGCGAGACGCCGTAGCGCGCCGACAGCGCCTCCTCGGCCAGCCGGGCGCCGGGGGCGTGGACGCCGCGGATGATGTCATCGCGGATGGCGCGGGTGACACCACCGGCGCCCCCGACACCCCCGCCGCCGTCCTTGTCGACCCTGCTGTCCATCGGCCACCTTGATTGTATACAATCGAGCCCGACCGGGAGGAGGAAGGGCTGTGGCGAACGTACTACAGCGGGGAGGGCGCACCGCGCGCGGCGCTCTGGCCAAGGTCGGGGTCGATCCCCAACTGATGGCGATCCTCGGCGCGGTCGGGCTGGCGACGCTGCTCCCGGCCCGTGGCGGCGCCGCGACCGGTCTGAGCCATGCGACGGTGTTCGTGATCGGCCTGCTGTTCTTCCTGTACGGCGCGCGACTGTCGCCGAGGGCCGCGTGGGACGGCGTAAAGCAGTGGCGGCTGCACCTGGTGATCCTGGCCTCGACGTTCGTGCTGTTCCCGCTGCTGGGGCTGGCGGCCGAGGCGGCGTCCCAACCGGTGCTCGGCCCGGATCTGGCCAAGGGCGTGCTGTTCCTGACGCTGCTGCCCTCGACGGTGCAGTCCTCGATCGCGTTCACGTCGCTGGCCCGGGGCAACGTCGCGGCGGCGGTGTGCGCGGCGTCGTTCTCCTCGCTGGCCGGGATCGTGGTGACCCCGGCGCTGGCCTCGGTCGTGCTCGGCGGCGCGGTGCGGGTGGACGGCGGCGCGGTGACGTCGTTGACGGCGCAGTTGCTGCTGCCGTTCGTCGCCGGGCAGGTCGCGCGCCGCTGGATCGCCGACTGGATCGGCGCGCACAAGCCGCTGCTGACCGTCGTCGACCGCGGCTCGATCCTGCTGGTGGTCTACAGCGCGTTCAGCGAGGGCATGGTCGCAGGGGTCTGGCATTCGGTGTCGCTGCCGCGGCTGGGGACGCTGGTGGTGTGCTGCGCGGCGGTGCTCGCCGCGGTGCTGACGCTGACCGGGCTGGCTTCGCGGCAGCTGGGGTTCGCGCGGCCCGAGCGCGTGACGCTGGTGTTCTGCGGTTCGAAGAAGAGTCTGGCGGCCGGGCTGCCGATGGCGGCGGTGCTGTTTCCGGGGCACGCGCTGAGTCTGATGGTGTTGCCGCTGATGGTGTTCCACCAGATCCAGCTGATGGTGTGCACGGTGCTGGCCCGGAGGTGGGGACAGGAGCCGGTGTCACAGAAGTTTGATGAAGTGGCTGTGCTGCCCGCGCCTGCGTGAGCGAATCTGAGTCCTGCTAAAGCTGCCTAGGCGCGCCACCCCAGATCCCCCGACAATCGCCGCGCCACCCCGGCCAACCGCTGCCCCAGCGCGTCGAGGCGCCCTTCCAGCCGGCTCTTAGGCGCGGCCACGTTCAGCGAGGCCACCGCGATCCCGCGGAAGTCGTACACCGCCGAGGACGCGCCGACCAGGCCCGGCTCGAACTCCTCGTCCACCGTGGCGTATCCACGTGCCCTGATCCGCGCGCACTCGTCGATCAGCTCTGTGCGGGTCCTGATATGCCCGGTCGGCGGGACGTCCGGCAGTTCCTCGTCCGGATACAGCGCCAGCAACGACTCCGCCCCCAACTCCGCCAACAGGACGCGCCCGGCGGTCAGCGTGTGCGCGGGGGCCTCGACCCCGACCCAGGCCAGGCCGCGGAAGCCGTGGCGCGGGATCTCGGAGTGCACCGTCACGCAGGCGATCCCGCGCAGCACGCACAGATGCACCGTCTCCCCGAGCGAGGCGACCAGCTCCCGCATCACCGGCTGCGCTCGACCGGTGAGGCGCGCCTCGGCGGTCATGGCGGCGAAGTGGAACAGCCGCCACCCGAGGCCGAAGCGGCGCGAGGTGTCGTCGCGCGCCACCAACCCGGCCCGCTCCAACCGCGACAAAGCGCGGGAGACCTGGCTCTTCTCACGGCCGGTGGCCACGGCTATGTCGGTGAGGCGCAGTCCCTCGCCGGTCCGGGCGATGGCCTCGGACAGGGCTTCGAGGATGTCGAGATCCCGGACAAAACCGGATTCTTTGACCTCTGATATCGGCGGCATGTTGCAACCATAGCAACTTCTGGTGACGCCTATTGAAACTTTCGCTCACGCGGTTCTAGTTTGAGCCACACCTCAAGCTCATGACCGCAACAAACCAGCGGAAGGAAAGGAGGGGGACCGTGCCGAGCCCGTCGCTGTCGGACTACTTGAAGGTCCAGTGGCCGTACATCAGGCCCCTGTTCTGGGAGCAGATCCAGCTGGTGCTGCTGACGATGGTCATCGCCGCCGCGGTAGGCGTCACGATCGGTGCGCTGGTCTGGGACCGTCCGCGGATCTCGGGGCCGGTGATGGCCCTCGCCGGGGCGCTGCTGACGATCCCCTCGCTGGCGCTGCTGACGCTGTTGCAGCCGGCCACCGGCCTGGGCTGGACCACCACCGTCATCGCGCTGGTCGTCTACGCGCAGCTGCCGATCATCCGCAACACGGTGGCCGGGCTGCGCAGCGTGGACCCCGCGGTGACGCAGGCCGCCGCCGGCATCGGGATGGGGCCGGTGCGCCGGCTGGTCCGGGTGCAGCTGCCGCTGGCCTGGCCGGTGATCCTGGCCGGGCTGCGGGTGGCGACCATGCTGGTGTTCGGCATCTCGGCGATCGCCGCCTACGTCTCCGGGCCGGGGCTGGGGAACCTGGTCTTCACCGGCCTGTCCCGGCTCGGCTCGGTCAACGCCACCAACCAGGCGGTCGTCGGCGCGTTCGGGATCGCGTTGCTCGCCTTGGCCTTCGACGCCGTGTACCTCGTGCTGCGCCGCGTCACCGTCTCCAGGGGGATCCGTGTCTGAGAACTCTGACAGCCCGCAGGCGCTCGGCATCGAGCTGGAGCACCTGACCAAGGTCTACCCGGGGCAGCCGGCCCCGGCCGTGGCCGACGTGTCGATGGAGATCCCCGCCGGGGAGCTCGTCGCCTTCGTCGGGCCCTCCGGCTGCGGCAAGACCACCACGATGAAGCTGATCAACCGGCTGATCGAGCCGACCTCCGGGGTGATCCGCCTCGGCGGCGAGGACGTCACGCACACCGATCCGGTGAAGCTGCGGCGGCGGATCGGCTACGTGATCCAGTCCATCGGTCTGTTCCCGCACATGACGATCGCCGACAACGTCGGCGCGGTACCGAAGATGCTCGGCTGGCCGAAGAAGCGGATCGCCGCGCGCTCGGAGGAGCTGCTGACGCTGGTCGGCCTGGAGCCGGCGAAGTATCTCTCGCGCTACCCGCGCCAGTTGTCCGGAGGGCAGCAGCAGCGCGTCGGCGTGGCGCGCGCTCTGGCCGCCGACCCGCCGGTGCTGTTGATGGACGAACCGTTCGGCGCGACCGACCCGATCACGCGGCTGCGGTTGCAGCGCGAGTTCAAGGATCTTCAGCGTTCGCTGGGCAAGACGGTCATCTTCGTGACGCACGACTTCGAGGAGGCGCTGCTGCTCGGCGACCGGATCGCGGTGCTGGCCGAGCAGTCGCGCGTGGTGCAGTACGACCGGCCGCTGGCGCTGCTGACGAATCCGGCCGACGAGCACGTCCGGCAGTTCGTCGGCAGTACGGCGCACGTCCGGCTGCTGGGGCTGCTGCCCGCCGCGCACGCCGCCGATCCGGCGATCGCGACGAGCTCGCAGGATCCTGCGATCGCCGCCGACGCGACCTTGCGCGAGGTCACCGAGCAGCTGCTGGGCAGCGCGCAAGCGGTGCGGATAGTGGACGCCGCCGGCGCCACCCTCGGCGGCGCCGATTTCGCCAGTGTGCGCAAGGCGGTCGCGGCGACGCAGCTGGCCGAGGCTGAGAGCGCCTCCGCGGCGGTCGGGCTGTGAGCGCCGTCGAGGCGCCGCCGACCGGCGTCGACGCCGGAAGCCTGGCGTTCACGGTGGCCCGGGACCGGAGCTCGCGCCGGAACGTGCTGCGGCTGGCGACCACGCCGGTGCTGATCGCGCTGGCACTGCTCGGTCTGTATCTGTGGGTCCACGCGCAGAACCTGGACTCCATCGAACAGCGCACGCTGAACTGGTCGTATCTGAGCACTGCGATCGGCCAGCACCTGAAGCTGACGTTCCTGGCCGCGGCGATCACTCTGGTGATCGCGGTGCCGCTGGGCATCGCGTTGTCCCGGCCGCGGGCCCGGCTGGTCGCGCCGTTCTTCCTGGGCCTGGCCAACCTCGGGCAGGCGTTCCCGGCGATCGGCCTGCTGGTGCTGCTCACCATGAAGCTGGACGTCGGCGTGAAGGTCGCGATGATCTCGATCGTGGCGTACAGCGTGCTGCCGGTGCTGCGCAACACGATCGTCGGGCTGCAGCAGATCGACCCGGCTGTCGTCGAGGCGGCCAGCGGGATCGGGATGCGGCCCGGCGAGATCCTGCGCAAGATCGAGCTGCCGCTGGCGGTGCCGGTGCTGATGGCCGGCGTGCGGACCACGCTGGTGCTCGCGGTCGGCGTCACCACGCTGGCCACCTTCGTCAACGCCGGCGGCCTGGGCGACATCATCGTCAACGGGCTGAAGCTGAACCGGTTCCCCGTGCAGGTCACCGGCGCGGTGCTGGTGATGTGCATCGCCTTCTTCGTGGACTGGCTCGCGCGCATCGCCGAGGAGTTCACGCGGCCGCGCGGCCTGTAAGTACCTCCGGTTTTCCCAAGCACTCCCCTCAACCCCATTTCGAACGGAGAGCCCCTCATGCGTTCCCGCATTCTCTGGTGCGGCATATCCGCCGCGGCGTTGTTGGCCAGCACGACCGCCTGCGGCAGCTCGAAATCCTCCGGCGGCGGTTCCGGCTCCATGGGCGAGGAGCTCAAGGGCGCCTCGTTCACCGTCTCCAGCAAGGACTTCACCGAGAGCATCCTGCTCGGCAAGATCACCGAGTACCTGCTCCAGGCGCACGGCGCGAAGTTCACCGACAAGACCGACATCAAGGGCTCGGTGAACACCCGCACCGCGCTGACCTCCGGCCAGGTCGACATGTACTGGGAGTACACCGGCACGGCCTGGATCACCTACCAGAAGAACACCGCGCCGGTCTCGGACCCCACCGACCAGTACGACAAGGTGAAGGCCGCGGACGCCGCCAACGGCATCGCCTGGCTGGATCCGGCCCCGATGAACGACACCTACGCCTTCGCCACCCGCGCCGGCCAGGCCGACAAGCTCGGCGTGCACACGCTGTCGGACCTGGCCAAGCTCTCCCCCTCGGACGCCACGTTCTGCATCGAGTCCGAGTTCTCCACCCGCGACGACGGCTTCCCCGGCATGACCAAGGCCTACGGCCTGACCGCCGGCAAGGACCAGATCAAGATGCTGGACACCGGCGTCATCTACACCGAGACCGCCAAGGGCGGCACCTGCAACTTCGGCGAGGTGTTCGCCACCGACGGCCGCATCAGTGCCCTGAAACTCACGGTCCTCAAGGACGACAAGCACTTCTTCCCGAACTACAACGCGGCGCTGACGTTGAAGCAGTCGCTGCTGACCAAGTACCCGGCCATCGCCACGATCGTGAACCCGGTGGCCGCCAAACTCGACGACGCCACCATGACCGAGCTGAACGCCGAGGTCGACGCCCAGGGTCTGCCGGCCGACCAGGTCGCGCAGGACTGGCTCAAGAAGAACGGGTTCACCAAGTAATGAGCGAGCTCCACATCGGCGAGTCGTTCGTCGGAACGGGCGTCAACGCCGCGCACATCAACACCGTCCTGGGCCCGCGCACCGGCCCGGCGGGCAGCGCCTGGGCCACCGCGCTGGCCACGCCGAGCGCCGGGCACGTGCCGTTCATGGCCGTGCTGGCGCCGGGGGTCGCGGTGCAGCCGCCGACGTTGTTCGTCACCAAGGCGGCGATCGAGAACGACGCGCACGGGAACCTCACCTGGGGTGCCGCGCAGGCCGGAGTGGCCGGCGGGGTCGCCGACGCGGTGGCGGCCGGGCACGTGAGCGCCGACGCGGTCGGTGAGCTGGTGCTGATCGCCGCCGTCTGGGTGAATCCCGGCGCCGACGACGAGCAGAGCGTCTACCGCAACAACCGGCTGGCGACCGCCACGGCGCTGGCCAACGGCGCGGCGGGGCGGCCGGGGCTCGACGAGGTCATGAAGCACCGCGACGCGCCGACGAACCCTTTCTTCTCCGGTGCGGCAATGCCCGATGACAGCGCAGTACCCGCCAAGAGCGAAGTGAGCACAGCGTGAAGATCGCCGACATCCGGTTACTGCGGGCCACCCTGCCCCTGGACCCGCCGTTCGACGCCGCCTGGGACCCGGTGCCGCGCACCCGGTTCGCCGCGACCGTCGTGAAGGTGACCACCGACGAGGGCCTGGTCGGCTACGGCTCCGGGGACACCATGGACGGCTTCGAGCCCTACGCCGAGCTGTTCCTCGGCCACGACCCGCTGGCCATCGCGCGCCATGTCAGAGCCCTGGAGACGATCTCCTTCCACGCCGGCCGCTACTGGCCGCTGGAGGTGGCGCTGTGGGACATCATGGGCAAGGCGCTCGGGGTGCCGGTGGCCACGCTGTTCGGCGGCGCCACCGACCGGCTGCCGGTCTACGCCTCCACCGGCCGGATCCTGGGCCGCGAAGAGCGCGTGGACAGCATCCTGGCCATCAAGGACAAGGGCTTCCGCGCCGCGAAGATCCGCATCCCGGCCGATCGGGCCGACGAGGGCATCGCGACGCTGCGCGCGGTCCGCGAGGCCGTCGGCCCGGGCTTCGAGCTGATGGTGGACCTGAACCAGAGCTGGCGGATGCCCGGGGACGTGCGCGCCGCCCTGGACCCGGCCGAGGTGCGCCGGATCGCCTCCGCGCTGGCCGAGCTCGGTGTGTTCTGGCTGGAGGAGCCGCTGCCGCTGGACGACGTGGACGGCTTGCGCTCGGTGCGCCAGGCCACCGGCGTCCGGGTGGCCGGCGGCGAGATGGTCCGCACCTTCCCCGAACTGCTGGACCTGGTCACCGCCGACGCGCTGGACGTGTACCAGCCGGACGTGGTCCTGGCCGCCGGGATGCTGCGCACCCGCACCATCGCCGAGGTGGTGTTCTCCCGCAACCGCCGCTTCACCCCGCACACCTGGAGCAACGGCATCGGCCTGCTGGCCAACCTGCACGTCACCGCGGGCGTCGGCGGCGGCCCCTTCCTGGAGTACCCCTACGACCCGCCGACCTGGACCGAGGAGCGCCGCGACTTCATGCTGGCCGCCCCGGTACGAATCACCGCAGACGGAACACTGACGGTACCGTCGGCCCCGGGGCTCGGGTTCGAGATCGACGAGGAACGATTGGCGCGGCTGGCATGAGCGAAACCATCAAGCAGCGAACAGACTGGGCTTCGAAGGCCGCGCTGCTGGAGATCTCGCGCCGGGATCTGTACATCGGCGGGAAGTTCGTCCCCGCCGCCTCCGGCGAGCGGTTCACCTCCACCTCGCCCCGCGACGGCCGCGCCCTGGCCGACATCGCCTCCGGCGGCGAACGGGACGTCGATGCGGCGGTGCGGTCGGCGCACGCGGCGTTCGAGTCCGGTGTATGGTCGCGGGCCGATCCCGCGACGCGCAAGCGGGTCCTGCTGCGCTTCGCCGAGCTGATCGACGAGCACACCGAAGAACTGGCACTGCTGGAGACGCTGGACGTCGGCAAGCCGATCGGCGACACCACGACCGTCGACGTCCCCAAGACCGCCGCCGCGATCCGCTGGTACGCCGAGGCCATCGACAAGCGCTACGACGAGATCGCCCCGGCCCCGCGCAGCGCGCTGGCGCTGGTCACGCGCGAACCATTGGGCGTCATCGGGGTGATCGTGCCCTGGAACTACCCGCTGATGATCGCCAGCTGGAAGCTCGGCCCGGCCCTGGCCGCCGGCAACTCGGTGGTGCTCAAGCCCGCCGAGGACTCCACGCTCGGCTCGTTGCTGCTGGCCGAGCTGGCGAGCGCCGCGGGGGTGCCGGACGGCGTGTTCAACGTCGTGCCGGGACTCGGTCCGGTGACCGGGGCGGCGCTGGCGAAGCACGATCTGGTCGCGAAGATCGCCTTCACCGGCTCGCCGGGCGTGGGTCGCAGGCTGCTGACGTACGCCGGGGAGTCCAACGGCAAGCAGGTCGCGTTGGAGCTCGGCGGCAAGTCGGCGCAGGTGGTGCTGGCGGACGCGGATCTGGACGCCGCCGCCGAGGCGATCACCTGGGGCATCTACTACAACGCCGGGCAGACGTGCAACGCCGGTTCGTTGCTGGTGACGGTGCCCCAGGTGCGTGAGGAACTGCTGGCGCTGGTGGCCGCGAAGACGAAGGACTTCGTGGTCGGCGATCCGCTGGACGCGGCCACGCAGGTCGGTCCGCTGGCCAGTGCCGCGCATCGGCGGCGGGTGTTGGGGTGGCTTGACGTGGCCGCCGAGGAAGGCGGGCGGTTCGTGGTCGGCGGGCCGGATGCGTTGGCGGCGCCGTATGTGGCGCCGACGGTGATCGACGGTGTGGCGCCGGGCGCGCGTTCGGCACAGGAGGAGATCTTCGGGCCGGTGCTGGTGCATCTGGCGGCTTCGGACGCGGAGCACGCGGTACGGCTGGCGAACGGCACCCGCTACGGCCTCGCGGCCGGCGTGTGGTCCCGGGATCTGGCCACCGCGCACCGGGCCGCCCGGGAACTGCGGGCCGGCACGGTCTGGGTGAACACCTTCGACGCCAGCGACGTGATCACGCCCTTCGGCGGATTCGGCGACTCCGGCTCCGGCCGCGACAAGTCGCTGCACGCGTTCGACAACTACACAGCCTTGAAAACGACGTGGATCAACCTCGGGTGATGGAGAGAAACGCCATGCGAGTCGCCTTCATAGGTCTGGGCAACATGGGCGGCCCGATGAGCCGCAACCTCGCCGCCGCGGGTGTGGCGCTGAGGGTTTTCGACACGGACGCGGCACGGACCGAGGCCGCGGTGGGCTACGGCGCGATCGCCGCCGGCAGCGCGGCGCAGGCCGCCGAGGACGCCGACGTGGTGGTGACGATGCTGCCGACCCCGGCGATCGTCGAGGACGTGCTGCTGGGCTCCGGCGGGGTGCTGGCCGCGATGCCGGAGAACAGTCTATGGATAGACATGTCGACATCAGTGCCCGAAGTCGCCGACCGGGTGCGCCGGCGCGCGGCCGAGCGCGGTATCAGGGTGCTGGATGCCCCGGTGTCGGGGATGACGAAGGGTGCTGATTCGGGCACGCTGCAGATCTTCGTCGGCGGGGACGCCGCGGACTTCGAGGCGGCGCGGACGCTGCTGGACGTGATGGGCGATCCGAAGCGGGTGCTGCACGTCGGCGGGCACGGGGCCGGGTACGCGGTGAAGCTGATGATCAATCAGCTGTGGTTCGTGCAGCTGGTGGCGATCGCCGAGGCGCTGACCGTCGGGGTGAAGGCCGGCGTGGATCTCAGCATCCTGCATCGCTCGCTGGTGGCCTCGCCGGCGAACTCGGTGCTGCTGGAGCGGGACTTCCTTCCGCTGCTGACCGCCGGGGACTACGACGAGGGCTTCGCGATCGCGTTGGCCTGCAAGGACACCGGGCTCGCCGTCGATCTGGCGCGGGCCGTGCAGGTGCCGGTCGAGGTCGGGGCGATCACCGAGCAGCTGTTCCGGCGGGCCCGGGCGGCGTACGGGGACCGGGCCGGCGAGATGACGCCGGTGCGGTTGTACGAGGACATCGCAGGGGTCGAACTTCGGATGGAGGCCACGACATGACGGGCATGACCGGCATGAGCACCGATATCACGCAGCAGACGATCGGGATCGGGCCGTTCCCGCCGACGACGTTCGCCGTGGGCGCCGTCGCCGAGCTGGCGGGCAAGGTGCGCGGGCTCGGCGCGACGCGGGCGGCGATCGTGACGGACCGGGGGCTGATCGCCACTCCCCTGCCCTCGGATGTCGCCTCACGGTTGGAGGCCGCGGGGCTGCACGTCGAGGTGTTCGGCGAGGTACACCCGAATCCGACCACTGATGACGTCGACGCGGGCGCTGTGGTGGTGAGGGCGCTGGGCAGTGGCGGACGGCGCGCCGACACCGTCGTGGTGTCGCTCGGCGGCGGCTCGGCGCTGGACGGCGCGAAGGCGATCGCGCTGGCGGCGGCGAACACGGTGCCGTCGGCCGCGCTGGGCTGGGGCGGCGCCGGGCTCGCTCCGGCGCTGCCGATCGTGGCGGTGCCGACGACGTCCGGGACCGGGGCGGAGTGCAACGACTTCGGCGTGGTGACCGACACCGGGACGCACCGCAAGTGCTACCTCGGCGGGCCGAGCTGCCTGGCGCGGGCCGTGATCCTGGACCCGGCGCTGACCCTGACGCTGCCAGCCGGGGCGACGGCGGCGTCGGGGATCGACTGCCTGACGCACGCGGTGGAGTCGTTCCTGTCGATCCGCGCGAACGCCTGGGCCGACGGCCTGGACCTGCAGGTCGTACGGCTGGTCTCGCAGTTCCTGCGGCGCGCGGTGTCCGACGGCTCGGACCTGGAGGCGCGCTCGCACCTGCTGCTGGCCGCACACACCGCCGGGCTGGCGATGAGCACGACGGGGCTGGGGATCGTGCACGGCGTGGCGCACCCGCTGGGTGGGCGCTTCGACGTGCCGCACGGTGTGGCGCTGGCGATGGTGCTCGGCGAGTGCCTGCGGTTCAATCGGCCGGAGCGGGTGGAGCGGCTGGCGCGGTTGGCGGAGCCGCTGGGGGTGTTCGACGCGTCGGCGTCGGCCTCGCGCAACGCGGACGCGGCGATCGCGGCGGTCGAGGAGCTGGTCGTGGATGTGCGGCTGGGGCTGCGGCTCGACGGGTTCGGGATCACGAAGGCGGATCTGCCGCAGTTGGTGGCGGACACGTTGGATGATGCGGTGATGGCGAATACGCCGCGCGCTGCTTCGGCCGAAGACGTGCACGCGATTCTTTTGGCGGCGCTGTGAATACCTCTCGGACTGAGCTGCCTCAGGGCTTTTCAACGAGCCCTTATATCGGCGGCGACTGGGCATCCGGCGACGGCGAGCCCTTCGACGTGCTGAACCCGTCTACCGGCGAGGTGCTGGCGACCGTCGCCGGTGCCGGGCCCCGGGACCTCCAGTCCGCGCTGGCCGCCGCCTCCGACGCGTTGCCGTCGTGGTCTTCGACCGCGCCTCGCGTCCGTGGCGAGGTGCTGCGCCGGGCCTTCGAGCTCATGCACGAGCGTGCCGACGAGCTGGCGCGGCTCATGACCCTCGAAATGGGCAAGACCCTGGCCGATGCGCGTGCCGAGGTCGGTTATGCCGCCGAGTTCTTCCGGTGGTTCGCCGAGGAGGCGCCGCGCATCGGCGGCGAGCTGCGGACCGCGCCCTCCGGCGCCAACCGCATCCTGACCCTGCGCAAGCCGGTCGGGGTCTGCCTGCTGGTCACGCCGTGGAACTTCCCGGCGGCGATGGCGACGCGCAAGATCGGGCCGGCGTTGGCGGCGGGGTGCACCGTGGTGCTCAAGCCGGCCGAGGACACGCCGTTGACCGCGTTGTATCTGGCCGCGCTGCTCGCCGAGGCGGGGGCGCCGGCGGGGGTGGTGAACGTGCTGCCGACCGCGCAGCCCGGGCCTTTGGTGGCGGCGGGGCTGGCCGACGAGCGGGTGCGCAAGCTGTCCTTCACCGGCTCGACGGCCGTCGGGCGGCAGCTCCTGGCGCAGGCCGCGCCACGGGTTCTGCGCTGCTCGATGGAGCTCGGGGGCAACGCGCCATTCATCGTGCTGGAGGACGCCGACATCGACGCGGCGGTCGAGGGCGCGATGGTCGCCAAGATGCGCAACGGCGGCCAGGCCTGCACCGCGGCCAACCGCTTCCTGGTGCGCGAGGAGGTCGCCGAGGAGTTCACGGCGAAGCTCACGGACCGGATGGCGGCCCTGCGGCTCGGGCCTGGTATCGACCCGGCCACCGGGCTCGGGCCGATGGTGAACCGCCGCGCCGTGGAGCGGATCACGAAGCTGGTGGACGACGCGGTCGCGGACGGCGCGAAGCTCCGCCTCGGCGGCGCCCCGCCCGACGGGCCCGGCTTCTTCTACCCGGCGACCGTGCTCACCGACGCCGACCCTGCCTCGGCCCTGGCGACCGAGGAGGTGTTCGGCCCGGTCGCCGTGATCTACGCGGCGTCCTCGGACGAGCAGATCCTGGCGCAGGCCAACGCCACCGAGTATGGCCTCACCGGCTACCTGTACACGCGCGACCTGGCCCGCGGGCTGCGCATCGGCGAGCAACTGGAAGTCGGCATGATCGGCCTGAACCGCGGCCTGGTGTCGGACCCGGCGGCGCCGTTCGGCGGCGTGCGGCAGTCGGGGCTGGGGCGCGAGGGCGGGTTCGAGGGGATCGAGGAGTATCTCGAAACCTCTTACATCACCACGAACTGGTAACCGGACAGGCAGCCAGGACGCCGGGCGACCGCCGGATTCCCTCGCCGACGGTCGCCCGGCTGGGGTGCCGAGCGCGGAAGCCAGTGGCCGGGCTGCGCCGCCGTAGCTCGGCAAGCGGTGAGCGGAGCACGACCGGTGAGCTGAGCGCGGGCAGCGAGCTGAGCACTGGCGGCAGTCTCCGGCCGTAGCTCGGCAAGCGGTGAGCTGAGCACGACCGGTGAGCTGAGCGCGGGCGACGGTCTCCGGCCGTAGCTCGGCGACCGGCAAGCTATGCGCGGCCAGCGCTCGGCACTCGGCACTCAGGTGGCTGGTGCTCAGGTGGCCGGCGGCCGGCGCTTGGCACTCAGGTGGTCGGCGCTCAGGTGGCTGGCGGCCGGCACTCGGCACTCATTGGCCAGCGCTCGGCAATCGGCAATCGGCAATCGGCAGCCTGCGGCCGACAAGCTAAGCGCGGTCGGCGGCGAATTCTCTCCCCACGCCCCGCATGCGAGTCTTGATCGTGTGAACCCACCTCAAGTCATCGCCACCGACCTGGACCGCACCCTCCTGCGCAGCGACGGCACCACCTCCGCGCGCACCCGCGCGGCGCTCGACCTGGCCATGGAGCGCGGTGCGCATGTGATAGCCGTGACCGCGCGGCCGATTCGGTGGCTGGACCGGCTCAAGCCGTGCTTCGGGCGGCTGCCGCATGTCATCGCCTCCAATGGGGCCGTGTGCTACGACCTGGCCGGCGGCGTCGCGTACGATCCGCGGCCGTTCGAGGCGGCGACGGTGGCGAAGCTGCTGGCCGGGGTGCGGGCCGCGCTGCCGGGGGCGCGGTTCGCGCTGGAGACGCCGGACGGGATGGTGCGCGAGGCCGACTACGAGCTCTCGCCCTTCGACATGGACGGCGACGACGCCGGGCGCCGCGTCGTCCCGTACGAGGACCTGCCCGCGGCGGTGGCTGACGCGCCGCTGCTGAAGGTCCTCGCCGCCGACCGCTCGCGCAACAGCGCCGACATGTACGTCGAGGCGCTGCCCGCGGTCGGCACGCTCGGCCAGCTCACCTACTCCACCAACCGCGGCGTGCTGGAGCTGGGCCCGCCCGGGGTCGACAAGGCCTCGACGCTGGCCGCGTGGTGCGCCGCGCGCGGGATCGACGCCGCGGACGTGGTGACGTTCGGCGACATGCCGAACGACATCCCCATGCTGCGCTGGGCCGGGCGCTCTTGGGCGGTGGCGAACGCGGTCGACGAGGCCAAGGACGCCGCGACTAGTGTCGCGGCCACCAACGACGAGGACGGTGTGGCGCAGGTCATCGAAGAGCTCTTCCATACCTGAGGCTGGAGCTCGTCTCATTGAATGAGACAGTTCTTCTCAAATAACGGTCGCCTCACTAGAGTCTCCGGCATGACGACGCGGCCGGAGACTCCTCAAAACACGTACACCCACGGCCACCACGAGTCGGTGCTCCGCTCGCACCGCTCGCGCACCGCCGAGAACTCCGCGGCCTACCTGCTGCCCCGCCTAGCGGCAGGTCAGAGCCTGCTGGACGTGGGCTGCGGGCCCGGCACCATCACCGCCGACCTCGCCGAGCGGGTGGCCCCGGGCACGGTGACCGCGGTGGAGATCACCGCCGAGGCGCTGGCCCTGGCGCAGGAGGAGATCGCCTCCCGAGGCATCGCCAACGTCCGCTTCGCGGTCGCCGACGTCCACGCGCTGGACTTCCCCGACGACACCTTCGACGTCGTGCACGCGCACCAGGTGCTCCAGCACGTCGCCGATCCGGTGCTGGCGCTGAAGGAGATGCGGCGGGTCTGCAAGCCCGGCGGCGTGATCGCGGCGCGCGACGGCGACTACGGCGGCTTCCGCTGGTTCCCCGAAGTCCCGGCGCTCGACGAGTGGCTGCGCCTCTATCAGGCCCTGGCGACGTCCAACGGCGGCCACCCCGACGCCGGCCGGCGGCTGCGCAGTTGGGCACTGGAAGCCGGATTCCCCGAGGACGCCATCACCTCCGGCGCCTCGTCGTGGGTGTACGCCACCCCGGCCGAGCGCCAGTGGTGGGCCGATCTGTGGGCGGAGCGCACGACCAAGTCCTCAACCGCCACGCAATACGTCGAAAAGGGCTTCGCCTACGTCGAGGATCTCGACGCGGTCGCGGCCGGCTGGCGCTCCTGGGCGGACAAACACGACGGCTGGTTCAACGTCGTTCACGGCGAGATCGTGTGCGTGGCCTGATATAGCCCGAATAACAATCCCGGCCGTCGAAATACGCCGCCGGACGACGTTATTCGGGTACCGAACCGTTCGGTATCCCGATATTTCCCTGCACAGCCCGGTCCTCTCGTATGCCGAGAGGTCCGGGCTCTTCGTGCACAGTCAGGGTTTTACCGCTATGGTTCCAGCCCATGGACGGCGCGGTGGTGCTCACGACTCGCGGCCACGTGGACTTCTGCCGCGTGGCCAGCGCGCTGTGTCCGCTTTCCCGATAAAGGTTCTGACCTCCCCCGGCGTCCGCATGCCGTCCTTTAGACGAGGGCTTTGCATATAAGCGGTGATTCCCGGGTACCGATCGGTCCGAGAACCGCTCAGCGCCCTGCCAAGTCCTTTCGACACGCATAAGCGTGCCCTGATACGGGAGCCACACGACGCCATGGGTCCTTTCCTGCTGCGCAGGATCGTCAACTATCTGGTTCTGATCTCTCTGGCGACGTGCCTGGGCTACCTGCTCGCGGCCTCCAGCCTGAGTCCGCGCGAGTACTTCGCGCAGCGCCAGCCCCCGCCGCCGGCGGCGTCGGTGAACGCCACGCTGAACCAGCTGAACCTCAACGACAAGACGCCGTTGGAGGACCGGTTCGGGCACTGGGCCGAGGGCGTCCTGACCGGCGACCTGGGCAAGACCATCGACGACACCTCGGTCTCGGCGGAGATGGGGCGCCGCATCGGCGTGACCCTGCGGCTGGTGCTGGTCGGCACCATCACCGGCGCGCTCGTCGGGGTCGCGCTCGGCTTCGTCTCGGCCATCAGGCAGTACCGACCATCGGACCACGCCATCACGTTCCTGTCGTTCCTGGTGCTGTCCACGCCGGTGTTCCTGTTGGCGGTGCTGCTGAAGATCGGCACCGTCAAGATCAACCAGGCCGCCGGCACCACCCTGCTCCCCTACACCAACGAGACCACGGCGGGACTGGCCGGCGGCTGGTTCCGACATCTCGTGGACCGCGGGCAGCACCTGGTCGTGCCGACGCTGTCGCTGATGCTGGGGCAGGCGGCACTGTTCAGCCGGTATCAGCGCTCGGCGATGCTCGACGTGCTGGGCGCCGACTACATCCGCACCGCCCGGGCCACCGGCATGCGGCGCGGGCCGGCGCTGGTCAAACACGGGCTTCGCACGGCCCTGATACCCATGGCGACTCTGTTCGCCTACCAAATGGGGTTGCTGCTCACCGGCGTCACCTTCACCGAGAAGATCTTCGGCTGGCACGGCATGGGCGAGTGGTTCGTGGACTCGATCGGACGCCAGGACGTCAACTCGGTGGCCGCGATGGTGCTGTTCACCGCGGTACTGGTGCTGATAGCCGGGCTGCTGTCGGACATCGCGCACGCGCTGCTCGACCCGCGGGTGCGTGTCTGATGGCCGCCGGGATGGAGCTCGTGGTCGCCGAGGAGGACGCGGCCAGGCCGGCCGAGCCCGAGGCGCTGAGCCGCGGACGGATCGTGCTGCGGCGGTTCCTGGGCCGCAAGCTGGCGGTGGTCGGACTGGTGATCCTGGTCCTGATGTTCGCGCTGGCGTTCATCGGGCCGTATCTGACTTCGTGGAACTACAAGGACCAGGACTACAACAACTTCCTGACCGGACCGTCGGCCACGCACTGGTTCGGCACCACGCAGATCGGCTCGGACGTCTACGCGCAGACCATGCGCGGCCTGCAGAAGTCGCTGATCATCGGGCTGCTGGCGGCGGTGCTGTCGACCGGTCTGGCCGGGATCGTCGGCGCCACGGCCGGGTACTTCGGCGGCTGGACTGACAGGGTCCTGATGTGGTTCGTGGACCTGCTGCTGGTGCTGCCCTCGTTCCTGATCCTGGCGATCACCTCGCCGCTGTTCCACGGCCGCACCTGGCTGCTGTTCGTGATCCTGCTGGCGGCGTTCAACTGGATGGTGACGGCGCGCATGGTCCGCGGGCTCGCGCGGTCGCTGCGGGAGCGGGAGTTCGTGACCGCCGCGGAGATCATGGGGGTGCACCCGCTGCGGATCATCACCCGGCACCTGCTGCCGAACATGGCCTCGCTGCTGATCATCGACGCCACGCTGAACGTCGGCGGCACCATCATCGCCGAGACCTCGCTGAGCTACTTCGGGTTCGGCGTGCAGCCGCCGGACGTGTCGCTGGGCACGATCATCGCCGACGGGACCGACTCGGCGCTGAACTTCCCGTGGCTGTTCTACCCCGCGGGCATCCTGCTGATCCTGACGGTGATGGCGGTCGCGTTCGTGGGCGACGGGCTGCGCGACGCGATGGACGACGCGGCCGGCACCGCGTCCTCCTCCGGCACGGGAGGTGCGGCGTGAGCGGCGTGAGCGGCATGAACACGGACGCGGTGCTGGAGGTCACGGACCTGCGGGTGTCCTTCCCCGGAGAGAAGGGCAAGCGGCTGGAGGCCGTCAGAGGCCTGAGTTACCAGGTGCGGCGCGGCGAGACGCTGGCCATCGTCGGGGAGTCCGGCTCGGGCAAGTCGGTGTCCTCCATGGCCGCGATCGGGCTGCTGCCGACGAACGCGGCGGTCACCGGCTCGGTGCGCTTCCGCGGCCGGGAGCTGCTGGGCCTCAACGACAAGGAGATGTCGCGGATCCGCGGCGCCGGCATCTCGATGGTGTTCCAGGACCCGCTGTCCGCGCTGACCCCGGTGTACCGGGTCGGCGAGGCGATCGCGGCGGCGATCCGGGTGCACCAGGATGTGTCTTCGGACACTGCGACGCGCCGCGCGGTGGAACTGCTGGAGCTGGTCGGCATCCCGGACCCGGTACGGCGCGCGCAGGCGTTCCCGCACGAGTTCTCCGGCGGCATGCGGCAGCGCGTGATGATCGCGATGGCGATCGCGAACGACCCGGACGTGATCATCGCCGACGAGCCGACCACCGCCCTGGACGTGACGGTGCAGGCGCAGATCCTGGAGGTGCTGGCCACCGCGAAGCAGGCGACCGGGGCCGCGATCGTGCTGATCACGCACGACCTCGGCGTGGTCGCCGGCTTCGCCGACCGCGCGACGGTGATGTACGCGGGCCGGCCGGTGGAGACCGCGACGGTCGAGGAGCTGTTCGCGGCGCCGAAGATGCCGTACACCGCGGGCCTGCTGGGCTCGCTCCCCCGGCTGGACGCCGGACGCGGCGCGCGCCTGCGGTCCATCCCCGGTTCGCCGCCTTCGTTGCTGGAGTTGGGGGCGGGGTGTCCGTTCGCGGCGCGGTGCGAGTTCGTGGTGGACGTGTGCCGGACGGCCGAGCCGGAGCTGGTGGAGATCGGGCCCGGGAGGGCGGCGGCTTGTCATCGGAGCGGTGAGGGGCTGGATCTGATGGCCGCCGAGCCGGTCACGACTGAGGCCGACGCCGTGGTCGAACCGATCGGTGAATCAGAGATCGAAATCGCGAAGACAGCCGACGTCGGTCCCGAACCGAGTGTCGCAGAGCCCGTGCTCACCGTCCGCGACCTGATCAAGCACCACCCGCTGACCAAGGGCTCGATCATCCGCCGCCGCATCGGCACCGTCCGCGCGGTCGACGGCGTCAGCCTGGACATCGCCGCGGGCAGCACGCTGGCGCTGGTCGGCGAGTCGGGCAGCGGCAAGACCACGACCGTGATGGAGATCCTGCGCCTGCACGCCCCGCAGGCCGGGAGTATCAGTGTCCTGGGTCAGGACCTGGACGAGCTGAACCGCGGCCGCAACGTGCGGCGCCGGGCCAAGCAGGTGCGGGCCGGGATCGCGGCGGTGTTCCAGGATCCGCTGGCCTCGCTGGATCCGCGGCTGCCGGTCGGCGATCTGCTGGCCGAGCCGCTGCGCACGCACGGGCACGAGAAGGTCGCGCCGCGCGTGCGCGAGCTGCTGGAGATGGTCGGGCTGGAGGCGTCGCACGCGAACCGCTTCCCCCGCGAGTTCTCCGGCGGGCAGCGGCAGCGGATCGCGATCGCGCGGGCGCTGGCGCTGGAGCCGCGGCTGGTGGTGCTGGACGAGCCGGTGTCGGCGCTGGACGTCTCGGTGCGCGCCGGGATCCTGAACCTGCTCGCCGATCTGCAGCGCGAGCTGGGACTGGCGTACCTGTTCGTGTCGCACGACCTGGCCGTGGTCCGGCACGTGGCCGACCGGGTCGCGGTGCTGAACCTGGGCCGGGTCGTGGAGTACGGGGACGCCGACTCGGTGTTCGAAGACCCCCGGCATCCCTACACGCGTGCGCTGTTGTCGGCCGTGCCGGTGCCGGATCCGGTCGTGGAGCGCCGGCGTGAGCGCATCGTGCTGCCCGGCGACCCGCCGAGTCCGGTGGTGCTCGACGGCGACGTCGAGGCGTTGCGCGGCTGCCGGTTCCGCAGCCGGTGTCCGCTGTACGCCGCGCTTGACGACGACTCGGCGCGCGAGCTCTGCGAGCGACAGGACCCTGAGCTGACCGCTGTCGGAACCGGCGCCGAACCCGGCGTCGGAACCAGTGCCGGAACCGGTGCCGGACCCGGCGCCGACCGCTCGGCGGCGTGCCATCACCTGGGAGCGTGGGCGCCCGCCCTGATCCCGCACAGCACCGTGGCGTGATCCGCCCGGCGCTGACCGTCCTCACACCCTCACCACCCTCACCGAAGGAGAACAGCACTGTGAGACGCTCTCCCAGTTCTTTGGTATTGAGCACGGCCGCGGTGGCCGCGCTGGCGCTGGGCCTGGCCGCCTGCGGCGGTTCCTCGTCCGGCAAGTCCGGCGCCTCCGGCACCGGCAGCTCGTCGAAGAACATCAACACCCAGCCCGGCAACGACATCAACCCGCAGCCGCGCGACAAGGTCGCCGACGGCGGCACCCTGCGCTGGCCGGAGGCCGGGATCTCGGACCAGCTGAACTACAACGAGGTGGACGGCACCGACGGCTCGGTGTCGGACATCATGGGCGCGGTCCTGGAACAGCCGTTCTACGCCGACGCCAAGGGCGTGCCGCACAACAACGTGAACCTGGTCGCCTCCTACACCGTGACGGCCTCGCCGCAGCAGGTGGTGACGCTGGAGATCAACCCGAAGGCGGTCTGGCAGGACGGCACGCCGGTCACCGAGGCCGACTTCGAGGCGCAGTGGAAGGCGCTGAACGGCACCAACGCGGCGTTCCAGATCTCCGGCACAGTCGGCTACGACCAGATCCAGAGCATCAAGCAGGGCAAGGACGCCAAGGAAGCGGTGATCACGTTCACCAAGCCGTACAGCGAGTGGCAGGGGCTGTTCTCGCCGCTGTACCCGGCGGCGACGAACAGCGATCCGAAGAAGTTCGTCAACGACTTCAAGGACGCGATCCCGAACAGCGACGGGCCGTTCAAGCTGGGCTCGATCAACCAGACCGCCAAGACCCTGACCCTGGTGCGCAACGACAAGTGGTGGGGCGACACGCCGAAGCTGAACCAGATCATCTTCATGTCGATCGACCTCGACGCGCAGACCGACGCCCTGGCCAACAACGAGGTCGACCTGCAGTACGGGATCGGCTCGCACGTGTCGTACTACGCGCGGGTGAAGAACCTGTCGAACGTCACCGTGCACAAGGCGGCCGGCCCGGTCTGGGCGAACCTGACCTTCAACGGCGCCGGCACCGGCCCGCTGTCCGACATCCGGGTCCGCAACGCTCTGACCATCGGCATCAACCGCAAGCAGATCGACACCGCGCTGGTCGGCCCGCTCGGCGTGAGCACCGACCCGCTGAACAACCACGTCCTGCTCACCAACCAGCAGGGCTACCAGGACAACTCCGGCGACCTGGGCACGCAGGACGTGGCGCGCGCCAAGTCACTGCTGGACCAGGCCGGCTGGACCAGCACCGACGGCGGCAAGACCCGCACGAAGAACGGCAAGACGCTGAACCTGCGCTACCCCATCAACTCCACCAGCGACTCCAGCAAGCAGCTGGCGGAGATCGTGCAGAGCCAGCTGGCGGCCATCGGCGTCCAGATCACGATCGCCCCGGTCCCCGGCGCCGACTACTACACGAAGTACGTCAACGTCGGCGACTTCGACATCGCCCAGGTCATCTTCGGCGGCAACGCCTACCCGCTGAGCACGGCGCAGCCGGAGTTCGCCAACCCCACCCCCGGCACCGGCGGCTCACTGAACATCCAGCAGAACTACGGCCGCGTCGGCGACCCGGCGATCGACAACCTGTTCACCCAGGCGCTCAGCTCGCTGGACCGGACCCAGGCGATCAAGTACGCCAACGAGGCGGACGCGGCGATCTGGAAGCTGGACACGGTCGTCCCGCTGTTCCAGCGTCCGCAGATCGTGGCGACGAACACGAAGCTGGCGAACTATGGGGCGCCGGGGGTCCAGGACACGATCTACGAGAACTTGGGGTTTGTGAGCGGGAGCTAGTGGTTGGAGCTACTGCCAGAGGTACGGCTAGAGGTACGGCTAGAGCTGCGGCTAGAGGTACGGCTAGAGGTACGAACGAGCGCTGAAAGGCAGTAGGCGCAAGCGGGCCGTCGGTGGTGACCGGCGGCCCGTCGGCGTTCTCGTCGATCGCGATGACTGCCTCAGCCGGGTACCCTCAGCCGGACATCGCCTTGGCGGTGAGGTTGCGCAGCCCGGCGATGAACGCGCCGCCGTTCGGCGAACCCACGCCGGTCACCGTGTCGTACCCCTTCGCGATCACCTGCGACTGGCCCGCCCCCTGTGCGCCGAAGACGTCCACGCTGGGAGTGAGACCGTCGGCGGCCGGAGTGTAGGCGGCCCGATCCTGCTGCGGCGCTGAGGCGCTGGGCGGCAGGACGTCGCGCATCGCCGACGTGCCGGTCAGCCGGTAAAGCAGCGGGTTGATGAAGCCGAACGGAGCGTGCTGCCCCTGCTCGGCGTCCGCGACCAGCCCGGCGATCAGCGGCGTCGCCAAGCTCGTGCCGGCGTTCGGCGCGGTCTGGTACGGCCCCGGCTTGGCGTCGGTCCCGGTCTGGACGTACCCGACGAGCATGCCGGTGTCCGGATCGCCGTCGGCGGCGATGTCCGGCGCCGCGCGGTTGACGAGCGTCTTGCCGCCGACCTGGACGTGCGACATGGACGCCGGGACGACGCCCTTCTGATACCCGGGCTGAGCCCAGTCCAGGCTGGTGCCGCCGCCGGCCCCGCTGATGCCGAGGTCGTCCCACTTCCCGTCGTTCAGCGAGCCGGTGTCGGTGGACCAACCGGTCTCCAAGACCCGCTCGTCGTGCGCGCCGATGCCCAGGGTCGTGCCGCCGACCACCGTCGCGTAGGGGTCGGAGCCGGGCATGGTCAGGCCCGGGGTGTCACCGGAGGCGACGTACATGCCAACGCCCTCGGCCGCGGCCCGCAGGTCGATCGCGTGCATGACCTGCTTGGGCTCGGAGCCGAGCGGGATCTGCCAGGAGTTGGACACGACGGTGGCGCCGGGGTGCGCGCCGTCGCCGACCAGCACCGAGAGCGCGGCGTCCAGCAGGCCCCGGTTGCAGCCGCCGCCGACGACCATCAGCTGGTCGGCGTCGGGGGCCATGGCGTAGACGGCTTCTGAGTCCATCTGCGCCTCGTCGTCGACGCGGACCGAGTCGGCGGCGTTCCCAGCACCGACGGAGACGTCATTGCACGTTCCGTCCTGCACCTGCTTGAACTGAGAGCGGCGAGGCAGGGGCAAGTGGTTGGCTCTGGCGTACTCGGTGAGCGTCGCGAACATCGCGGTCGGCGATGAGTCCTCGGTCAACGCGATGGTGACGCCCTTGCCAGTGTTCGCCGACGTCACACCGTAAGCAGCGCGCAGCTGAGCAGCGGAGTAGCCGCAGATCGGGAGCGAGGCCTTGGTCAGCCCCTGGTACGCCGGCTGGATGCTTTGCACGTGCTGGGCCCAGTACTGCGAGCAGGTCGGCGCTGCGACGTGCTTGGCCGGGGCGGCGGCGTGCTTGGCCGAGGCCACGGCGGCATTGCCGCCGTCGCTGTCGTCGGCGAACCCGGTCACCCCCAGCACGTAAGGCGCGACCGAGGCCGGCGGCGTCAGCTTCGTCACCGCACCGGTCGCCGAAACGTAGTCACGGCCGCTGCTGACGTGCACCTGCTTCAGGCCGGCGCCGGCCAGCCAGTCGCTGACCGCCTTGGCGTGCGCGGCCGAGGGGCCGAACCGGGCGGTATAAGCGTTCGGACTCAGGTAGTGGTGGAACCCTGCCTTCCCCGGCGTCGCCGCCGCATCGGCGAACGCGGCGGCGCCCGCGAGGTCCGGCTTCAGCCACACCTGCACGGTGATCGGCGACGCCTCCGAGGCCACGTCCGACCGCGCACCGGCGGCACTGGCACTCCCGGGCATCCCGAGCACGGCTCCGCACACCGCGACGGCGATCACTTTGCTCACAGTTTTTACACTCACGCCACGTACGACGTGACACACACCGTTTAGGTTGATAACGACCACCCAGACGGCTCACCGCGAATCAACCATCGACGAGGTGCCGTAGATCTCTGACCGCCCCCCAACAGAATCGCACAGTGGTCCACAATGATCGGCATGCCATCTTCACAACCGATCCCGCCGCCCCGCCCCGACCTGCCGCCCTTAGCCGAGCTGACGCCGCTGGACTCCCGGGTGCGCGACGAGGGCCACTACGAATACCAACGCGCCGCGGACCTCAGCTGGGACGATGTCTTCGCCAGCCACGCGCGCTTCAGCCATTGCCTGCTCGCCGAGGTGACGCTGGTCGGCGGCGAGTGGAGCAAGACCACGTTCTCGGACGTCCGGCTGGAGGACTCGCGGCTGCTCGGGCCGGACCTGTCGGCCTCGCACTGGCGCGACACCGAACTGGTGCGGGGCATCGCCTCGGGCGTGCAGTGGCACGACGCCGACATCCGGCGCGTGCACTTCGACCAGGTGAAGCTGGACGCGGTGAACTTCCGCGGCGCCGCCCTGACCGACGTGGTGTTCACCGACTGCCTGCTGCGCGAGATCGACTTCGGCGGCGCCAAGCTGGCGCGCGTGCGCTTCCCGGGCTGCACGTTCGAGGAGGCCGACTTCAGCCGCGCCAAGCTCGCCGACGTCGACCTGCGCGGCGCCCGGCTGCACTTCAAGGCCGGGCTGGACGCGCTGCGCGGGGCCACGATCGACGGCGGCCAGCTGGTGGATCTGGCGCCGGCGATGGCGGCGCACCTGGGGCTGCGGATCGCGTGAGACGCTGTGGGGCCCGGCGCTCGGCGCCTGATCACAGCGCGCCCGCCGGGTCGAACGCCTCTGCGGCCTACCGCTCCAACACCCGGAAGTAGAACGGGACCAGCTCGCTGAAC
Source organism: Catenulispora sp. GAS73 (assembly GCF_041262085.1). Classification (NCBI taxonomy): domain Bacteria; kingdom Bacillati; phylum Actinomycetota; class Actinomycetes; order Catenulisporales; family Catenulisporaceae; genus Catenulispora; species Catenulispora sp. GAS73. Next base: position 132,129 of record NZ_JBGCCM010000021.1, read on the forward strand.
CCGACGCGTCCGTACAGCCGCATCGCGGTCTCGTTCTCGTGCTCGGCCTGCAAATACATCCACGGCACGTCGTTCGCCGCGGCCCAGCCCGCCAACGCCGCGAGCACCGCGCCGGCCGCGCCCTTACCGCGTGCCTCGGGGCGGGTCGCCATGTTGAACACGCCGGCCCAGCCGGCTTCGGCGACCGCGCGTCCGACCGCGACGGTCTCGTCGCCGAGCTCCACGCTCACGTAGGCGCTGGGCTCCTCGATCCGCCGCAGCAGCCGCCACTTCGGATCCGGGTCCCCGCCGGTGATGCCGTGCCAGACGTCGAACCACTCGCGCGTCGGCTCCTCGTCCAGCCGGACGCGCAGCGAACCGGTCGGAGCCAGGGCCAGCACCTCGGAGGTCGTCGCCGTCTGCAGCGACACAGAGACCTGGCGTTCGTAACCGCGGGCAGCCAGGATCGCGTCCAACTCCGGCGGTACGGCTCCGGGCGTCATCTGCATCAGCGTCGGGATGCCGCGCTCGGCCGTATAGGCCTCGGCGGCGGAGATCAGGCCGTCCAGCTCGGCCCGCGAGGAGACCGAGGTGCTGCCGTACGGCATATGCGGCAACACCGAGCCGATCCACCACGAGCAGCCCGGGGCGTGCCGGAGCCACCATGACCCGATCCGGGTCACGTACTCGGCGGGCACGGCGCGTGCCGCGCGTTCCTGAAGCTCGGTGGCGCCAACCATGGCGCCCACCCTAGTCCCGGGGCGGACATTTCCACGTCGGCGTCCGTGGCGCGACAATGGCGGGGAACCACCGAGGCAAAGGAGCCCGCATCATGGCCCGCAAAGCGCCGAAGACCGATCCCGGCGACGAGAACCTGTCCGTCGGCCACGCCAAGGACTGGGCGGCGGGGATCCCGGGGGTCGCGGTGGCGATGCGGGACGCGGTGAACCAGATGGGCGTCAAGCGCTCGGCGGAGACGTTGCTGCGGCTGAACCAGAAGAAGGGCTTCGACTGCCCGGGCTGCGCGTGGCCCGAGGCGGACAAGCGGCACATCGCCGAGTTCTGCGAGAACGGGGCGAAGGCGGTCGCCGAGGAGGCGACGCTGCGGCGGATCACGCCGGAGTTCTTCGCTTCGCACTCCGTCGCGGAGCTGGCCGAGCGCAGCGGGTACTGGCTCGGGCAGCAGGGGCGGCTGACCACGCCGATGATGCTGGACGACGGGGCGACGCACTATCGGCCGGTGACCTGGGACGAGGCGTTCGGGGTGATCGCCGAGGAGCTGCGCGGGCTGGACTCCCCCGACGAGGCGGTGTTCTACACCTCCGGTCGTACGTCGAACGAGGCGGCGTTCCTGTACCAGGCGTTCGTGCGCTCCTTCGGGACCAACAACCTGCCGGACTGCTCGAACATGTGCCACGAGTCGTCGGGGTCGGCGCTGACGGAGACCCTCGGCGTGGGCAAGGGCTCGGTGTCGCTGGCCGACCTCGGCAAGGCCGACCTGATCCTGGTCGTCGGGCAGAACCCGGGCACCAACCACCCGCGCATGCTGTCGGCGCTGGAGAAGGCCAAGCGCGGCGGGACGCGGATCACCGCGGTGAACCCGCTGCCGGAGGCCGGGCTGCTGCGTTTCAAGAACCCGCAGACGCCGTCGGGCGTCGTCGGCAAGGGCACGCCGCTGGCCGACCGGTTCCTGCAGATCAAGGTCGGCGGCGACCTGGCGCTGTTCCGGGCGTTCGGGAAGCTGATGCTGGAGGCGGAGGCGGCCGCGCCGGGGACGGTGCTGGACCGGTCGTTCATCGACACGTACACGCACGGCTTCGACGACTACGCGAAGGCCGCGCGCGGCACCGACTGGCCGGAGATCCTGGACGCCACCGGCCTCTCGCGCGCCGAGATCGAAGCGGCGTTCGAGGAGGTGCGGGCCTCCGAGCGGCTGATCGTGTGCTGGGCCATGGGCCTGACGCAGCACAAGCACGCGGTGCCGACGATCCGCGAGGTGGTGAACGTGCTGCTGCTCGGCGGGCACGTGGGGCGGCCCGGGGCCGGGGTGTGCCCGGTGCGGGGGCACTCGAACGTACAGGGCGACCGCACGATGGGGATCTACGAGAAGCCGAAGGACGCCTTCCTGGACGCGATGGAGGCGGAATTCGGCGTGCCGATGCCGCGCGCGCACGGGTTCGACACGGTCGACGCGATCCGGGCGATGCGCGACGGCCGCGCGAAGGTGTTCTTCGCCATGGGCGGCAACTTCGTCGCCGCCACCCCGGACACCGACGTCACGGAGCCGGCGCTGCGCAGCACGGCGCTGACGGTGCAGGTCTCGACGAAGCTGAACCGCTCGCACGTGGTGCCGGGCCGGCGCGCGCTGATCCTGCCCACGCTGGGGCGCACGGAGCTGGACCGGCAGGGCGCCGACGCACGCGAGCCCGAGGGGCGGGAGCAGTTCGTCACGGTCGAGGACTCGATGGGGCTGGTGCACGCCTCGCGCGGACGCCTGGCCCCGGCGAGCGAGGCGCTGCTGTCGGAGGTCGCGATCGTGGCGCGGCTGGCGCGCGCGGTGCTGGGGGCGGAGCACCCGGTGCCGTGGGAGGACCTGGCGTCGGACTACGACCGCATCCGCGACCGCATCGAGCACGTGATCCCCGGCTTCGAGCAGTTCAACGCCCGCGTCCGCCGCGGCTCTGGCTTCGCGCTGCCGCACGCCCCCCGCGACACGCGCACGTTCCCCACCGCGACCGGCAAGGCGAACTTCACGGCGAACGCCTTCGAGGCCCCGGTGGTGCCGCAGGGGCGGCTGCTGCTGCAGACGATCCGCTCCCACGACCAGTACAACACCACGATCTACGGCCTCGACGACCGCTACCGCGGCATCCACCAGGGGCGCCGCGTGGTGTTCGTGAACCCGGACGACCTGAAGACCCTCGGCATCCACGACGAGGCGATGGTGGACCTGGTGTCGGAGTGGACGGACGGCTCGGAGCGGCGCGCGCCGGGGTTCCGGGTGGTGGCTTACGACACGGCACGGGGGTGCGCGGCGGCTTACTTCCCGGAGACGAATGTGCTGGTGCCGTTGGATTCGACGGCTGAGGTGAGCAATACGCCGACTTCTAAGGCGATTGTGGTGCGGTTGGAGGCTGCGGAGTAGCGGTACGGCAAAGATTCCGGATCTGTTGATTCGGTGGGATTGGGACACCGAAACGGGCCCGAACACGCTTTCGCCTGTGCCAGCATCGGTCCATGCCGATCTCTTCCAACATCGCCGCAGCTCAGCACTCACACTATCCGCTGACGTCGACGGCCTGCCTCCTCGCGTTCGCAACGCTGTATGTCGCTGCTGCGGGAATCCTCACGCTTGTCCTTGGAGCACTGCACGAGCGACGGCCGGGACGGATCTTCTGCAGGATCCCCGGACTCAGCAGCTCAATCGAGCGCCGCGCGAAGGGACGGGCCGACAAGGCCACCGAGAACATGGATGCGGCAGGAATCACCGTCGGCCGGCGCCCCACTCCAGCACGGCTCACGGATATCTACGCGTGGCAGTACTTCGGGATGCTGGGATCCTTCACGCTCTGGGTCCCGGCCGTGCTTCTCACCTGCACGGCGTATCTGTCAGCGCCTCCGAGAGCGGGACGGACCAACACGGGCGTCGAACTGGCGACGCTGATTCTGACGGCCGCCATCGGGACTCTCCTCGTCGCCGACCAGGTCATGGCAGCGAGATCCGCGCCGCACAACTACGCGGTCACCTCGTCCTTGGCGGTCATCGCAACGCTTGCGCACGGAGTCGGCAACGTGCAGCGTTCGCCCTACGAGAAGCGGGTCACATACATCCTGACCACGCAGATCGAAAGGCTCTGCGGAAACGTCACCGCAGTCTCGCGAGCCAACGTGTCGACTCGTGATGTCGAGTTCCGTCGGCTGCTGGACGCCGAAGCCGGCCGGCTGATCTCGACATTGCATGCGCGTAAGCGCCATGTGATGCTGTCGAAGACCCCCTCGGACCGTACGCGACTGGCCAACGTGATCGGATCGTTCGCCAGCTACTGCGCGACTCCCACCAACGATGTCGTGGGCGTGCGCCTGGTAGACCCGCGCCTTCTCGACCGTGAGACGGGCTCGTCCCCAGCCGGCGGGGCGACAGATCGGCTCCGCGTCGTCATTCCGGCCTTGTTCTCGATCGCCGCAGTGGTGCTCGCTGTGTGGGCCGCAGCGCAGCATTTCCAGGTCCCGTCCGAAGTGTGGATGTTCATCACCACAGGGGCGGTGACCGCGTGTGGATGGGTCTTCAAGAGCGCAGGAGTGAACCTGCCTTGGCAGTCCGAGAAACGTCAGGATTCGACCGCCATCGGCAGCGGCCACGACCAGGAAAAAGCGGCAAAGCCCACCTGACAGAGCCGACCAGCGACACAGCCCCGCCCTCCGCATCCGGAAGGCGGAGCTTCGGCACGTCAGCACTGCGGCGCCGCGCGCGTCAGCACACAAGCGTCGGCACACCGGCACGCACCGCCCGGCGACCGAGTGGCGCCCGGCCGGGCGGTGGCGTGGGTCGTGCGGTGGCGTGGGTCGTGCGGTGGTGCGGGGCTCGCCGGTCCGGGCGACGGGGCGGCGCGATCGGTGCGATCTGCCCGGTCGGCGTGATCTGCGTGATCAGCGCCGCGGTGCCGACCCGGCCGGTGCTCAGATCTGGCCGCGCAGCTTGGCCAGGGCCTCGGCGAGGATCTGGTCGCCGTCCTCGGCGGAGCGGCGCTCGCGGACGTACGCCAGGTGGGTCTTGTAGGGCTCGGTGCGTGAGCGCGCCGGGGGGTTGTCCTTGTCCGGGCCGGCGGGGAAGCCGCAGCGGGGGCAGTCCCAGGTGTCGGGGATCTGCGCGTCGCTGGCGAAGGAGGGCTTGGTCTCGTGCTTGTTCACGCACCAGAAAGAGACGAACACCCGAGGGGCGCTCTCGCCGCGCTCGGCCTCCCCCATCGGTCCCGCACCGACGCGGCTGCCTCGGATCGCGTTTCCACTTGCCACTGTCTGGTCTCCCTTGGGTTCCGATCTACACGCCCCGCCGCCCCTGGGTGCCCGAGCGCCCGTGGAGATGCGGTGCAGACAGTGTAGGCATGTGCTGATGCACGATTCAGCAGGACCAGCCGGAAATCGCCGCCTTGGCGCTGCGATAAACGGACAAATAGGGGCGGAAGTCAGGGTTTCGTTATCGAAGCGCGACTGCTGGTGGCGTTCGTGAGGACTGTCACCGATGACGTGGCGCGTGCGGATTCCGAGGGCCCGCAAGGGTTTTCGACCACGCGGCACACACTCGCGGACACCCTGTGCGAGCGAGGCCGGCTGCGCGAGCGGTGCGGCGGGAGGCAGGAGATGGTGACGGGGAAAACGCGACCCCGTCTCACCCCATCGCCGAATACCGGTGCTCCGGACGCCCCGTAGCCCCGTAGCGCAGCTGCAGCCGCACCACCCCGTGCCGAGTCAGATAGCTGAGATACCGCTGCGCCGTCGGCCGCGAGATCCCCACCCGCTCGGCCACCTCCGAGGCCGACACGTCGCCTCCCGCCGCCCGGACCGCGTTCCGCACCAGCTCCAGCGTCGGCGCCGAGTGCCCCTTGGCCGGGAGCGCGGGCAGCGCCGGCTGCCCGCGCAGCAGCCCGAACAGCTCGTCCACGTCCGCCTGGTCGGCGTCCGCGTCGTCCAGCGTCTCCATCCGCCGCCGCAGGTCCAGGTAGGACGTCAGCTTCTCGGCCATCGCCGGGTAGCCGAACGGCTTCACCAGGTAGTGCACGGCCCCGAGCTGCATCGCGGTGCGCACCGTGCTCACATCGCGCGCCGCCGTGATCACCACGAAGTCCGGACGCGGGCCGGACTCGGCCGACTCCGGCGCCTCCAGCAGCTTGCGGATCACCCCGAGCCCGTCGCCGTCGGGCAGGTAGACGTCCATGAGCACCAGGTCGGGCCGCAGGACCTCGATCAGGTCCAGGGCCGCCTCGGCGGAGTGCGCCTGGCCGCAGACGGCGAAGCCCGGGGTGCGGTCGACGTACGCGGCGTGGATCTTCGCGACCCGGTAGTCGTCGTCGACGACCAGGACCCGCACGGTCCCGGCGACGGCGCCGCGCGAGGGCTGGGGTGAAGGCGGGCCGGCAGCAGCCATGGCAGCGCTCATCGTGGTCTCCTACCTCCTCCGGTGCTCAGCAGAGTCCCCCGGTTCTCGGCAGCCTTCGGCAGCCGCACGGTGAACACCGCGCCGGGCCCCTCCGACGCCGTGATGCTACCCCCGAGACGCTGCACCAGCCGATGCACCAGGGCCAAACCGAGACCCCTTCGCATCGAACCCGTTGCCGGCTTGGTGGTGTAGCCGTCGGTGAAGACGTGCTCGGCCGCCCCGGCCGGGATGCCGGGGCCGTTGTCGGCGACCCGCACGCCGATCCCGTCGTCGTCCTCGACGATCGACACCAGCACCCGCCCCTGCTTGCCGGGGTCGACGCCGGGCCCGGAGACGGCGTCGAAGGCGTTGTCGATCAGGTTGCCCAGCACCGTGGTCAGCGCCTGCACCTTGTCCGGCGTGTCGCCGAGCCAGGTGTCGTCGGTCAGCTCCAGCTCGACCCCGCGCTCCCCGGCGACCGCGGCCTTGGCCAGGATCAGCCCGACCAGCACCGAGGGCGCGATCCGGGAACGCACCGACTCGGCGAACGCGGCTTCGGCCCCGGACAGGTCGGTGAGGAACTGCAGCGCCTCATCGGTCTCGCCGAGCTCCAGCAGGCCGGCGACGGTGTGCATGCGGTTGGAGAACTCGTGCTGCTGGGCCCGCAGCGCGTCGGTGAGGCTGGTGACGCTGTCCAGCTCGCGCAGCAGCCCGGACAGCTCGGTGCGGTCCCGCAGCGTGACCACCGCGCCGTGCGGCTTGCCGGCCAGCGTCACCGGCATCCGGTTCACCGTCAGGTAGTACTCGTCGGTCAGCACGACCTGGTCCTTGCCCTCGATCTCGCCGGAGAGCAGGTCCTGCAGCCGCCCCGGCGGCACCACGTCCTCCAGGTAGCCGCCGACGCCGCCGAACATCGACAGGCCCAGCAGCCGCCGCGCCTCGTCGTTGACCATGGTGACCCGGCCGGCCCGGTCGAAGGCGATCATGCCCTCGCGGATGCCGTGCAGGACGGCCTCGCGTTCCTGCAGGAGCTTGGAGATCTCGTCGAGCTCCAGGCCGAAGGTGCGGCGCTTCAGACGGCGGGCCAGGGCGTAGGAGGCCAGGGCGCCGACGCCGAGCGCGGCGCCGAACCAGGCGGCGTAGACGGGGAGCTGGCCGACGAAGACGGAGGTCACGGAGGTGACCTTGCGCCCGACCGACACCTCGCCGATCTGGTCGCCGAGCGGGCCGTACAGCGGGACCCGGCCGTTCACCGACTCCCCGACACTGCCCGGGTCGAACCGGACGTCGGGCCCGGTGACCAGCGGCTCCTCGATCGGCTGGCCGCGCAGCGAGGGGTTGGGATGGGTGTGGCGGATCCGGTTCTGGTCGACGATGACGACGTAGTCGGTCTTGGTGTCGCGCTGGAGCCGGTCGGCGATGTTCTGCAGCGTCCCGTCGCAGTTCGTCGAGGGGAACCCGATGCAGGACTTGACCTCCGGCGTGTCGGCGACGGTCTGCGCGATCTGCAACGCCTCGTCCATGTACTGCCGGTCCACCTGCTTGCGTTCCTGGACCGCGAACAGCCCGAACCCCACCAGCACCACCACCAGCAGGATCGACACCTGACTGACGAAGATCTGGCTGCTCAGCCGTCGTCCCGATCCCTGTCGCATTGGTCAGATTGTGTGCCGTTTCCGCAGATCAGACAAGGGCCGGTCCGCTGAGCAAAACGAGCAAAACAGCGAGTAACGCGGCAAACGCGGTTCGCACACGAAAAGTCGACGTAACGAGGCGGCCCGCGCCTCAGCTCGGCACGCCGCCGGCGACGAGCAGCTTGTACCCGATGCCCCGGGCAGCCTTGATCTCGCAGTGCGGCCGGAGCTTTCGGCGGAGCGCCGTGACGTGCGATTCCAGGCTGTGGGCCGCCGAAGGGTCGAACACGCCCCAGATCTCGCCCAGGATTTGTTCCCGCCGAATGACCGCGCCGGGCAGCCTCGCCAGAATGGCGAGGATCTCGAATTCTTTGCGGGTGACCTGGATCGACTCCGATCTCACGGTGACACACCGCGTCGTATAGTCCATCTGCAAATCCCCGCTCACCAAGGCGACACTGCCGTCGAGGCCCGTTTTCATGGCGCAACGCCGCAGAACCGCCGCCATCCGCGCGACGAGTTCACGAGTGGCGAACGGCTTGACGATGTAGTCATCCGCGCCGAGGCTCAGCCCTTGAACGACCGAATCGCCGTCGGACCGCCCCGTGACGACGATGATCGGCAACTGCGAAACCCTCCGCATCTCGCGCAGCGACTGAAAGCCGACCGCGCCCGGAAGCGACAGGTCCAGCAGGATGATCCCGGGATCGGCGGACAGCGCGGCCACGGCCTGCGGGATCGTGCCGGCGACGATCACCTCGATCCCGTGTGCTGCCAGGAGTCGGCGTTCCAGCGCCACGACCCGCGCGTCGTCCTCCACCAGCAGACACTTCACGATGATCCCCCGTTCGAACACGGACGTGGAGCACGTCCGCACCGTGATTCATGACCTTGCTTTGCGACAAAGAGCCGGCCGCTAGCTCAGCCGGGCCACGGCGCGGCCCGCGGAGTCACGCCCCGTGACAGCCGCGATGTCCGTCCAGCTGATGCCGTGTTGCGCCGTCATCGGCAGCCAGAGCGCGTAGGCCCCGGTGGAACCGCCCCCGCCCAGCGTCACCACCTTGGAGGAGACGACGTCGCCCGACGCCATGGTGACCTCGACCGAGGAAACACCTCCGGTGACGAATCCGACGGCCAGGATTGTCTTCCCGTCCGTGGGATGCGGTTCGCTCAAGAAGTGCGGCTTCGACCACAGCAGCGGCGCGCCGTTGCTCGCCGGTGGCGCAGCCACACAGTGGTGCCGTTCGGTCCGCGCGAAGTCGGCGGGAACCGCGCTTCCGTAACAGGCTTGGCCGCCTTCGACCCAGCCGACGGCAGCTATGTCCGACGGCGTGGCGTCACCGCGAGCCGGGGCCAACACCGAGACGGAACGCTCGCTACTGCGATGGGTGACCACGCCGACCGCGGTCGCCACACCGACGATGGCCAGGACGACAGCTGCGACGATCCACCAACGGCGGCGGCGATCGGAAAGTCGCAGGGGTCGGGGTGAGCCGACGGCGGTGAGAATTGTCATTGGCGGTCCTTGCGGCGGCTTTGTCTGCCCTTGGCAGGTGGCGAGCCGCGCCCCGTCAGGATGCTGATCCCCGAAAGGGGCGCGGCGAATCGGATCAGTAGTAGAGGTAGATGCCGCCCGTGCTGTTACCGGTCAGCCCGGACTGCGAGGAGCCGACGACCTCGATGATCCGCTGGTAGCTACTGGTCGGCCAGACGATCTGGTCGCAGGAGGCACCGCAGGTGTCGGACCCGCTCCCCCAGTTGGACTGGACGTACTTGGCCTGCTCGTTCCCGCTGTTGTCGACGTAGACCAGCTCCAGGTAGGTGACGCTGCACCCGCCGCCGCCGTCGGAGTTGGCCACGAACTGGCCGTGCGCCCAGCCCCCGACGGCCGTGCCGCCGCTGGTGGTGTTCTGACAGCGGTCCACGGTGTGAACGCCGGACTGCCACGCGTAGGTCGGACCGTTGGCGAACGCGCCCCCTGCCGATATCACAGAAATGGCTGCCGTCGCGGCGCCGACTGCGGCCACCTTTTTCAGAATGCCCATCTGGTTCCCCTTTGCATATCCGGCAGAGATCTCGCGAACGCTCAGATTGTCGATCGGAAAGGGAGCCATGATCAAGGATCTTGAGTGTTTCTTGAACTTCACACGCTGGTTCCCGCACGGCGGACGCCCGGGTCACAGACCCGGACGTCCGCCGCCGTGGAACTGCTTCGGACACGCCGGTCGTCGCCGCGTCCGGCTCAGCCGTCGGCTCCGGCCGGCGTCTGGGTGACCGTCGTGCCCTCCAGCTTGTTCGCGGCGATCACGAAGTCGTTGGTGAAGGTCGCCGACAGGTCGATCTTCGAGGTGTCGACACCGACGATCTTCTCGGTCGCCAGCACGGTCTTCGGCCCGCCGGCCGGCATGATGCCGTCCGGGAGGAACTGGCCCTTGTCCTGGGTCAGGGCCGCGATGTAGTCGTCCTTGGTGATGGTGCTGTTCTGAACGTAGGTCGCGGGCAGGGCGTTGGCGATGTCGGCGGCGGTGTGCGTGTCGATCCAGTGCATGGTCGCGACCAGGGCGTCGACGACGGCCTGGGCCTCGGTCTTGTGGCTGTTGACCCAGCTGGTCTGGGCCAGGACGCCCGCCGAGGGCCAGGTGCCGCCCATCGCCGCCGTCGCGCCCTGCGCGGTGGCCAGGTCGATCGCCGAGTAGCCGATCTTCTGCTTCTCGATCGCGAGCACCGTCGGCTGCGTGGTCATGACGCAGGCCGCCGTGCCGTGCTGCAGGGCAGCGATCGCCGTCGCGCCCGCGCCGGCGGCCAGCTTGTGGTACTGGTTCGAAGCCAGGTTCTTCTGCGCGGCGAGGAACGTCGTGAGCGTGTCGGTGCCCGAGCCCAGGTCGGTGACGCCCAAGGTCTTGCCGCCGAAGTCGGCCGCCGAGTGGACACCGCTGTTCGTGGAGCACATCTCGCGCTCGCCCGGCGCTCCGGAGAGGTTGACGATGTCCTCGACGGCCTTGCCCTTCGACTGGAAGTCGATCGTGTGGTTGTACCACGCGCCGGCCATGTCGACGCTGCCGGAGATCATCGCGTCCTCCGCGCCGACACCGCCCTGCGTCTCGGTGCTCAGCTCGACGTTGACGCCGTACTTCTTGTAGAAGCCCAGCTGGTCGGCCAGCTTGTAGGGCAGGTAGATCTGCTTGTCGATGCCGCCGACCATGAGCTTCACGGTCGGCAGGCTCCCGCCGGCGGCGCCGGCGCTGGAACCGGAGCCGCTGCTCTTCGAGCTTGAGCACGCGGTGACGGTGGTGACGGCGAGGGCGCAGACCGCCGCGCCGATGAGTGTCCGCTTGAACATGGCTGACGTACCTTTCGCTGAATTCGGGGTGGGGATCCGCCGGCGAGGGAACCCGCGGACGGTGGTGGTGCCACCGGGCGGTGGCGGCTGTGGTGCTGGCTGTGGTGGGGCATTGGTGGCGGTGGTGGTGCCGGTGGTGGCGCCGGCGAGCAGGTGCCGCCCGGTGGAGGATCAGGAAGCGCCGGGTCAGATCGACGCGGTCTCCGACGGCGACGGCGGGCGCCAGGACAGCAGCCGGTGTTCGACCTGGGTGATGATCCACTCGGCGGCCAGCGCGAGGACCGCGATGACGAGCATCGTGGCGTAGACGCCGTTCGAGTCGAACTTGCCCTGGTCGGTCGCGATGACCAGGCCCAGGCCGCGCTGCGCGCCGATGACCTCGCCGACGATCGCGCCGGTCAGCGCGAAGCCGAAGGCGCTGTGCAGGCTGGCGATGATCCAGGTGAGCGCCGAGGGCAGGATGACGTGCCGGACGATCGCCAGCCGCTTCGCGCCGAGCACTTTGGCGTTGGCCAGGATGTTGCGGTCGACCTCGCGGACGCCCTGGAAGGCGTTGAAGAAGACCACGAAGAACACCAGGACCGCGGCGAGCAGCAGGTGCGGGAGTTCGCCCAGGCCCAGCGCGACCAGGAAGATCTCGCCGAGCACGATGCGCGGGATGGAGTTGAAGATCTTGATGTACGGGTCCATGACCTCGGCGAGGAAGCGGTTCATGCCGAGCAGGACGCCCAGGACGACGCCGACCGCGGTGCCCAGCAGGAAGCCGAGCCCCGCCTCGCGCAGGGTCGTCTCGATCTGCAGCCAGTAGGAGCCGAACTCGGTGGCCTGGTCGCCCTTGGTGAAGTAGGCGTACAGGCTGTCCCAGATCAGGGTGGGCTTGCCGTAGGTGAACGGGTCCACGCCGAGCCACTTGTTGGTGGCGAACAGCTGCCAGCCGCCGAGCATGACGACGGCGAAGCCGATCTGGGCCGCGTGGATCTTGAGCTTGCGCTTGCGGCGGATGCTCAGCCCGGTCTTCTTCGCGGCCGGCTGGACCGACGTGGACGCGATGGTGTTCGCGCTCATGCGTTCTCTCCCGTCGTGCGTGCGTAGGAGCGCTGGACCTCTTCGCGCAGCGTCTCCCAGATCTGGTGGTGGAGTTCGAGGAACCGCGTGTCGAAGCGGATCTCCTGCACCGAGCCGCGCGGACGCGGCAGGTCGATGTCGAAGATCTCCTTCACGGTCCCGGGACCCGCGGACAGCACCACGACGCGGTCGGCCAGCGCCACGGCCTCTTCGAGGTCGTGGGTGATGAACAGGACTGAGGGCCGGAGCTGCTCCCAGAGCCCGAGCAGCTCGTTCGACATGATCGCCTTGGTCTGCACGTCCAGCGCGCCGAACGGCTCGTCCATCATCAGGATCGACGGCTCGTTGATCAGCGCGGCGGCCATCGCGACGCGCTTGCGCATGCCGCCGGACAACTGGTGCGGGTGGTGGTCCTCGAAGCCGGCCAGGCCGACGCGGCGGATCCAGTCGCGGGCCAGCGCCTGGGCGTCCTTCTTGTTGGCGCCCTTGAAGATCGGGCCCATGGCCACGTTGCCGAGCACCGTCTTCCACGGCAGCAGCGCGTCGGCCTGGAACATGAAGCTCGTGCCGTCGGTGATGCCGGTGACTTCCCGGCCGCCGACCTTGACCGAGCCCTCGCTGGGCTTGTCCAGGCCCGCGACCAGGCCGAGCGTCGTGGACTTGCCGCAGCCGGTGGGGCCGACGACGGCGCAGAACTGGCCGGGCTCGACGGTGAAGGAGACGTCGCGCAGGGCCGTGAAAGCGTCGCCGGACGGTGTGAGGAACCGCTTGGTGACGCCGGTGATCTCGATGCGAGCGTTCTCCCGATCGGTTCGGCCGGCGGCCGGGGCTGTCGCGGAAGCGCTTCGTGCAGCCATCGAATCCGCTCCTTCTCTCATATCGGGGTTTCGTTCCGGGGTACGGGATGCAGACGCTAGGACGTGACCTGTGTTACGTCTTCGTTTCGTCGCTAAGCCGCGATATGTGCGTTGGTAAGGGTTCTGCTCATTTAGCTCACGCCTGGTCAGAGCGCCTTTGAGGCATTTGGGATCACGATCCGGTCACAGCCGGGGAAGATGTCCGGGTGCCCTTGTTGAACGGCGGTGAAAAGTTCACAATCGGCAACGGCGACTCGGCGCCCGGGGCGGGAACCGGGCGTTCACGGTCGCATTTCGCCTCGCGCAGCGAGGGCTTCACGATCAGCACCACCGGCGGCGGGTCCCCACCCCCATCAGCAGACCCGCCGCACGCCCGGGGTCATCCCTCGCTTCGGGCGGGCCGCCGTCTCCCGGCTCGGGAGGCGGCGGCGTTAACGCTTCGCGGTTGGCGGTTGGTGCTTGGTGCTTGGTGCTTGGTGCTTGGTGCTTGGTGCTTAGGGCTCAGCCGAGCGCTGTTGCCGCGTCGCGCAGCTCCGCAAGAGCCTGACGCGCGTGATCGGCCAAAGTGCGCCGGTCTGCGGGATCGGCCGAATCGGCTGGGGCGACCGGAGTGGTCGGAGCGGCGGGATGGGTCCAGCGCGCGAAGGCCTCGTCGAAGGCCAGCATCCCCATGTCCGCCGCCAGCGCCGCGGTCCGGTCGGCGACGCCGCGCTCGCGCAGGCCGTCGGCGATGGCCGCGGCGAGGATGGCGTGCTTAAACGCGGCGCGCTCCTGCAGCTCCGCGTTGTCGGCGAGCAGCGCCATCAGCTTGGCGCCGAGTTCGCGGCGGTCGTCGTCGAAGGAGTCCGCCAGGGCGTCGAGGGCTGCCGCGACCGCGGTCAGCGGGGTGGCGTCCGGCGGGGCGGCGGCGAGGGCTTCGGTGAGCAGGCGGGCGTGGATCTCCTGGCCGGCGAACAGGACCTCGCGCTTGTCCGGGAAGTGGCGGAAGAAGGTGGTCTTCGTCAGGCCGCCGGCCCGCTCGGCGATCTGCGTGACGGTCGTGGCGTCGTAGCCCTGCTCCGTGAACAGGTCGACGGCGGCGCGGACCAGGCGTTCGCGTGCGTTCGGTTCCCATCGGGCCATGGGGACAGCCTAGTTGATGTGACTTGGTCACATCACTGCGCTACAGTCGTAGTGACGTTACCGAGTCACATCACTTTCTCCGGGAGTCCCCCATGCGCATCTTCGTCACCGGCGCCAGCGGCTACATCGGCTCCGCCGTCGTCCCCGAACTCCTGCAGGCCGGGCACCAGGTCGTGGGCCTGGCGCGCTCCGACGCCTCGGCCGACGCCGTCGCGGCGACGGGCGCCGAGGTCCGGCGCGGCGACATGACCGACCTGGACCTGCTGGCGGCCGCGGCCGCTGAGGCCGACGCGGTCGTCCACCTCGCTTTCGACCACGCCACCGTCTTCGCCGGCCGCTTCCCCGACGCGGCCGCGACCGACTTGAGCGTCATTCGCGCCTTCGGCGACGCGTTGGTCGGGACCGGCAAGATCCTCGTCGGCATCGGAATCCGCCGCACCGGCGACGCGCAGCGTGATGCGGCCTTCGCCGCGAACCCGCGCTCGATCGTCACGGCGGCGATGGAGGAGTACACGGAGCGCGGCGTGCACACCGTCTTCATGGCGATCCCCTCGGCCACTCACAGCTCGCGCGACAAGCACGGCTTCATTCCGCAGATGATCCGCATCGCTCGGGAGCGCGGCGTCTCGGGATACGTCGGCGACGGTGCGAACCGCTGGCCGGCCGGGCATGTGCTCGACGTCGCCCGCTTGTACCGCCTGGCCCTGGACAAGGCTCCGGCCGGGGAGCAGTTGTTCGCCGCGGCTGAGGAGGGCGTCGCGGTGCGGGACGTCGCGGAGGCCATCGGGCGGCACCTCGATGTCCCGGTGGTCAGCGTGCCGGCTGAGAAGGCTGCGGAGCACTTCGCTGGGTTTCCGTTCGCCGCCATGGACATCACGATGCCCAATGCTGCGACGCGGGAGCTGCTGGGGTGGGAGCCGCAGGAGCTTGGGCTGATCGCGGATATTGATGCGGGGCACTACTTCGTGGCTGGCGAGTAGCCGAAGGACAGGGCTGGGCTGGGCGGGAAAGTCGGGCGGGAAGGTCGGGCGGGACAGTCGGGCGGATCAGCTGGGCTGAACAGTTGGGCGGGAAAGTCGGGCGGAACAGTCGGGTTAGCCGGTATACGCTCCGGCACATGTCCAACCCCGCAGTGTCCTTCTTTCCCGCCCACGACGGAGTCCGCCTCGCCTATCGCGAGGTAGGCGAGGGCAGGCCCCTGTTGCTTCTGCACGGCGCGCTCGGAGACAGCTCGCTGTGGCTCCGCGACGACCGTGCCGCCACGATCGCGGCGCACGGGCACCGCGTGATCCTGCCCGACTTCCGCGGCCACGGCAGCAGCGCCAAGCCGCACGACGCCGCCGCGTACCCGAGCGACGTCCTCACCGACGACGCGCTCACGCTGCTGGACTACCTCGGGCTGGCGAATGCCGATTACGACCTCGCCGGGTACTCCCTCGGCGCGCGCATCGTGGTGCGGATGCTGGTCCGCGGTGCCACGCCGCGGCGGGCGGTGGTCGGCGGCCAGGGGCTGAAGCAGGTGGAGGGCTTCGGCGGCGGCGTGGCGCGGATGCTGCGGCGGATCGTTGAGGCGACGGAGCCGTTCGAGCCGGGTTCGGCCGATGAGCGGACCGCGCAGTGGCTCCAGGGCGCAGAGATGGACACCGTGGCGTTGCTGCACGCGCTGGATTCGCTCGCGGCGACTCCGGCGGCGGATCTCGGTCGTGTGCAGGTGCCCACGCTTGTGGTGATGGGTAGCGAGGACGAGCGGGGTGATTCGGTCGACGAGTTGGTCGCCGCGCTGCCGCGCGGGACGAAGGTGATGGTGCCCGGGGATCATGGGCGGGCGGTGGCGGAGCCGGGGTTTCTGGCGGCGGTGGTGGATTTTCTTGACCTGACGTGACGTGACGTGACGTGAGGGTCAAACAAGGCGTGCTTTCAGGTGCGGTTCGCTTGTGGTTTCAAGGCGATTTTTACGGCTTCGCGGATGGTTTTATGGCCTCGCAGGGGGACGCAGTTCGGTTGTGCCCCGCTGGTTGCGTTGGCGGCTGGCGGTTTGCGCGTGCAAAACCACGCGCCGGTCCGAGTCACTGCGCATGTCGTAGGCGGCAATCGTTGGGCGTGGTGGGCGCCTTGAGGCCTCCGGCGGGCGCTCTACAGCGAGGGGGCGACCCGCGCGTCGGGCGCTTCGGCGGCGGCCCGCGACTGGTCGGCTTTCTGTCCGCTCGTGGTGCGCCGCGCTGTCTGCTGGCGGTCGCTGCTTGTGGTCGCCGGGTTCTGTGCCCCTCGCCACGTCGTCGCCTTACGGAACCAGGCCGGTCCGGTGGTGTAAAGCCGGATCACTGCTGCTGTGGACCGGTTTCGTCCGGCTTGACACCACCGGCCCGACCAGGTTGGCTGCGCCCGCCGACGCGGCGAGGGGCACAGAACCAACACCCCGCATGGTCCGGTCGGACACGACGAGCCCCCGCCGGGCTCCTCGGGGCCGAAAAAGGCGCCGGCCCGGAAGGAATCCGGGCGGGCGCCGGTACCTCTACCCTGCTGCCGTTCAGACGTTGTGCTTGTAGAGCAGCGCGAGCCCTACGATGCACGAGATCCAGATCACCGACAGGACGACGCTGATGCGGTCCAGGTTGCGCTCCACCACCGAGGAGCCCTGCAGGCCGCCGGAGACGCCGCCGCCGAACATGTCGGAGAGGCCACCGCCCTTACCTTTGTGCAGGAGCACCGACATGATGAGGAGCAGGCTGGTCGCGACCAGGATGCCCGAGACGATCCACTGGTAAAGAGTCACTTCGGCGGTCCACTCGCTCTTCCGATAAGGACAGGGACGGGATGCCTGGGCACCCCGGCCCTACATTACGCAATGGAGCCGGTGCTCAGCCAGCGGCGACTGCGGAATCGCGGAAACGTACGATGCGGGTGAAGTCTGCGGCGTCCAGCGATGCGCCGCCTACCAGGGCGCCGTCGATGTCCGGCTGGGCCATCAGTTCGGCGGCGTTGGCGCCCTTTACCGAGCCGCCGTACAGGATGCGGGTGGTGGCGGCCACGCTCTCGTCGAACAGGGCGGCCAGTTCGGCGCGGATCGCGGCGCACACCTCCTGGGCGTCCTCGGGGGTCGCGACCTCGCCGGTGCCGATCGCCCAGACCGGTTCGTAGGCGATGACCGAGGTCTGGACCTGGTCGGCGGACAGGCCCGCCAGGGAGCCGCGGGTCTGCTCGACGCAGTGCGCGACGTGCGCGCCTTCCTTGCGGACGTCCAGGTGCTCGCCGACGCAGATGATCGGGGTGATCCCGTGCTTGCGCGCCATCACCGCCTTGGCCGCGACCAGTGCGTCGGTCTCGCCGTGGTACTGGCGGCGCTCGGAGTGGCCGACCACCACGTAGTGGCAGTCCAGCTTGGCCAGCATCGGGGCGGAGATGTCGCCGGTGTAGGCGCCCGAGGGGTGCTCGGAGACGTCCTGCGCGCCGTACTGGATGCGCAGCTTGTCGCCCTGGACCAGGGTCTGGACGGAGCGGATGTCGGTGAACGGCACCAGGACCGCGACGTCGACCGCGTCGTAGTCCTTGTCGTGCAGTGAGAACGCCAGCTCCTGGACGTGCTTCATCGCCTCCAGGTGGTTGAGGTTCATCTTCCAGTTGCCAGCCATAAGCGGCTTACGCTCAGCCATGGAGACCTACTTCCCTTCCTCAAGCACGGCCAGGCCCGGGAGGGTCTTGCCCTCCAGGTACTCCAGGCTCGCGCCGCCGCCGGTGGAGATGTGGCCGAACGCTGCCTCGTCGAAGCCCAGCTGCCGGACCGCGGCCGCCGAGTCGCCGCCGCCGACCACGGTGAACGCCTCGGAGTCGATCAGGCCCTGCGCGACGGCGCGGGTGCCGCCGGCGTACGGCTCCATCTCGAACACGCCCATCGGGCCGTTCCAGAAGATGGTCTTGGCCGAGGAGAGCTTGTTCGCGAACAGCTTGCCGGACTCCGGGCCGATGTCCAGGCCCAGGCGGTCGGCCGGGATCTCCGAGGCCGAGACCACCTCGTGCTCGGCGCTGGCGGAGAACTCGGTGGCGGCGATGATGTCGATCGGCAGGACGAACTCCACGCCGCGCTCGGCCGCGCGCTGCAGGTAGCCGCGCACCGTCGGGATCTGGTCCTCCTCCAGCAGCGAGCGGCCGACCTCGTAGCCCTGCGCCTTCAGGAAGGTGAAGACCATGCCGCCGCCGACCAGGATCCGGTCGGCCTTCTCCAGCAGGTTCTCGATGACCGCGAGCTTGTCGGAGACCTTCGAGCCGCCCAGGACCACCGCGTAGGGGCGCGCGACGTTCTCGGTGAGCTTCTTCAGGACCGCGACCTCGGTCTGGATCAGCAGGCCGGCGGCGGAGGGCAGGAGCTTGGCGATGTCGTAGACCGAGGCGTGCTTGCGGTGCACGGCGCCGAAGCCGTCGGAGACGAACACGTCGGCCAGGGCCGCGAGCTGCGCGGCGAACGCGCCGCGGGCGGCGTCGTCCTTGGCCGTCTCGCCGGCGTTGAAGCGGACGTTCTCCAGCAGCACCACCGAGCGCTCGGGCATCGCGGCGACCGCGGCCTGCGCGGACTCACCGACCGTGTCGGCGGCGAAGGTGACCGGGACGTCCAGCAGCTCGCCGAGCCGCTTGGCCACCGGGGCCAGGCTGTACTTCGGGTCCGGCTCGCCCTTGGGGCGGCCCAGGTGCGCCGCGACGATCACCCGGGCGCCCTTGTCCAGCAGCGCGTTGATGGTCGGGACCGAGGCGCGGATGCGGCCGTCGTCGGTGATGCGCGCCCCGTCCAGCGGGACGTTCAGGTCCGAGCGCAGCAGGACCTTCTTGCCGGCGACGTCGAGGTCGTCGAGGGTCTTCATAAGTCCTTCTTCTCTGTCAACGAGAAACCCGCACGAACCCGGAACGGGGCTCGTGCGGGCACGGGATCTGTATCAGTGATCGGGCTACAGCGAGGCGCCGACGTACGCGACGAGGTCGACGAGGCGGTTGGAGTAGCCCCACTCGTTGTCGTACCAGCCGACGACCTTGACCTGGTTGCCGTTGGCCATCGTCAGCTTGCTGTCGAAGATGCAGCTGTGCGGGTCGGTGACGATGTCGCGGGAGACGATCTCGTCCTCGGTGTACTTCAGGAAGCCCTTGAGCGCACCGGTCTCGGCGGCCTTCTTGAACGCCGCGTTGATCTCTTCCTTGGTGGTCTCCCGGCCCAGGTCCACGGTCAGGTCGGTGACCGAGCCGGTGGGGACCGGAACGCGCATCGCGAAGCCGTCGAGCTTGCCCTTGACCTCCGGGATGACCAGGCCGATGGCCTTGGCCGCGCCGGTGGAGGTGGGGATGATCGACTGCGGGGCGCTGCGGGCGCGGCGCAGGTCGATGGTGCCCTTGCGGGTCAGGGCGATCTGGTCGAGCAGCTGCTGCTCGGTGGTGTAGGCGTGGACCGTGGTCATGTAGCCGCGCTCGATGCCGAACTCGTCGAGCAGGACCTTCACCAGCGGCGCCAGGCAGTTGGTGGTGCAGGACGCGTTGGAGATGATGTTGTGGTTCTCCGCGTCGTACTTGTCCTGGTTGACGCCCATCACGATGGTGACGTCGTCGTTGGTGGCCGGCGCGGAGATGATGACCTTCTTGGCCCCGGCCTCGATGTGCTTGCGCGCGTCGTCGCCGTTGGTGAACAGGCCCGTGGACTCCACGACCACGTCCGCGCCGAGCTCCTTCCACGGCAGCGACGCGGGGTCGCGCTCGGAGAGCACCTTGATGGCGCGGCCGTTGACGATCAGCTCGCCGTCGGTGGCCTCGATCGTGCCGTCGAAGCGGCCCAGGATCGAGTCGTACTTCAGGAAGTGCGCCAGGATCGGGGCGGCAGCGAGGTCGTTGATCCCCACGACCTCGACGTCAGCACCCGAGGCGACGATCGCGTGGAAGAAGTTGCGGCCGATGCGGCCGAATCCGTTGATGCCTACCCGGACGGTCACTGTCGCAGGGCTCCCTTCAGGTTGCCGGGCGCTCTTGTGCACACCCGGTCGAGAGTCGACGCATAACGTGGCGTTTCACCGAATCATTCGATTCGGACCGCGCACGGTCACGAGCCTATCGCGAACCCGGGGAAGACAACGCACCCGGCCCGACCTGCGAGACGATGGCAGAATCCGTACTCGCCGGTAGGTCGTCGGACGTCTGACCGACCGATGGCGCCGGACCGGCGCCAGCCTGCGCGGGAACGCTCAGCCGTGCGGCGAGTGAGTCGTCCTTGTAAGAAACGGACGGGGGTCCGTATGCCGAGACGGACGCCGGGACGTCGGTCCCGTCCACGCCGAGCTCGAACGCCCGGCGGTCGGCCATCGCCAGCAGCCGGCGGATCCGGCCGGCGATCGCGTCCTTGGTCAGCGGCGGGTCGGCCAGCGTGCCCAGCTCCTCCAGCGAGGCCTGCTTGTGGTCCAGGCGCAGCCGGCCGGCGGCGGCCAGGTGGTCCGGCGCGTCCTCGCCCAGGATCTCCAGCGCGCGCGAGACCCGGGCCCCGGCGGCGACCGCGGCGCGGGCGCTGCGGCGCAGGTTGGCGTCGTCGAAGTTGGCCAGCCGGTTGGCGGTGGCGCGCACCTCGCGCCGCATCCGCCGCTCCTCCCAGGCCAGCACCGCCTCGTGCGCGCCGAGCCGGGTGAGCAGCGCGCTGATCGCGTCGCCGTCGCGCAGCACCACGCGGTCGCTGCCGCGCACCTCGCGGTGCTTGGCGCCGGGGATGCCGAGCCGGCGCGCGGCCCCGGCCAGCGCGATCGCCGACTCCATGTTCGGGCAGTTGATCTCCAGGGCCGAGCTGCGGCCGGGCTCGGTGAGGCTGCCGTGCGCCAGGAACGCGCCGCGCCACACCGCCTCGCAGTCGCACAACGGGCCGTTGACCAGGTACGGAGGTAAGCCGAAGGCGGGCCGGCCCTGGCCGTCGACCATGCCGATCTGCCGGGCCATCGCCTCGCCGCCGGCGGTCACCCGCAGCTGGTAGCGGTGGCCCCGGCGCAGGCCGCCGGGCGACTGGATGACCAGCTCGGCGCGGTGCGAGTAGACCTCCCAGATGTCCTTGCGCAGGCGCCGGGCCGCGGCCCCGGTGTCGAGCTCGGCCTCGATCGCGATCCGCCCGGACACGATGTGCAGGGAGCCGCCGTACCGGAACACCGAGGCCACCTCGGCCTTGCGGCAGCAGGGCTTGGTCACCGCCAGGCGGCTCAGCTCGTCCTTGACCGCCGCCGTCATCGCCATCGCGCCGCTACCCCTTTTTCGCCTGTCATCGCAGCTCAGAGTGCCGAGCCGGAACCGTTCCCGTCAGCGGTCCACCCTAACCAACGCGAACCGGCGCCGTGTGCTTCCACCCGCGCATTCACGAGGTTGGATGACGCTCGTTCGGCCTAGTGCGACGTTCAGAGCCTGCTTTCAATCATCGCAGCCACCGCGCTCTGCCCGGCGGGGTTGGGGTGTACCGGCGCGGCGGGCTGGGCCGGGATGACCGGCTCGACCCAGCGGGTCCACGGCCATTGGCAGGCATCACGGCCGGTGACACCGTTGGGGTTAACACTGAGCGCTCCGTTCGCGGCGGCTTCGGCGGAGAGCATGTCGTTCAGCTTCTGCTCGATGCCGTGCAGCCACGGCACGTCGCCCACGGCCACCGGCATGCTCGGCCAGCAGCCGCCGGAGGCCGGCAGCACCGGCAGGTAGCCGACCACGACGACGGTGGCGTGCGGGGCACGCTGGTGAACGCCCTGGATCACCGCGTCAATGGTCGGCGCCAGCGCGTCGATCCGGGCCGCGAGCTGGTCGGTGCCGTTGACCGTGAAGTGCTGCTGGCAGGGGTTGCCGAAGACGTCCAGCGACAGCTCGCCGCAGGTGGTCACGATGTCGCCGAAGCCGATGTCGTTGCCGCCGATGCCGACCGTCACCAGGTCGGTGTCCGGGGCCAGGGAGTCGAACTGCGCGGGATTGGTGCCGCCGATGACCGACTGCGGGCCGGTCATGTCGGCGGTCACCGCGCCCCCGCAGGAGGCGTCGACGAGGTCTGCGACGTGCAGCCGGGCGGCCAGGTCGTGCGGGAAGTTGACGCTGCTGCGGAAGCAGCCCAGCGGCCCGCCGGCTGGCTGGAGCAGGTCGCCGACCGCGGTGTAGGAGTCGCCGAGGGCCACGTACCTGTGGAAGCCGGCCGCGTGGGCCTGCGCCGGAGCCGTGACCAGGGCCGCTGCCGCAGCGACGGCGAACGCGAGAGACGTACGCAGCATGGCTGTCAGTGTGCTGCGCCACACCTTCCGTGACAATCACTCTGACGGGCGATCAGAGTCCTGTGATCAGGCCCTGCGATCCGCCCGGCGGCCATCAGCCCCTTGCGAACACCCCACGGAACGCCCGCGCCAGCAGCGCGTGGTCGTGCCGCGGGCTCTTGTCCCCGGCCCGGTACGGCGCGGCCAGCGGAGCCAGCACGACCTGCGCCCCGAGCGCGGCGGCCGCCTTCTCCAGCGGGCCGTGCACGCGTGGCGCGCCGCAGGACACCTCGTCGGCCAGCACCACGTCCAGGCGCAGGCCCGGGCAGTGGTCGGCGAGGACCTCGATGTGCTGCTCGGCGGAGAAGCCGTCGGTCTCGCCGGGCTGCGGGGACAGGTTGAAGACCAGCAGCTTGCGCGCCTTGGTCTCGGCCAGGGACGCGCACAACTCGGGCACCAGCAGGTGCGGGATCACGCTGGTGAACCAGGAGCCGGGGCCCAGGACCGTCCAGTCGGCGGCCCGGATGGCGGCGGCCGCCTCGGGCGCGGCCGGCGGTTCCGGCGGGCTCAGCCGCACCGAGAGCACCCGGCCGGGCGTCACCGCGAGCTCGTGCTGGCCGCGGATGACGTCGGTCGCGCCCGGGTTGGCCGGGTCCACGCCGGCCACCAGGGCCTCGATCTCCAGCGGCACCGTCGACATCGGCAGCACCCGGCCGCGCGCGCCGAGCAGCCGTCCGACCCAGTCCAGGGCCCGGACCGGGTCGCCGAGGCGTTCCCACAGCGCGGCGATGAGCAGGTTGCCGACGGCGTGGCCGTGCAGGCCGCCCTCGGCCGGGCCGCCGAAGCGGTGCTGCAGGACGTCGGCCCAGGTGCGGCCCCACTCGTCGTCCCCGCACAGCGCGGCCAGCGCCATCCGCAGGTCGCCCGGCGGCAGGCCGCCGAGCTCGCGGCGGATGCGGCCGGAGGAGCCGCCGTTGTCGGCGACGGTGACGATCGCGGTGAGCGCGTCGGTGACGGTGCGCAGCGCGGCCAGGGTCGCGGACAGGCCGTGGCCGCCGCCCAGGGCCACGACGCGCGGCGCCGGACGGCCGTCGGCGGCGGTGTTGAAGGCCTTGAACTCGACGGTCGGCGCGTCCTCGGGGGCCGGCTCGGCCCAGTTCGCGGCGGCGACCGCGGCTCCGATCATCGGCACGGCCGGCTGCTGCCCCGGACCGGTGGCGGCGAAGGGGCCCTGCGGGGCGGCCAGGCCGCCCGACGGGTCGCCGGCCATCGGGGCCGTGGGAGCCATGGGAGCCATGGGAGCCATCGGCCCCCCGGGGGTCGGCGGGGGCACGGGAGCCGGCGATCCCGCCGGGTCCGGCCGGAACAGGTTTCCGGAGATGGTCGGGACCACCTCGTTCTTTATGACCCGCCTGGACGCCGCCCGATCAGCCGCCGTCACTCGCGACCCATGTCGCGGTGCACGACCACGGTGTCCACGCCCTCGGCGGACAGCCGCGCGGCGATCTGCTCGGACATCGCGACACTGCGGTGCTTGCCGCCGGTGCAGCCGATCGCCAGGGTCAGGTAGCGCTTGCCCTCGCGGCGGTATCCCTCGGTGACGATGTTCAGTACCTCCGCGTACCGGTCCAGGAATTCCTTGGCACCGTGCTGGGACAGCACGTACCCGCTCACCTCAGGGTCCTGACCCGTGCGCGGACGGAGTTCGGGCACCCAGTGCGGGTTTGGCAAGAACCGTACATCCGCGACGAGGTCGGCGTCGACGGGCAGTCCGTACTTGAATCCGAAACTCATCACGGTCGCCCGCAGCGGCACGTCGTCGGAGTCGCCGAAGGCGGACTCGATGGCGTTGCGCAGCTCGTGCACGTTGCGCGCCGAGGTGTCGATCACCAGGTCGGCCTCGCCGCGCAGCTCGCGCAGCAGCTCCCGCTCGCGCTCGATGCCGTCGGTGACCCGGCCCTCGCCCTGCAGCGGATGCGGCCGGCGCACGCCCTCGTAGCGGCGCACCAGCACGTCGTCGTCGGACTCCAGGAACACGATGCGGTGGTTCAGCCCGGCCGAGTCCAGCTCGTCCAGGGTGCTGCGCAGCGTGTCGAAGAAGGCCCGGCCGCGCACGTCGACGACGAACGCCAGCCGGTCGGTGCTGCGCGACTCGCGCATCACCAGGTCCACCATCGGCGCGATCAGCGTCGGCGCCAGGTTGTCCACGACGTACCAGCCGAGGTCTTCGAAGACCTTGGCGGCGGTGGAGCGGCCGGCCCCGGACATGCCGGTGACGATCACCAGCTCCGGTGCGTGCGGGCCGTCCTGCGCGTCGGGCTCGTCGGCGCCCTGGGACGCCTCTGAGCCCTCGGGCTCCGCGACGACCTGCTCCGATTCCTGGTGCGCGTCCTGCTCGCTCGGTCTGTTCTCCCTCACGCCAGTCACTCCTCGTCCGGCCCGATCCTGCTCTCTCCCCCCTCCAGGATCTCACCTGTGGCGGCGTTCACCGCACGACTTACCGGAACCTCGGCCAAAGCACTGTGGATCTGGCGCGCCGTGGCGGGCCCGATACCAGGTACTTCGGCGATTTCTGCCACATCCGCCGCGCGCAGTTTGCGAAGAGTTCCGAAATGGGCCAACAGCGCTTTACGCCGTACTTCCCCCAACCCGGGCACATCGTCCAGCGCGCTGGCGACCATCGACTTGGACCGCTTCTGGCGGTGGAAGGCGATGCCGAAGCGGTGCGCCTCGTCCCGGACCCGCTGGAGCAGGTACAGGCCCTCGCTGCTGCGCGGGAGCAGGACCGGGTCGTCCTCGTCCGGCAGCCAGACCTCCTCCAGTCGCTTGGCCAGGCCGACCAGCGTGACGTCGCTGATCTCCAGGTCCGCCAGCGCCCGCGCTGCCGCCGCGACCTGCGGCTGGCCGCCGTCGACGACCACCAGCTGCGGAGGATAGGCGAACTTCCTGCGCTCACCTGTGGTCTCATCGATGAGCTTTTCTTCCTCTTGTTCCTTGAGGAAGGCCTTGAAGCGGCGGGTGATGACCTCGTGCATGTTGCGCACGTCGTCGTTGGTCGCGCCGCCGGTCTCCTCGGAGCCCCTGATCGTGAAGCGGCGGTACTCGCTCTTGCGCGGCAGGCCGTCCTCGAAGACCACCATCGAGGCGACGACGTTGGTGCCCTGCAGGTGAGAGATGTCATAGCACTCGATGCGCAGCGGGGCCTGGTCCATGCCGATGGCGTCGGC
This sequence comes from Catenulispora sp. GAS73, assembly GCF_041262085.1. NCBI lineage: Bacteria > Bacillati > Actinomycetota > Actinomycetes > Catenulisporales > Catenulisporaceae > Catenulispora > Catenulispora sp. GAS73. The sequence continues at coordinate 157,705 of NZ_JBGCCM010000021.1, forward strand.
CAGCTCCTGCAGGGCCACCGAGCGCGTGGTGAGGTCCGAGGCGCGGCGGGTCTTGTGCAGGGCCAGGGCCTGCTTGGCGTTCTGCGCGACGGTCTCCATCAGCGCGGCTTTGTCGCCGCGCCGGGGGACGCGCACCTCGACCTTGGAGCCGCGGCGCTCGCACAGCCACTCCGTTATGGCCTCCACGCTGCCCGGCAGCTCCGGGACCAGGATCTCCCGCGGCACGGTCTCCGTGTCGACGCCCTGCACGCCCTGCTCGGAGCCGTAGAGCTGCTGCATGAAGTGCTCGACGAGGCCGGCGGTGTCGACGTCCTCGACCCGGTCCACGACCCAGCCGCGCTGGCCCCGGATCCGGCCACCGCGCACGTGGAACACCTGGACCGCGGCCTCCAGCGGGTCCTCGGCCAACGCGATGACGTCGGCGTCGGTGCCGTCGCCGAGGACGACCGCGTTCTTCTCCAGGGTCTGCCGCAGAGCTTGGAGGTCGTCGCGCAGGCGGGCCGCCTTCTCGAACTCCAGGTCCTTCGCAGCCTCCTTCATCTCGTCTTCCAGACCCTTGATGTACCGGTCGGTGCGGCCGGCCATGAAGGTGACGAAGTCCTCGACGATCTCCCGGTGCTCCTCGGCGCTGACCCGGCCGACACACGGCGCGGAGCACTTGCCGATGTAGCCGAGCAGGCAGGGCCGGCCGGTCTGCGCGGCACGCTTGAAGACGCCGGAGGAGCAGGTGCGGATCGGGAAGACGCGCAGGAGCGAGTCCAGCGTCTCGCGGATCGCCCAGGCGTGGGAGTACGGCCCGAAGTAGCGGACGCCGGGGCGCTTGGGACCGCGCATGACCTGCGCGCGCGGGTACTCCTCACCGACGGTGACGGCCAGGCTCGGGTAGGACTTGTCGTCGCGGTACTTGACGTTGAACCGCGGGTCGAACTGCTTGATCCAGGTGTACTCCAGCTGGAGCGCCTCGACCTCGGTGGCGACGGTGGTCCACTCCACGCTCGCGGCCGTGGTCACCATGGTCTGGGTGCGGACGTGCAGGTTGGCCAGGTCCTGGAAGTAGCTCGTCAGCCGCGAGCGCAGGTTCTTGGCCTTGCCGACGTAGATCACCCGGCCGTGCGGGTCGCGGAACTTGTAGACGCCGGGCGAGGTCGGGATCTCGCCGGTCTTCGGGCGATAGGTTGCCGGGTCTGCCACAGGGAAAGCCTACGCGGCCGGGGGGACACCATTCGGTGGCCGGGGGTCGACCCCGGGCTGTCGGGCTGGTCCCCCCGGCTCGCGTCAGGGGCAGACGGGCTCGGTGACGAACTGCGCGGTCCCCTCACTCAGAACGCCGACGACGCAGCGCGCGCTCGGCGCCAGCGGCGCGACCGACTGGGAGTAGGGCCAGGCGAAGGTGTTCTCGCTCTGCGGGCCGAGGGCGAAGGCGCCGTTGTCGTCGTCCCCGCCGCCCTTGACCGCGCCGGCCTTGTCGGCCCAGCGCCAGTGGAAGCGCAGGCTGTCGGCACGCGGGCCGTCGACCTTGATGTAGCTGTCGCGCACCATGCTGATCGTGCGCTTGGCCGGGTCGCCGCAGACCTCGACGACGAGGAGGTTCTTGCCGGCCGCGACGCGGTGCAGGCCGAGGCCGAGGTAGGTGCCGTAGCCGTGGCACAGGGTGATGGCCATCGGGGCGTTGGTGGGGCCGGTGCCGGACCCGGAGCCTGGGCCGGGGCCGGTGGTCGTTCCGGTGCCCGTCCCACTGGCCGACACCGGACCAGCGCCCAGCAAAGCCGCCCCGACCAGCGTCATCCCGACGGCGAAGACCCTGCGGAACCTACGGATGCTCACTGCGATGTTCTCCCTTGAATAGTGGTCGGCGAGCGCGATCACTAGGGATATCGGTCGGGCGACGAGGACGCTGAAGACAACCGCGGGTCGCCCGATCAGGGCCAATGTCAGGATGTTTCTCCGGTAGGCGCGGGCAGTCCCGAATCAGCTCGAAGAACCGGTGACGTCCACGTTCGCGCCGTTCACCTTGGCCGTCATCGCCGCCAGCGGCGAGGCCGCGGGGCCGTTGATCACGGAACCGTCCTGGGCGCTGAAGACCGAGCCGTGGCAGGGGCAGACGATGCGGTTGTTCGTCACGCCGCCGACCGTGCAGCCCTGGTGCGTGCACACCGCCGTGAAGGCCTTGAAGACCCCGGCCTGCGGCTGCGTCACCACGACGTTGTTCGACTTGTCGATGTAGCCGCCGCCGACCGGCACCGAGGAGGACGGCACGACGACTGTCCCGTTCCCGCTGGAAGACCCGCCGGACGACGAGCTGCTGGAGCACGCCGCGACCGCTCCGACCCCGGCCACCGGCACCACGACCAGGGCGGCGGCCTTCATGACGGACCGGCGGTCCGGCCCCGACTCCTCGACCTCAACATGATCAGACATGGGGAGTAGTCCATCATGCCCGTCTGTGAGAATTCTTTGAGGCCCGGACATGTGATGAACATGCACTGGATATGCGGCGAGCCCGCACCGATCAGCACGATCGGCACGGGCCCGTACCCCTACCCACACCCCTACCGCTACTTCTTCGCGGCGGCCTTCTTGGCGGGCGCCTTCTTCGCGACCGTCTTGGCGGCCGTGGTCTTGGCCGCCGCCGGAGCCTTCGCCGCGGTGGTCTTGGCCGCAGCGGTCTTGGCCGCCGTCTTCTTCGCCGCCGCACCGCCGGCCGCCCCGCCCGCCGCCTTCGGCGCGTTGCTCCGCTTCGCCGCCTCGATCGCCTCGGCGACCTGCGGCTTACGCGCCTGCGCCGCCGTCAGCGCCGCGGTCGCGGCGTTCGCCTCGCCGTGCAGTATCGGCTCCAGGAACCGGCCGGTGTGGCTGGCCGCGACCTTCGCCACGTCCTCCGGCGTGCCCTCGGCGACCACGATCCCGCCGCCGCGCCCGCCCTCGGGGCCCATGTCGACCAGCCAGTCGGCGGTCTTGATGACGTCCAGGTTGTGCTCGATGACGATCACCGAGTTGCCCTGGTCGACCAGCCGCTGGAGCACTCCCAGCAGCTTGTTGATGTCCTCGAAGTGCAGCCCGGTGGTCGGCTCGTCCAGCACGTAGACCGTGCGGCCGGTGGCCCGGCGCTTCAGCTCGGCGGCCAGCTTCACGCGCTGCGCCTCACCGCCGGACAGCGTGGTCGCCGACTGGCCCAGACGCACGTAGCCCAGCCCCACGTCGACCAGCGTCTGCATGTGCCGGGAGATCGCCGGGACCGCCTCGAAGAAGTCCGCGGCCTCCTCGATCGGCATGTCCAGGACCTCGCCGATGTTCTTGCCCTTGAAGTGGACCTCCAGGGTCTCCCGGTTGTAGCGCGCGCCGTGGCAGACCTCGCAGGGCACGTACACGTCCGGCAGGAAGTTCATCTCGATCTTGATGGTGCCGTCGCCCTGGCAGTTCTCGCAGCGGCCGCCCTTGACGTTGAACGAGAACCGGCCGGGCTGGTAGCCGCGGACCTTGGCCTCGGTGGTGTTGGCGAACAGCTTGCGGATGTGGTCGAACACGCCGGTGTAGGTGGCCGGGTTGGAGCGCGGGGTGCGGCCGATCGGCGACTGGTCGACGTGCACGACCTTGTCCAGCTGGTCCACGCCGTCCACCCGGGTGTGCCGGCCGGGGACGGTGCGGGCGCCGTTCAGCTCGCGCGCCAGCGTCGAGTACAGGATGTCGTTGACCAGCGTGGACTTGCCGGAGCCGGAGACGCCGGTGACCGCGACGAAGACGCCCAGCGGGAAGGCCACGTCGATGTCGCGCAGGTTGTTCTCGCGCGCGCCGCGCACCACCAGCCGCCGCTTGGGGTCGATCGGCCGCCGCATGGCCGGGATCTCGATCCGGCGCCGCCCGGAGACGTACTGGCCGGTCAGCGAGTCCTCGGAGGCCAGCAGGTCCTCCACGGTGCCGGAGACCACGACCTGCCCGCCGTGCTCGCCGGCGCCCGGGCCGATGTCCACGACCCAGTCGGCGATGGCGATGGTGTCCTCGTCGTGCTCCACCACGATCAGGGTGTTGCCCAGGTCGCGCAGCCGGATCAGGGTGTCGATGAGCCGGTGATTGTCGCGCTGGTGCAGGCCGATGGAGGGCTCGTCGAGCACGTACAGCACGCCGGTCAGGCCCGAGCCGATCTGCGTGGCCAGCCGGATGCGCTGGGCCTCGCCGCCGGCCAGGGTGGCGCTGGCGCGGTCCAGCGACAGGTAGTCCAGGCCGACGTCGACCAGGAACTGCAGGCGCTCGTTGACCTCCTTGAGCACCCGGGCGGCGATCTGCGCCTCGCGGTCGGTCAGGGTGAGCTCGCGCAGGTACTGCGCGCACTCGCCGACCGGCAGCGCGGCGATCTCGTCGATCGAGCGGCCGCCCTCGGAGCGCTCCCCGCCCAGGGTGACGGCGCGGATCACCGGCTTGAGGCGGGTGCCGTCGCAGGCCTCGCACGGGACCTCGCGCATGTAGCCGGTCAGGCGCTCGCGCGCGCTGTCGCTGTCGGACTCGGCGTAGCGCCGCGTGATCCACGGCTTGACGCCCTCGTACGTGGTCTCCCACGCGCGCTTGGAGCCGTGCCGGTTGGTGTAGCGGACCGTGAGCTTCTTCTTGTAGCCCTCCAGGATGACCTTCTGGGCCTTCGCCGGGATCCGCCCCCAGGGCGTGTCCATGTCGAAGCCGATCTCCTGGCCCAGGGAGGCCAGCATGTGCCCGAACCAGCTCGCGCCCATCCCGGAGGCGGCCCAGACGGTGATGGCGCCGTCGCTCAGGGTCTTGTCCGGGTCCGGGATCACCAGCTCGGTGTCCACCTCCAGCTTCACGCCCAGGCCCGAGCAGGTCGGGCAGGCGCCGAAGGGCGAGTTGAAGGAGAACGAGCGCGGCTCCAGCTCCTCGAACGACAGGTCGTCGTAGACGCAGTACAGGTGCTCGGAGTACATGCGCTCGCGGTTCGGGTCGTCCTCGGCCAGGTCGACGAACTCCAGCGTGATCATGCCGCTGCCGAGCTGGAGCGCGGTCTCCACCGAGTCGGTGAGCCGGCGCTTGGCACTGGCCTTGACCGAGAGCCGGTCGACCACCACCTCGATGGTGTGCTTCTCCTGCTTCTTCAGCGTCGGCGCCTCGGTCAGCTGCACCACGACGCCGTCCACCCGGGCCCGGCTGTACCCCTTGGTCTGCAGCTCGGCGAACAGGTCGACGTACTCGCCCTTGCGCTCGCGCACCACCGGGGCCAGGACCTGGAAGCGGGTGCCCTCCTGAAGTTCCAGCACGCGGTCCACGATCTGCTGCGGGCTCTGCCGGGCGATCGGGCGGCCGCAGACCGGGCAGTGCGGGCGGCCGGCCCGGGCGTAGAGCAGACGAAGGTAGTCGTAGACCTCGGTAATGGTGCCCACGGTCGAGCGCGGGTTCTTCGAGGTCGACTTCTGGTCGATCGACACCGCCGGGGACAGCCCCTCGATGAAGTCGACGTCGGGCTTGTCCATCTGCCCGAGGAACTGGCGCGCGTAAGCCGACAGCGACTCCACGTATCGCCGCTGGCCCTCAGCGAAGATCGTGTCGAACGCCAGCGAGGACTTGCCCGAGCCGGACAAGCCGGTGAACACGATAAGGGCGTCCCGGGGGAGGTCTACCGAGACGTCCTTGAGGTTGTGCTCCCGCGCGCCGCGGACGATCAGCCGATCCACTAGTGCAACCTTCCTGAAGACATGACTCGCACTGATGCTAGACGGGGCCTCCGACAAGTTCCGGATTCCGGCTGCTCCGCAGGTCCGCGCGCCGACCCGGCCGCGGCCGCGCGATCCGTCCCGCCTACTTCAAGATCCGTGTGGCAGACGGAGGTCCGGTACGGAAGAGTTACCGCCGTGACCGAATCACCGACCATCCCCGCCTCCTTCGACGCCGCCGCGGACCTCGAACAGATCACCGAGGCCACCGCGCACCTGCTGGCCACCGTCGCCGACATGACCGACGAGCAGCTGCGCGAGCCCTCGCTGTGCGACGGCTGGACGCGCGGGCACGTCCTGGCCCACATCGCCCGCAACGCCGACGGCCTGTCCAACATGCTCAACACCGCGGCGACCGGTGAGGTCACGCCGATGTACGAATCCGACGACAAGCGCAACGCCGACATCGAGGCCGGCTCTTCCCGGCCGGTCCAGGAGCAGCTGGCGGACCTGCGGGAATCGGCGGGCCGGTTCGTCGAAGCGTACGCCACGGCGCAGGCCGCCGGGCACTGGGACGCACCGGTGTACCGGACGGCCGGCGCGACCCCGTACCCGGCGCACCAGCTGCCGGGCAAGCGGCTCGGCGAGGTGCTGATCCACCACGTCGACCTGGACCTGGACTTCACACCGGCGCACTGGTCCGACACCTTCACCGACCGCTGGTTCGCCGACGCGCTGTCCCGCTTCGAGACCCGCCCGGAGTTCCCGGCGCTGCGGCTGGACGTCGAGGAGGAGGACCGGGTCTGCGGCGTGAAGGCGGACCCGCAGGACTCCGGCGTGGTGATCGTGCGCGGCCCGAAGCGGGCGCTGCTGGCCTGGCTGCTCGGCCGGGCCTCCGGCGACGGACTGGTCGCGGTGATCCCGGCCGGCGGCCGCGGCCCGCTGCCGAAGCTGCCGGCCTGGGCCTGAGGGTGGATTGTGACAATTCGCGACGCGCTGAACTATATGGCGGCGAAGCCGCAGTGCCCTATGAGCGGCGCCCGGCGTCGCCAGACGACCCTTACAGCCAACCAGGATGCGACGGGCCGTCTGTCTAGCCATGCTTGCTCCTAGGCCGTTTCGCTCGTTCTCGAGGTCAGTTGCGGTTTCGTATGCCGCAAATCGTCACAATCCACCCTCTGAGGAGCGCCGATGACGTACCACGGCATCGTCCACGTCGGCGGCCCGCCGGCCGTGCACGAACTCGCGCAGCTGATCGTCACCAAGATCGCGGTCGGCCCGAAGGCGGCGAACTGCTACCTGCTGCGCGACCGGCTCAGCGGCGATCAGGTCCTCATCGACGCCGCCGACGACGCCCCGGCGCTGATCCAGCTGGTCAACGGCGAGCTGGCGGCGGTGGTGACCACGCACCGGCACCGCGACCACTGGCGCGCGCTGGCCGAGGTGGTGGCGGCCACCGGCGCGGTGACGATGGCCGGCGCGCACGACGCGGGCGCGATCGAGGTCCCGACGAAGGTGGCGCTGCACGACGGCGACGAGATCCGGCTGGGGCACTCGCTGCTGACGGCGATGCACCTGGCCGGCGACGCGCCGGGGGCGGTGGCGCTGGTGTACGACGACCCGAAGGGGCATCCGCACCTGTTCACCGGGGACTTGTTGTCGGGGTCGGGTCCGGGTCCTACGCCGGCGGAGCTGCTGACCGGGGCGCTGGCCGCGCTGCCGGACGAGACGTGGGTGTACCCGGCTCGGGGCAACGACTCCACGCTGGGTGCGGAGCGGGCCGGGATCGGAGCGTAGAACCCACCTCGATTCGACATACCTCGCCGTCGATGTACCTCGGCGCCGACGTACCTCGGCCTCCCGATCCGATCTCAGACCCCGTCTCAGACCCCGAAGGAACCCCATGCCCGACTACACCGGCGACGTCACCCAGGGCGGCCCGCCCGCCGTCCGCGACCTGCCCGCGCTGACCATCACCAAGGTCTCGGTCGGCCCCGCGGACAACAACGCCTACCTCCTGCGCAGCAAGAGCACCGGCGCACAGGTCCTGATCGACGCCGCCAACGAGGCCCCGACCCTGCTGGCCCTGGTCCCCGACGGGCTGCGGGCGGTCATCACCACCCACCAGCACGGCGACCACTGGCAGGCCCTGGAAGCCGTCGTCGCCGCCACCGCGGCCCGCACCCACGCCGGCCGCGCGGACGCCGAGGGCATCCCGGTCACGACCGACGTCCCGGTGGACGACGGCGACGTCCTGCGCTTCGACGACATCGAACTCACCGCCATCCACCTGGTCGGCCACACCCCCGGCAGCATCGCCCTGCTGTACCGGGACCCCACCGGCACCCCGCACCTGTTCACCGGCGACTGCCTGTTCCCCGGCGGCGTCGGCGGCACGTTCGGGAACAAGGAGGCGTTCGACTCGCTCTACGAGGGCGTGGTCACGAAGATCTTCGACCGTCTGCCCGACGAGACCTGGGTCTACCCCGGGCACGGCAAGGACACGACGCTGGGTGCGGAGCGTCCGCAGCTGGAGGAGTGGCGCGCTCGGGGCTGGTGACGGCCGCACTCAATCTGTCGGGCGCGTCGCCGGTATCGCGCCGGTAGCCGGTATCGGTGGCGTCGCCGGTGTCGGGGGCGCTACCGGCCATTTATCCTGTCGGGCCATCGCGGAGCTTTGGAATCATGGGCACATGCCCGTCCTGACAGACCCCTCGATACGTTTCCGGCGCTCGTTCCTGGAAGCCGTGAAGGAGTTCCACGCCGACACCGACTACGAGCCCTCGTGGTTCATCACCGACATCGATGACGCGGCCCTGTCCGACTCAGATGAAGCCGCATTCGAGACCTACGTCGCGCGCGTGCTCGCCGAGGGCACCGAGGTCGGCCACAAGCCTGGCTTCGTACCGATGACCACGCTGTGGTGGACCGAGGGCGAGGAGATGCTCGGCCGCCTGGCGATCCGCCACCGGCTGATCCCGAAGCTGGAGCGCGTCGGCGGGCACATCGGCTACGACATCCGCCCCGGCGCGCGCCGGCAGGGCCACGCGACCGCGATGCTCCGGGCCGCGATGCCGGTCGCGGCCGGGTTGGGCATCGCCGAAGCTCTGCTGACGTGCGACGACACCAACGTGGCCTCCCGCCGGGTGATCGAGGCCTGCGGCGGCCGCTTCGTCGACGAGCACGACCACAAGCTGCGCTTCTGGGTGCCGACGCGCCAGCCGACGTCGTGACCTGCTCGCGTCGGCCTGGCGCGCCTGCGACGCCGACGCCGACGGCCGCGCCATCCTGATACCCGTGGCGCGAGGGCGGAAGGTGCATGGCACCGCGGGGCTGATGGTGCTGCTCACGGCAGTCGCGGGCTGGGTGGACTCGGTCGCCTACGTGCGCTCGGGCTCGGTGTTCGTCGCGAACCAGACGGGCAACGCAGTGTTCCTCGCGGTGCAGGTAGCGGAGCGCTGGGTACCGGGGACGCACCAAGCAGGCGTCCTGGCCGGGGCCGACACGTACGGCCCGTTCTCCTCGTTGCTCGGCTTCTGCATCGGCGTCGCAGTGTCGGTGCTGCCACTACGCCGCTCACGCCGCAACGGCGATGGGGAGGCACCGTGGGTCCTGCTGGCGATCGAGGCACTGCTGCTCGCATCGGTGATCGTGCTGGCCTCCACCCCGCGCGAACTCCGACTCGGCGTGGCAGCCGCGGCGATGGGAGTGCAGAGCGTCTACGCGGCCAGGGTCGCGATCCGCGGAATCTCGACCACGACGCTGACCGGCACCCTCGTGACGCTGATCTCAGCCTTCGCCGAGGAACCAGGCCGCCACGCGCGAAAAGGCATCGTGCTCCTGACACTGGTGTGGCTCGCCTACACGCTCGGCGCCTGGGGCGGCGCCGCAGCCGGACTGACCTGGTCGATCGGGACGGTGCACGGACTCGCCGCGGCAGCGGTGGGGCTGGCGGCGCTCGCGGTGTGGTGGGATCGGCGGGGACGGTTGCGGAGTGCTGCCGGAGTTGCGGGCGGCTGAGGTCTGAGGGTGCGGATTTGCAGGGCCAGGTCGGAGGATCCGGCCGGGCTCACCGCATCAGCACCACCTCGGCGTCCAAGCGCGCCAGCTTCTCCGGGTTGCGTACCGCGAAGATCCGGCTGATCAGTCCGTCCTCGACCGCGAAGCTCAGCAGCGTCGTCACGTCCACCTCGATGCGCGCGGCCGGTGCGCCGTTCACCCACATCGTCGCGGCAGAGAACCGCTCGCCGGCCCACTCGGCTACTGCGATCAGGTAGGCCGCCGCCTGCTCGGCGCCGGTGACCGGGTGGCTCACCGTGGGTACCACGCCGCCGCCGTCGGCTACGACCACCACGTCTGGGGCCAGGACCTCCATCAGGGCTTGGAGGTCGCCGTCGGTGAGGGCGGCTAGGAAGCGGTCGACGACGCGGCGCTGCTCGGTGCGGTCGACGTGCATGCGTGGGCGGCGGGCTGCGACGTGGTCGCGGGCGCGCTTTGCGGTCTGGCGTACCGAGGCCGGGGTCTTGCCGAGTGCGCGGGAGATCTCGTCGTACGGCGTCTCGAACACCTCGCGGAGGACGAACACTGCGCGCTCGACCGGGTTCAGCGTCTCCAGCACGGTCAGCATCGCGACCGAGACGCTCTCGGCCAGCTCCACGTCGTCGGCGACGTCAGGGCTCGTCAGCAGGGGCTCGGGGAGCCAGGAGCCGACGTAGTCCTCGCGGCGGCGGGCGAGCGTGCGCAGGCGGTTCAGTGCCAGCCGGGTCACGATGCGCACCAGGTAGGCACGCGGGTCCGCGACCGTCGCGCGCAGCCCGGAGTCCACCTCGGCCCAGCGCAGCCACGTCTCCTGCACCACGTCCTCGGCGTCGGCGGCCGAGCCGAGCATCTCGTAGGCGACGGTGAACAGCAGGCTGCGGTGGGCGATGAAGGGGTCAAGGCCGCTGATGGTGTCGGTGCCGAGGACGCGTTCGCCCGCAGCACCCTGGTTCGCGGCCCCGTCGCCCGCAGCGCCTTCGGGAGCAGCCTCGTTCATAGCGCCTCGCTCACGAAGCCGAGGCTATGTCCGCCGACGGCACCGCCAGCGGCGGCAGGCCGCACGCCGCCGAGAACTCCTGCGATCGGATGCCCAGCGCGATGTTCGCCCGCGCGGTCAGGTTCGCCGCCCCGACCCGCGCCGCCAGCTCCACCATCGCCGCCGGTCCCAGCTGCGCGAGCAGCACGGCCGAGAGCTCGTCGGTGACCGTCGGCGGTGTCTGGCTCATCGCCTCGGCGTACTCCATGACCTGGCACTCCAGCACGCTGAAGACGTCGGACTCCCGCCAGCGCGGCACCTCACGCACCTTCGCCTCGTCCAGGTGCCGGCTGTGCGCCATGAAGTAGCCGAAGTCCAGGCAGAAGCCGCACCCGACGCGCGCCACGGCGGCCATCGTCGCGTACGTCGCCAGCGGCTCCGGCAGAGCATCCCACTTGTCGACCTTGCGGCCGAAGCCCATCAGCACCTTGAACGCCTTCGGCTGATGCCACATCACCCCGACCGAGTCCGGGACCTGCCCGAGCATCTTTCGGGTCATCATCTTCACCAGGGCCCCGTACAGACCGGTGATGTCGGCTGCGGGTATTCGCGTCGCGGTGGCCATGTCGCCCTCCAGGTGTCTGTCGTCCGATTCGTACTTCCGGCTCATACATACGACACCGCAGGGCTGCGAAATGTGAGTTCCGCCTGGTCAGGGTATACAAAAACCGCCGCCGCCCGGTGTGACCCACACCGGGCGGCGGCAGCCGTCACACGACGGCGCGAAGCGTCTCAGCAGGCGCCGTCGTCCTTCCAGATGTTCCAGGCGATGGCCGAGCCCGGCGTGACACCGGTCGACCAGTACGTCGCCGTCCAGCTGTGCCCGTTGTACGACACGACGTCGTTCGGCACGTACGACGTGCTCGCGCTCCACGGCGCCGCCGTGCAGCCACCGCCGCCGGTCGTCCCGCCGGTGGTGCCTCCCGTCGTGCCGCCGGTGGTCCCACCAGTGGTCCCGCCGGTCGTGCCACCGGTCGTACCACCAGTGGTCCCGCCGGTCCCGCCGCCGCTGCCCGTGTAGGGCACGAACGCGTCCGCGAACGCCAGCTTCGCGTCGCCGACCCCTGAGCAGGTCGACGAAGCGCCGCCGCCGGCACCGCCGGGGCAGGGCTGGTCGCGGTCGATCGACCAGTACGCGAGCCGCCCGACGCCGTTGGAGGCGGCGAACTGCTCGACACTGGCGGCGTTGGCGGTGGTGAACACCGAACCGTCGTCGTTCACGCCGATCATCGGCGTGATGCCGAGGTTGGCGTAGGTGTAGCTCGGGTCGACGGACTGCATCTGCGCCAGAGTCGCCTGCGCGCCCCGGATCGCCGCCGCGCCCATGTCCTGCTGACCCTGGTAGTAGTCCATGGCCATGATGTTCACGACGTCGATCTTCACGCCGACGTTCTTGGCGCTCTGCAGGATGTTGACGCCGTCCTGCGTCAGGCCGGAGGGCAGGGCCGGGATCGTCATCGAGAACTGCAGGCCGGGGTTGGCGGCCTTCAGCGCGGCGATGGCGGTGAAGTTCCGGGTGGCCGCGGCCTGGTCGGCGACGGCGGCGCCCTCGACGTCGAAGTCGAGGTGGTTCACGCCGTAGTCGCTGATGATCGCCTGGTAGCCGGACTGGATCGCCGACTGGTCGCTGCAGGTCCAGGCCAGCGGCTCGCCGGCGGCGCCGCCGGAGGAGATGATGACCGAGGCGCCCTCGGACTTGGCCCGGGCGATCTCAGGGTCCGTATAGGAGTCGTTGCCGACCGGGAGCGTGTCGCCCCACTCCTGGTTGCAGCCGACACCGATGATGAAGGCGGCGGTGTAGGCCTTCACGCCGTGCCCGGTGATCGCGGTGTCCAGGACCGGTTCCTGGCCGTTGGACATGTCCACGTACGGGGCGACGGAGTAGACACTGGCGCCGGAAGCCGCCTTCGGCGTGGCCGAGGCGCTGTGCACGAGCGCCGTCGCGGTCGCGGCTATCGCCGCGGCCAGGAGTGCGCCGGTCCGGATCGCCATGCGGCGTCGGCCCGGGGCTGGAGTCGTCATGGGAGGGTCGTACCTTTCCATGTGGGGACAGGAAGGTGACAGCATGAGGCGATGTAATCGCCCTGACACACAAAGTGGATTAGACCAATGAGTTCTGTCAAGGGTCTAAACCACTGATCTTTTCTCGCAGGTCAGCCGAGAGATCACCCATGCTTGACCCTTATTTGCCGCCCCTTTACCCGTAACCCTTGACGGGGAGCTGGTCTAGTCCAATCATGATTCGCTACTGACGGAGTCAGCATCTTCCCTCCCCCGCCACCCGTTCGGAGACCCCATGGCAACCGCGAGCTTGAAGCGGCGAATAGCCTTGCCCACAGCGGCACTGGCCATCGCCGCCGGCACCACCATGGCGCTCGCCGCCACCGGCCACGCCACGCCCGGCAAGGCCGCGCTCAGCAGCACCTGGTACGCCTCGGCGCCGTATCTGATGCCCGAGGACAACTCGCCGCCGGACATCTCGGCCGTCATGGACGCCACCGGCCAGAAGGCGTTCCAGCTGGCGTTCATCCTGGCGCCCAACGGCGGCGGCTGTTCCGCGACCTGGGGCGGCACCAGCCCGATCGGTTCGGACACCGCCATCCCGGCGGTGATCAACACCATTCGCGGCAAGGGCGGCGACGTCTCGGTCTCGGTCGGCGGCTACGGCGGTACGAAGCTGGGCCAGACCTGCGGCAGCGTCGCGGCCACGGCGGCGGCGTACCAGCAGGTCGTCAACACCTACCAGCTGCACGCCATCGACTTCGACCTCGAAGAGCCGGAGTACGAGAACACCTCGGCCATCGCCAACGAGCTCGGCGCGGCGAAGACGCTCCAGCAGAACAACCCGGGGCTGTACGTCTCGGTGACGATGCCGGGCACCAGCGCCGGCACCGGCTGGTTCGGCACGCAGCTGCTGGACCAGGCGCACTCGATCGGGTTCACGCCCAACAACTTCTCCATCATGCCGTTCGACGGCGGCTTCAGCGGGGCGTCGTCTCAGGTCTCTGCGCTGGAGGCGTTCCACGGCCTGCTGGAGACGCACATGGGCTGGGACTCCACGACCGCCTACCAGCACGAGGGCGTGTCGATGATGAACGGCCGCACCGACGCAGCGGAGTTCTTCTACCAGTCGGACTTCCAGACGGTGCTGAACTACGCGACCAGTCACGGCCTGGCGCGCTACACCTACTGGTCGGTGAACCGCGACCGGCAGTGCAACCCGCCGGACAACAACGGCACGTTGTCGGGCAGCTGCTCCTCGGTCCCGCAGAACAACTGGGACTTCACGAAGTTCACGGCGCAGTTCGCCGGCGTGGCGACCCCGCCCCCGCCGCCCCCGACCTCCAGCACGCCGAGCACGACCCCGCCCACCACCCCGCCCACGTCGTCGTCCTCGTCCTCGGGCGGCGGCGGGACGTGCACCGCGGCGCCCTGGAACTCGCAGACCGCTTACCTGGGCAACGCGGTGGTGTCGTACAACGGCCACCAGTGGACAGCCAAGTGGTGGACCGAGGCCGACGTCCCCGGTGGTTCGGCCGGGGTGTGGACGGACAACGGGCCCTGCTGAGGTCGCGACAGCCCGGCCGATCCGGCTGATCGGGGCTGATCCAGCCCGTGTGAGAACCCTGATGCCCCGCACGCTGACCCCGCTGCGGGGCATCAGGCTTTTGAGTCACAACCGCGTTTGAGTCACAACCGAGCTTGAGTCACAACCAGGCAAGCACCGCGTCGAGCGGATAAGGCACCGCTTCCAAAGGCACCCGCTCCACGAGCAACCGAGCCCACCGCTCCTTGCCCCCGCTGCGGCCCCCCATCATCCGCCGCAGCTGGTGAATCAGGCTCTTGTCGCGCATCGCCGGCTGCCGTTGCAACGTCCGGAACGAGCGCTCCTCCCCCTCGGCGGCCACCAGGCGCAGCACCTCGGTCGCGCCGACCGCGCGGATGAGCTCGTCCTCCAGGTCGGCGCGGCAGACGAAGAAGCCGAACTCCTCCAGGTCCTCGGTCTTGGGGCCGGGCTCCAGGCCGGCGCGCTCCAGTCCCAGGCGGAAGAAGCGCTCCTCGGCCTCGTCGAACAGCCCGGCGAGCTTCAGGGCGCGGCCTCGGGGCCCGTATTCGTGCAGATAGCGCGCGGCGTTGGTGGCGCCGTCCATCGCGACCACCTCGATGCCCTCGGCGTCCAGGTCGCGGCCCCGGCGGCGGGCCAGCGCGCACAGCGCCGCCTGGTCGCTCACTCCCTCGACGAGGATGGCCGCGCGCATGCGTCGAGGATAGATCAGCGACCGATCAGATGCTGAGGATAAGGGCCAGCGGTACCAGGACCAATGTCACGACCAGCACGAGGTAGCCGCTGAAGACCGCCGCGTACCGCACGACGTGGCGCACCGGGTGCGGCGGCGCGGCCGCCTCGAACTCGCGGTCCGCCACCTCGCCGCGCCGGGCCCCCTGCACCGCCAGCACGACCAGGCTCGCGCCGACCCAGCCCAGCACCGCGCCGCGGACGTCCCCACCCATGCCGCCGGGACCCCAGCCCAGAGCTCGGTAGAGCGCCCAGGAACCGAAGGCGACCGCCGGCGTCCAGAACCACAACGCGGCGGCGTGTACGGCCGCGTGGATGCTTCCGCGCGACCGCAGCACGGCTCGCAGATCGCCACGTGCCCGAGACCAGGACCACACCACCCGAAGCTTAGGGGGCGGCGACACGGAGCGAATCAGGGTCGATACGTCACCGACTACGTATTCAGCAGTTGATATAGTGCCGGACGTCGATCAATTCCCGCGCTTCGCCAGGTATTCACCTCTGGACGATCCGCCCCGCCGGATCGAAGCTCTAATGAAAACCGCACCGATCCGAGGAGTCGCACATGTTCCCCATGGGCTTGGTCATCCTCATCGCCGCCATCGTGGCCGTCGCGCTGGCGTTCATCTGTCTGATCGACGCACGCTCGGACCGCTGAGCGACGCTCGCACTGCTAACCACGCCGATTCGCACGCGGGTTCAGCCGCACGAAGAACTCCCAGTACCTCGCCGGGAACAGCCGGGCCAGCACGTCCGGCACCCGCGCCGACAGCGCGATCAGCACCCGGCCGCGCCGGTGCCGCACGCCCTCGATGATCCGGGCGGCGGCGCGGTCGGCCGGGTATGTCAGAACCTTGCTGAAGGCGCGCATGGCCTTCTCGCTCTGCTCCCGGTCGGCGCCGGAAGCCACCCTCGCGTCCAGCGCGATGCGGGTCTTGATACCGCCGGGATGCACGCTGGTCACCCCGACCTCGCCGGCCAGCTCGTGCCGCAGCGCCTCGGTGAACCCGCGCAGCGCGAACTTGCTCGCCGAATACGCGGTCTGACCGGGCGGCGCGATCAGCCCGAACAGGCTGGAGGTGTTGACGATGTGGCTGCCGGCCGACTCCCGCAGGCGTGGCAGCAGCGCCCGCGTCAGGGCCACGGGAGCTGCGAAGTTGACCGCCATCACCCAGTCGAACTCCTCGGCCGAGGTCTGCGCGAACGTCCCGGCCAGCGCCACGCCGGCGTTGTTGATCAGCAGGTTGAGGACCGGTTCGGCGTCGAGGATGTCGGCGGCCACCTTGGCGACCGAGCCGGCGTCGGACAGATCGGCGACGAAGGTGCGCACCCGCGTTTCCGGACGCCGCCGGGTGACGGTCCCGGCGACCTTCTCCAACCGGTCGCCGTCCCGGTCGACCAGCACCAGGTGCGAACCCCGCAGCGCCAGGCCGTAGGCGAGCTGCTCCCCCATCCCGCCGGCCGCGCCGGTCACCACGGCGACCGCGCCGTTGAAGCGGAACGGGGTGAGCTTGGGCGTCACGTCGGCCATCAGGAACCCACTCCCGCCTTCTCCCGCCGCGTCGGCCGCAGCGTCCGGTCCAGATCGGTCCGCAGCGTGGTCGCCGCGTCCAGGATGTAGTTCTGCCGCACCCGCCACGGGCTGCGGTGTCCGGCACGCGGGAACTCCTGGATCGAGCGCTGGATGTACCCCGAGCTCAGATCCAGCAGCGGCCGCTCCCGCAGCGTGCCGTCGGGCACCGGCACCACCGAGGAGTAGCCGCGCGCCGCCATGTGGTTCAGTATCTTGCACACCAGTCGCGAGGTCAGGTCCCCGCGCAGCGTCCAGGAGGCGTTGGTGTAGCCGACGCACACCGCGAAGTTCGGGATCCCGGTGACCATCGCCCCGCGCCACACGAACTGCTCCGCCAGCGGCACCTCGACGCCGTCCACGCTCGGCCCGATCCCGCCGAAGGCCAGCAGCCGCAGCCCGGTGGCGGTGACGACGACGTCCGCCGGCAGCACCTCGCCCGACTTCAGCCGGATGCCCTCGGGCACGAACGCCTCGATGTGGTCGGTGACCACCTCGGCCTTGCCGGAGCCGATCGCCCGGAAGAAGTCCGCGTCGCGCGCCGCGCACACCCGCTGCTCCCACGGGTTGTAGCTCGGCGTGAAGTGCTCGCGCACCATCTCCTCGTCCTTCACGACCCGGGAGACCAGCTTGGTGAACAGCTTGCGCGCGGCTTGGGGACGGCGGCGGCAGAACTGGTTGACGCCGACCGTGAACGCGATGTTCTTGGCCCGGATGATCCGGTGCGCGACCTTCGACGGCAGCACGGCGCGCAGCTGGTCGGCCAGCTTGTCCCGGCCCGGCAGCGGGCTGATCCAGGTCGGGGAGCGCTGGAGCATGGTGACGTGCCCGGCGTCCGCGGCCAGGGCGGGGACCAGGGTGACGGCCGTCGCGCCGCTGCCGATGACCACGACCCGCTTGCCGGCGTAGTCCAGGTCCTCGGGCCAGAACTGCGGGTGCACGACTGTGCCCTGGTAGTCCTCGATGCCCGGGAAGTCGGGGGTATAGCCGCTGTCGTAGTTGTAGTAGCCGGCGCAGGAGTAGAGGAAGTCGCAGGTCAGCGTGCGGCGCTCGACGGTTCCGTCGTCCCCGGCCTGCTCGACCGTGACCGTCCAGCACGCCTGCTCGCTCGACCAGTCCGCGCCGACCACCTTGGTCCGGAACCGGATCTTCTCCTCGATCCGGTACCGCCGCGCGGTGTCCCGGACGTAGTCCAGGACCACGGCGCCGTCGGCCAGGGAATCGGCGCCCCGCCAGGGCTGGAACGGGTATCCCAGCGTGAACATGTCCGAGTCCGACCGCACGCCGGGATACCGGAACAGGTCCCACGTGCCGCCGATCGCGGCGCGGGCCTCCAGGATCACGTAGCTGCGCTCCGGGCATTCGGTCTGCAGCCGGTACCCGGCACCGATCCCGGACAGGCCCGCGCCGACCACGACCACGTCGAAATGCTCCATGTCCCTCAGTGTGGCCGACGATGCTTTACGCGACAAGGATTTGTGTAAAGAAGATTCCGACACGCCTTAGCCGAGGTGCCTGCCGTGCAGGTGGTGGTGGCGGATGTGGGCGATGGTGCGATGGCGGCGGATTTTGCCGTGGCGTCGCCGCATCTTGTGCTTCTGGTTCATGTGCGTCCCCTTTGCAGAGTCCGATTGGTTCGAACCTAGTCACGGGACGTGCGCAGTCAATACCTGTGTGAAGTCGCCGCCGAAGCCGTCCACGCCACGCCGGCGCCGCACGTCAGCGATCCGCCCCGCCGAGCACCGGGTCCACCGAGGCCACCACCGCCACGACGTCGGCCAGCATCCCGCCCTCGGCCATCGACGACACCGCCTGCAGGTGCGTGAAGGACGGGTCGCGCAGGTGGACGCGGAACGGCCGGGTCCCGCCGTCGCTGACCACGTGCGCGCCGAGTTCGCCGCGCGGGGACTCCACGCAGGAGTACACCTGCCCGGCGGGCACCGCGAAGCCCTCGGTGACCAGCTTGAAGTGGTGGATGAGCGCCTCCATCGACTGCGCCATGATGTGCTGGATCCACTGCTCGGAGTTGCCCAGGCCGTCGGCGCCCAGCGCCAGCCGGGCCGGCCAGGCGATCTTCGGGTCGTCGAGCATCACCGGGCCGGGTTCCAGGCGGTCCAGGGCCTGCTCGACGATGCGCAGCGATTCGGCCATCTCGTGCAGGCGGACCAGGTAGCGGCCGTAGGCGTCGCAGCCGGTCTCGGTCGGCACCTCGAAGTCGTACGTGTCATAGCCCAGATACGGCTCGGACTTGCGCAGATCGTGCGGCAGGCCGGTGGCGCGCAGCACCGGCCCGGTGACGCCCAGGGCCATGCACCCGGCCAGATCGAGGTACCCGACGCCCTTGGTGCGGCCGATGAATATCGGGTTGGCGTTCAGCAGGCGCTCGTAGTCCAGCAGCCGCTTCGGGAACTCCGCTATCAGTGTCCTGATGTCCTCGACGACGCCGTCCGGCAGGTCCTGCGCCAGGCCGCCGGGCCGCACGTAGGCGTGGTTCATCCGGTTGCCGGTGACCGCCTCCAGGATGTCCAGGATCGGCTCGCGGTCCCGGAAACCGTTGGTCATCACGGTCATCGCGCCGAGCTCCATGCCGCCGGTGGCCAGCGCCACCAGGTGCGAGGAGATGCGGTTCAGCTCCATCAGCAGGACCCTGATGACGTTCGCGCGCGGCGGCACCTCGTCCTCGACGCCGAGCAGCGCCTCGACGGCACGGCAGTACACGGTCTCGTTGAACAGCGGCATCAGGTAGTCGGCGCGGGTCAGGAACGTCACCGCCTGGGTCCAGTTCCGATACTCCAGGTTCTTCTCGATCCCGGTGTGCAGGTAGCCGATGCCGCAGCGGGCCTCGACGACGCTCTCACCCTCGATCTCCAGGATCAGCCGCAGCACGCCGTGCGTCGAGGGGTGCTGCGGGCCCATGTTGACGATGAGCCGGTCCACGCCGCCGGGTCCGGCCCCGGGCTGGCGCTCGGCGTCGCGCAGGACTTCGTCCCAGTCGTACATATGGGGCATTTTTCCGCACCGAGGGAACTCCTGCCACCGGATGGGACGCGCAGCGCAGAACGGTACGCAATATGCCGGTGGGACATCCGCCGAAGAGGTCTCATTCGCGCGTATATTCGAAGAGGATGGACTGCCGCCGGGTGTCCTGCAGGTACTGTCCGGCGGCGTCGATGCGGGCGGGGCGCAGGTTTGCGCGGCCGCCGGCGTCGGCCGTGGCGGTCGGCCGCCCGTCCGCCGGGCCGGCCGGCCGCCGCTTGGGGGCTGCTCGGGGGCTGCTCGGGTGGCGCTCCAGCGCAGGTCGGGACCTCGGGGTTTCAGAGCGTCAGCAGGCCGGGCCGAGCTTGGCGCCGGGCTTGAGCGACGTGAGCGCCTGCCATCCGGGTGGACTGGCGTTGTCGATGCGGCCGTAGACCCAGGTGGCGCCGTAGCCGTTCACGGCGTGGCACCAGATGTACATGTGCTGACCGCTTCGGAAGGATCCGAGGCTGCCGCAGGTGTCGTAAGGGCCCGAACGCAGGGTGGACGCGCCGGCCGCGAAGCCCTTGCCGTCCTGGGCGGGAACGTGCGTCGTATGCCAGCCGGTGCAGACCGCGGGAGGCTTGCCGGCGGCCGGCGGCGGCTTCGGCGGCGGCGTGATCGCGGCGGGCGGATTCGCATTCTGATTCCCGAACGCGCCGTTCTGTCCGCCGCTGCTGGTAACGCTCTGGCCGCCGGGCGCGGAAGTAGCACCGTCCAGCGGCTGGCCGCCGTTCTGCGCGCCCTCGGTGGGGTCACCGGCGCCGGGCCCGAACGCCGCGTTGGACTTCCCGTCTGCGGCGGAGGAGGTCGATGGGGAGGATCCGTGGGTCAGCGATATCGCGCCGATCGCCACTGCCACGGCTGCGGCGGCGCTGGCTCCGATGACGAGGTTGTTGCGTCGCCGGCTGCCGTCGGGTATCTCAGGGCCCTCCCACGACGGATCCCAGGAGACTTCCGGGACCGGTTCCTGGATCTGCTGAGGCGGCGCCTGCGCCTCGGCCGGTCGCAGAGCCGCCGGTTCCGGTGCCACGGATCGCTGACGCGGCGCGAAGCCGGGCGTGCGCGCGGGGATCGCCTGGACCTCCGGCGGTATCGACCACACCGGCGTCTGGAACGGATTGCCAGTCGGCGTGCCGCCGCTCATCGACAACCCGGCGGCGTGCCCCGAGCCCGGTACCGTCCCAGGTCGCGACGGCGGTATCGACTCGATCGCCTTGTCCGTCACAACCCACTCCCAGTCCGCCAGTCCGCCGCGCGGCAACAACGTGTCAGGAGTCTAATACCGGCGCCAGTCAGCCCGCGGTCCACTCCACCGCCGGCGGCACCAGGCGGGCCGTGACCGGGTTCCCCTTGGCGTTGGTCAGCCCGCATCGGGCCGACAGCCTGCCGGCGGCGACACCGGCCTCGAAGACGTCCTGCGGGATCCCGGACAGCATCAGCTTCGCGCGGCAGAACATCGCGTACTCGCCTTCCTCGCCGATCCGGTACCACGACAGGTACACGAAGCGTCCGCCGATGCCGTCCGTCACGTGAACGCCACGCAGCGTGCGCTCCCCCTGCTTGTTCGTGAACGGCTCGACTGTCAGGTCCCAGGACGCCTCGGCGGCGTCGGCCGGCACCGGCTCCAACATCGCGTACGGCTTGGCCCTGGCCTGGACCGCGACCACGACGCCCGGCGTCCCCGGCAGGTCGCGTCCTTCAATGCGCAGCAGCATGTGACCATGCTCGCATGCCGGTCGGACACCGCCACGGCGCCGCCGCGCTGCGTATCCTTTTGCGGTGAACAACCGAGCGACGGGGGCGGGACGATGACGATCTGCGAAGTGCGGCAGGCGGCGGACCGGCACACGGTCGAGTCCTGGCAGCGGCGCGAGCCGGCGCTCCCGGCGGTCGCGGTGCTGGGCATAGGCCCGGTCGCGGACCGGCTGGCCGAGGCGGCGCAGGCGCTCGTGGCCGACGGCGCGGCGCTGCGCCTGATGGCCGACCCCGAGTACCTGGTGGTCCTCGGTGAGGAGGCGGCGCTGCCCTGGGTGGACGGCGCGCGCTACCTCGGCTGGGACGGCAACGCCCTGACTCTGACCACGCACCAGGTGCTGCCGGCCGCCGACCTGTGGCGCGAGGGCGCGCTGGCCGCCGCCGACGCCGACCCGGCCTCGCTGGTGATCGTGCTGCCGGACCAGGTGCTGATCGCGGCCGGGGTCGAGGCGGGGATCGAGATACCCGCCCCCGCCGCGCAGACTTCCTGAGCGCGGGGCGCACCGAACACCGGGGCCGCGTCCAGCTCGCCGCTCGCCCCGCGATACCGAGTCGAGGCACCGCGGCGCACCGCCGTAGCCGACTCGGCGCGCGACCCAACCGGCCGCCGCGCGCCTCCAGCCGCGCCCCGCACCCCTACTCACTCCACAGCAGCCTCCCCCGAGCCGCCACGCGCTCCCCGATCCGTTTGCCCGCCTCGGCCACCGACATCGGCTCCAGCCGCCGCCCGTCGCGCAGCCGGATCGCCACCGCCCCCGCAGCAGCCTCCCGTCCCCCGATCACCGCCTGGTACGGCACCAGCCGCGCCTCCCTGATCCGCGCGCCGAGGCTGCCGCGCTCCGGATCCAGCACCTCCGAGCGCAGCCCGAGGTCCAGGCACAGCTCGTGGAACTCCCGCGCCGCACCCGCCTCGTCCTCCCCGACCGGCAGCACCGCCACCTGCACCGGGGCCAGCCACGCCGGGAACGCCCCGCCGTGCTGTTCGATGAGGTGCGCCATCACCCGCTCCAGGCTGCCCACAATGCTCCGGTGCACCATCACCGGCCGGTGCCGCGCCCCGTCGGCGCCGATGTACTCCAGCCCGAACTGCTCCGGCTGGTGGAAGTCGATCTGCACGGTCGACAGGGTCGACTCCCGTCCCGCCGGGTCGGCGATCTGCACGTCGATCTTCGGCCCGTAGAACGCCGCCTCGCCCTCGGCCTCCTCGTACTCCAGCCCGGAGGCGTCCAGCACCTCGCGCAGCATCCGGGTGGCCCGCTCCCACATCTCGGGCTTGTCGACGTACTTCCCGCCCGGCCCCGGCAACGACAGCCGGAACCGCGCAGCCTCGATCCCCAGCGCCGCGTAGGCGTCCCGGATCAGCTGCAGCGCGGCCTGCGCCTCGGCGGGGACCTGGTCCAGGGTGCAGAAGATGTGTGCGTCGTTCAGGGTGATGGCCCGCACCCGGGTGAGCCCGCCGAGCGCCCCGGACATCTCCGAGCGGTACATGCCGCCGATCTCGGCCATCCGCAACGGCAGTTCGCGGTAGCTGTGCGCGCGGGAGCGGTAGATCAGCGCGTGGGTCGGGCACAGGCTCGGCCGCAGCACCACCTGCTCGGCGCCCAGGTCCATCGGCGGGAACATGTCGTCGCTGTAGTGCTGCCAGTGGCCGGAGATCTCGTAGAGCTCACGCTTGCCGAGCACCGGCGAGTACACGTGCTGATATCCGGCGCGTCGCTCGACGGAGCGGATGTACTCCTCGACGGTGTGGCGCACGACCGCGCCGTCCGGGAGCCAGTACGGCAGCCCGGCGCCGATCAGCGGATCGGTGTCGAACAGTTCGAGCTCGCGGCCGAGCCTGCGGTGGTCGTGCTGGACCTCGTTCATGGGACCTTCTCCTCGCCAATGCTCGATAGGGATCGGGTGGGGCGAGGGTCCCGGGAACGGCGAAGCCCCGGGGCACTCGCCCCGGGGCTTCGTAGCTGGTTCAGGAATCAGCGCGCCGGGACGGTGTCCGGCGTCGTCGTCTGCATGGCGCGCTTCATGTGATCAACGGTAGCAGATCTCAGGCCGACGACACATCCCTGCGTTGCACGCCGACCAGCCCCGCGACGGTCAACACCGCGGCCACCGCCGTCATCCACACCAGCGGCGTCCAGTGGAACACCCCGCCGGGCACCTTCGGGATGTGCGTGTACGGCGTCAGGTCCAGGAACCACTGCCCGGCGTTGATCAACGGCCCCAGATACGCGATGAACACCAGCACGCCGAACACCCCGTACGCCGCCGACGTCCACTTCGGCACGAGCCCGAACAACGCCACCGCGGCCGCCGCGACGATCCACAGCGCCGGCGTGGTGACCAGACCGGCCTTCACCATCTGCCCGACGTAGCCCCAGAAGTCGCCCAGCACCGCCCCGGCGCCGACTCCCACCCCGAGCCCGCCGGCGGCCATCACCAGCGCGCTGCCGACCGCCGGGAACACCAGATGGCTGCCGACCCACGCCAACCGCCCGGCGGACCCCGACAGCACCGGCTCGGCACGTCCGGAGGTCTCCTCCCCGCGCAGCCGCAGCACCGCCTGCACCGCGTAGAAGGCAGCGGCCATCCCGAGGAAGCTGACCGCGGTCGCCAGATAGGAGTCGGTCAGGCCCTTGGCCCCGCCGTAGCGGCCGATGATCTTCTGGACCTGCTGGTTGTCGTTCAGCAACTGGTCGATGCCCTTGGCGATGGAGCCCATGACGATCCCGAACACGAACATGCCGGCCATCCAGCCCAGCAGCGTCGGTTGCTGGAGCCGCCGTCCCAGGCCGAACACGCCGCGCAGCCCCGGCCCCGCTCCCGCCGGCCCCGGACGCTGCGGCAATAGCCCGCTGCCGAGGTCCCGGGCGTTCTGCACGCGGTAGCCGACGGCGGCGGCCACGACCCCGGCGACCAGCGTCAGGCCGACGACCCACCACCGGTTCCCGGCCCACGGATGCACGCGCTCGATCCAGCCGAACGGCGACAGCCACGCCACCCACCCGGCGCCGCCGCTGTTCCCGGCCGCGTCGCCGACCGTCCGCAGCAGGTACGCCACGCCGAGGATCAGCGCGCCGATCCCGTTGGCGGCCCGGCCGGTCTCGGTCAGCTGCACCGCGACCGCCTGCGTCCCGGCGAACGCCACGCCGACGGTGAACAGGCACGCGCCGAACACCAGCGCGCCGCCGACGCTCTGCCCCA
The DNA here is from genome assembly GCF_041262085.1 of Catenulispora sp. GAS73. NCBI lineage: Bacteria > Bacillati > Actinomycetota > Actinomycetes > Catenulisporales > Catenulisporaceae > Catenulispora > Catenulispora sp. GAS73. The sequence continues at coordinate 182,271 of NZ_JBGCCM010000021.1, forward strand.
GCGCCAGCATCACCACGGCCGAGAGCAGCCCGATGCCGAAGCACGCGCCGACCGCGATCGACAACGCCGCGCTCAACGGCGCGTCGCGTCCCACGGCGCCCGAGCCCAGCAGCTCCAGCCGCCCGGACTCCTCCTCGGCCCGGGTGTGCCGGGTGATCAGCAGGACCACCATGATGCCGATCAGCAGGCCGCCGAAGCCGAGCGTGCGCCAGGCGGTCAGGGCGCCGAGGCTGTGCGTGTCGTAGAGCGGGCCGTAGAGGGCACGGAGCGAGGGGTTGGTGCCGATGCTGCCGGCGAGCTTGTCGCGGTCGGACTGCGCCGGGTACAGCTTCTTGAGCGAGTACGCGGTGCTGCCGACGGTGGCCAGGAGCGCGTAGATCCACACCGGGAGCATGACGCGGTCGCGGTGTGAGGCGAGTTTGATCAGGGTTCGAAGACCGCCGTCGGCGTTCCTTTGGGCACCGGGCTCGGTGGCGAACTTCGAGGTCTTGTTCGGGTTCTTCGGGTTCTTCTTCGAGTTCTTCTTCGGGGCGTTCTTCGACGCCTCCGGGGCCGTCGCGGTGCTCACGGCTGCACCGCTTCGGGCTCGTAGTGCCGCAGGAACAGCTCTTCCAGCGTCGGCGGCCGGCTGACCAGGGTCCTGACCCCGATCGCGGTGAGGGCCTTGAGCACGCCGCCGAGGTGGTCGGTGTCGACCTGGGCGGTGAACTTCTCGGCGCCGGCCTTGGCGTCGACCTTGGCATCGTGGACGCCGGGCAGGTCCGCCAGGCCGGTCGGGGGTCCGGCGAGTTCGGCCTCGACGGTGGTGCGGGTCAGGTGCCGCAGGTCGGCCAGCGAGCCGGTCTCTACAGTCTTGCCGGCGCGGATGATGTTCACCCGGTCGCACAGCGCCTCGACCTCGGACAGGATGTGGCTGGAGAGCAGGATGGTGCGGCCGCGTTCGCGCTCGTCGGCCACGCACTGACGGAAGACGTCCTCCATCAGCGGGTCCAGACCGGAGGTCGGCTCGTCGAAGACCAGCAGTTCCACGTCGGAGGCCAGGGCGGCGATCAGCGCGACCTTCTGGCGGTTGCCCTTGGAGTACTGGCCGCCCTTCTTGGTCGGGTCCAGCTCGAAGCGCTCCAGCAGATCGGCGCGGCGGCGGGCGTCGACCCCGCCGTGCAGACCGCCGAGCAGGTCGATCACCTCCCCGCCGGACAGGTTCCGCCAGAGCGTGACGTCGCCGGGCACGTAGGCCAGGCGCTTGTGCAGGGCCACCCGGTCGCGCCAGGGGTCGCCGCCGAGCAGGGTCGCGGCGCCGGAATCGGCCCGGATCAGGCCCAGCAGCACCCGGATGGTCGTCGACTTGCCGGCCCCGTTGGGCCCGAGGAAGCCCAGGACCTCGCCCTCGGCGACGGTGAGGTCCAGCCCGTCGAGCGCGCGGGTCCGGCCGAAGGTCTTCACCAGGCCGGACGCGCTGATCGCAGTCGTCATGGAACCGATCCTACTCCGAACTTTCAGAGTTTTGTGAATGTTATGAAAGTGCAAGCGGAACCGCTACCGTGGACAGATGCGCAAGGACGACCGCCCCGCCGGGCAAGACGCCGACCACGAGGCCGACCACGACGCCCGCCCGGCCCCGGACCCGCTGCTGGTGTACATCGACCGCCTCGCCAGCGTCCTGACCGACAGCGGCATCCCGCGCATGCCCTCCCGCGTCTTCGCCGCGCTGATCACCCAGGACGACGGCCGCCTGACCTCCCAAGAACTGTCCGAGATGCTCGACATCTCCCCGGCAGCCGTCTCCGGCGCCATCCGCTACCTGACGCAGGTCAACCTGGCCACCCGCGAACGCCAGCCCGGCACCCGCCGCGACCGCTACCGCGTCCTGGACGAGGTGTGGCAGGACGCGCTGTTCGAACGGGACACGATCATGTCGCGCTGGGAGGGCAGCCTGGCCGAAGGAGTCGCGGTGGTCGGCGCGGAAACGCCGGCCGGGCGACGGCTGACGGAGTCGGTGCTGATGTTCCAGTTCCTGCGCGGAGAGCTGTCGGGAATGCTGGAGCGGTGGCAGGCGCGGCGCGCGGAACTGCGGGCCGAGGGGGATCAGGCTGCGGCGGTGGCGCGGGCGCTGGGGTCGAGGCGCGGGTCGGGGCCGGGGTCAGGGGTGGCGGGGTCAGGGGGCTGAGTCGCAGCACGCATTTTCACCGCGCCCCATTTTTCGGCGCTGCTGGCCTGTGTGTGGGTGCTGGTGGCGGGTGCGGTTTGTTTGTGGGTTGACGGTCAAGGGCGTTTTTTGACGGCTTCGCGCGGGTTTAAGAAGGATCCGCTGGGTGGCGCAGTTCGGTGGTGTGCCTGGGGACGCGCTGGCGGCCGGCGGGTGATGCTGGGCACGACCGCGCGCGGGTCCGAGTCACTGCGCACGCGTCAGGTAGACGGGCGGCGGCCGCGTGTGGGAAGGATTCCCCGAGTCTCGGACGCACCACGTCACGGCCGGGCGTGTGCGCACCTGGTGGACCGTGTCCACACCACAGGCCGGGGTTGTCCCGGGTTCCCCGTCGCGTCGGCGGGCGTAGCCAAGCTGACCGGGCCGGTGGTGTCAAGTCGCACGAAACCCGACCGAAGCAGCAGCGATCCGACTTGATACCACCGGACCGGTCTGCTTCCGTCAGGCGACGACGCGACGGGGAACCCGGGACAAGGCGACCACAAGCAGCGTCCGCCAGCCGACTACGCGGCCCCCCTCCCCGGAGCGAGTGCCGCTCGCCGCGCAGGCGCCGCCGGAGGCCCTGCTTTTGACTTTCGGTGCCCACCACGCCCGGCCGCCGGCCGCCGACCTGACGCGTGCGCAGTGACTCGGACCCGCGCGCGGTCGTGCACACGAACACCGCCAGCCGCCAGCGCATCCCCAGGCACACCACCGAACTGCGCCACCCAGCGGATCCTTCTTAAACCCGCGCGAAGCCGTAAAAAGCTCCTAAAACCCACCAACAAACCGCACCCAAGGGGCTACACCACCCTCAGCTCAATGATCTCAAACCGTCAAGGCCCGAACGAAGGACCCGGCCCGCGAACCGCCCGATCGGACCAGCGCGAGCCCGCCCCCGACGGCCTCACACCCGAATACTCCGCGGCAACTCCGCATCCGCCACGTACCCGATCCCCCGCACCGTGCGAATCAGGTCCGGCACACCCAGCTTCGCGCGCAGCGTCGCGATGTGGACCTCCAGCGTGCGGTTCGCCGACTTCTCCGTGGTGTGCCAGACCTTGCGCAGTATCAGTTCCCTGCACAGCACCGCGCCCGGCGTGCTCGCCAGCAGGTGCAGGAGGTCGAACTCCTTGCGCGTCAGGACCACCGGCTGGCCGTGCACGTTCACCCGGCGCTCGTCGGCGTCCACGACGACCGGGCCGACGCCCAGGTGGTCGGGCCGCTCCGTCGGCGTGCGCACCGCCGCGCGTATTCGCGTCGAGAGCTCGGTGAGGCCGTAGGGCTTCACCACGAAGTCGTCCACGCCGATCCGGCGCCCCTCGATCCACAGGCCGCGGTCGGCGCGCGCGGTGATCGCCACCAGTGCGGCCTCGGTCTGGCGGCGGATGCGCTCGCACAGGGCCAGCGCTTCCTCGTCGAGCAGGCCCAGATCCAGCAGCACCGCGTGCGGCGAGAACGCCGCCATGCCCGGCAGGTCGTCGGCGCGCAGCCGCCGGACCGCGAACCCGTCCAGGCGCAGTGCGTTGTCCAACGCCGGTTGCACCCGGTCATCCCTGCGGCCGGCCACCACTAGCCTCATTCGCCCGTCACCTCACAGCGCCGAAGTGCGCCCGTTACGACCAAAAACCCGCAAAAATCCGGCAATTTATTAACAATGTTTACCAGGGTCCTGCCATTCTGCTCACCCAGCGTGCCGGAAGGCAATACCGCGCGTGTGGGTTTTCTCAACGGATCCTCAAGTCGACCCGCTCCACCAGGGGCGAAAGAAACGGGGCACTGAGCATCGGCCGACCCGTGGCGGCCCCTTGTCAAGAGCGACATCTCCCTACCCTCCGACACAACACACTGAGAGTACGGAAGATCGGACGAATACGCCGAATGCATGACGTGACACCGCGCCGCACGGTGCGGGAGGCATGAATCCGCGGCGGCGTCGGCGATGGTGGCCGCATGACCGTCGACGGCTCGTACATGGCGTGGGCACGTCCCACGCGCCGAGTGCACCTCGCGCTGTCGGTGGGGATGACCGTGACTGGCGTCATCCTCATCGCGGCGGGGAGTTCCGGGGGACCGAGCGCGGCACGGACGGCGCCGGTGCTGGGGCGGACCGCGGACAGTCGGGCTGCGGACAGCATGGTGAGCGGGAGCAGCGGGAGCAGCGGGAGCAGCGGGGCGGCGGGCGGTCCGATGCCGGCAGCGCCGCTGGTGCGCTTCGCGCCCCGCGTGCCGGTTCCGATTCCGGTTCCGGTTCCGGTCGGCGGGCCGGGTGTCGGCACTAAGACGCATTCGAAGCCGCGGTCACACGGTCGGCACGACGCTTCAGTACCGCCGCCGGAACCCGCACCCTCACCAGCCCATCACCTGCCCCAACCCTCCGACCTTTCCCGCGTCCTCACCCCATCCCCGCGCCTCTCCTCGCCACAACTGCCGGCCCACCCGCCGAAGCACTGATTCCGGCGGCGTCTCTGCTGGTCTGTACCCCTGGCGAACGTCTAGGCTTGCGGCCGTGGCGATGCGACAACTCGGGGACCTCGAAGCGGCAGTCATGGACCGCATATGGCGGCGCAACCGCCCGGTGCTGGTCAGGGACATCCTCGACGACCTGAACACCGACCGGTCCCTCGCCTACACCACGGTCATGACCGTCATGGACAAGCTGCACCGCAAGGGGTGGCTGCGCCGCCAGCCCCAGGGGCGGGCGTACGTTTACGAAGCGGTCGCCTCGCGCGAGTCGTACACCGCGCGGCTGATGCGGGACGCGTGGGCGACGAGCGACAACCAGGCGGTGGCGTTCGTCCACTTCCTGGAGCAGCTGTCCGACGAGGAAGCCAAGGCGCTGCGCGCGGCGCTGGAGATCTGTCCCCCGGCGTCGTCCCACCCGGCCCCGGAGGAAGAGCAGACGCAGTGACGGCCGCGCTCCTCCTGGTCGTCTACGCGCTTTCCGTGGCGGTGTTCGCACCGCCGCTCCTCGCCCGGCACTGGCCCTCGGATCGTGCTCCCCGGCTGACGGTGACGCTGCTGCAGATCCTGACGTGCTCGTTCCTGGTGGCTGCGGTCGCGGCCGGGCTGGCGCTGGCGTTCACGCTGGTCGAGGGGCTGTCGGAGCTGTCGCCGGCCCTGGACTCGTGCGCCGATCAGCTCCCGGTGACCGACCACGGCTCCGTCGGCACGGCCCTGGGCCACCTCGGCTGGATCTCGGCGGCCCTGCTCTCCGCGCGGCTGCTGTACTGCCTGGCCGCCACGTTCGGCACGGCCCGCCGTCGCCGCCGCGCGCACAGCGAAATGCTCCGCATACTCGCCACCCGCAACGACGAACTCGGCGTCCTGGTCCTGGACCACCCGGCACCGGCCTGCTACTGCCTCCCCGGCGACGTGGTGATCACCACCGGCGCACTGGAGCGCCTGAGCGCGAAGCAGCTGGAAGCGGTCCTCCTGCACGAACGCGCGCACCTGTCAGGCCGCCACCACCTGATCATCGCCCTCGCCGCCGCCATCCGCCGCGCCATCCCGCACATCAGACTCCTGGCCTACGCCGAACGCGAAACCCGCCGCCTGGTCGAACTCATCGCCGACGACGCCGCCGTCGCCCGCACCGGAGCCCCCACCGTCGCCGCCGCCCTCGCCGTCATCGGCACAGCCCAGGGCACCGACCCCGCCCCGGAGTACGACCCGGTCCCGGAGACCGCCCTCGCCATCGACTCCTCCCCCACCCTCCGCCGCATCCGCCGCCTCCTCCACCTGGACCACCCCCTCACCCGCCGCGGCCACGCCCTGATCATCGCCACAACAACCGTCGCCACGGTGTTACCGGTCGCGCTCCTGGCGCTGTCCGGCGCGACGCTGTTCCGGCCGTGCCCGCCGGACAGCGACAACGGGTGGTCGCGGACCGTGGTGGTGTCGGTGGACGGTGCGGACGGGAGTTAGGGGGCTGATGGGGCACCGCGGCCGACCGCCGCTGCCAAACAACCAGCCCCAGGACCGACCTGCTTCCGCCGCCAAGCACTACGACCGGCCCGATCCCGCCGCCAAGCGTCGAGCACCGCAACCGGCCTGGCAGAACTGCCTGCGGTCCGGCACCTCGATCGGCCCGGTCCTGCACCGCAACCGTGCGACCGACCACGCCGGCCATCCCGCCACTAGTGCCAGGCGGCGGTTGCGTTCAGCAGCGCTCGCCCCGCCGCCATCCCGTGTCCGGACCCCGTCGGGCCAGCTACCTACTCCCCCACCGCGCCCACAACCTCCACCACCATCTCCCCCAGCAGCCCGGCGTCCGCGAGCATCTCGATCCCGGCGATCCGGCCGCCGACGATCGTGAAGTCGAACACCACCCGCGGCGTGCCGGACACCGCCCAGACCAGGCCGGCGGTTCCGTCGAGCAGGGCGAGTTGTGCCGCCTGGGCGCGGCCGGAGAAGACCTCGGCCACGTCGCGGGCGCCGCGGGCGTCCGTGGCGCCGAAGCCAGCGGCCGTGAGGTCGGTGCGGAGCACCACGTCGGGGTCGAGCAGCTTGAGCAGGCCGGCGAAGTTGCCGCCGCGTGAGGCCGCCAGGAAGGCGCTCACCACCTCGCGCTGGCGGCCGCGGTCGGCTTCCGACTCCTCCTCGCCCTGGCCCTGGACCCGGCGGCGGGCGCGGCTGGCGAGCTGGCGTACCGCAGCCGTGGACTTGCCGACGATCGGCGAGATCTCCTCGAACGGGACCGCGAACATGTCGTGCAGCACGAACGCCAGCCGCTCCGCCGGGCTCAGCGTGTCCATCACCACCAGCAGTGCCAGCCCGACCGAGTCCGACAGCTCCGCCGCCAGCTCCGGGTCGGCCAGCGCGTCGCGCTCCGTCGCCTCGACCGCCTCGGCGCCGGCCGGCCCCTCCAGGTCCTCCTCGCCGTGGTTGCGGCGCGCCCGCAGCACGTCCAGGCACACCCGGCCGGTCACCGTGGTGAGCCACCCCGCCAGGTTCTCCACCTCCGCCACGTCCGAGCGGTTCAGCCGCAGGTACGCCTCCTGCACGGCGTCGTCCGCCTCGGCCAGCGAACCGAGCATCCGGTACGCCACCGCCAACAGGTGCGGACGCTGCGACTGGAAGAACTGAGCGAGCTGATCGGCGTCGGTCATGGCTCCACATTCTGCGGTCAGGATCAGGCGGTCACCACTTTGACGTCCGCGTTCGCGGGAATGTGACAGCCGTCGGAGGGTTCTGGATCACTGATACCACCACCATCGTCAACCACGCCAGACTCACGAGCCCCACCAGACTCATGCACCCCGGAATTCACCGTCCCCCGCAGCAACACCCCCGCCACAACCGCCGCCACCACGCTCACCGCAGCCGTCGCCGCGAACCCCCACCGGCTGTCAGTACGGTCGGTGAGCTCCGCGACCCCGAGCATCACCACCACGGTCGCCGCCAACCCGCCGCCGTTCGCCAACCCGAACGCCCTCCCCGCGTGTGCCTCGTCCACGCTCGTCAGCACCAACGACCGCGACGCGATCCGCGCCGTCCCGAACGTGAACGCCCCGATCGCGACCCCCACCGCCAGAAACCCCGGCCCGAACTGCGGCTCCAGCACGAACACCGTGTTGCACGCCAGGAACCCGACCACCGCGATCGGCAGATCCCCGAACCGCCGCCCCACGACCTTGTAGAACACCGTCGCCGCCAGAAACCCCAGACTCCCGACCGCATCGACGAGCCCGAACAACCCGGCCCCGCGCCCCCACTCCCCCATGACCAGCTTCGGCAGCAACGCGTTGAACACCGTCACCACCACGCTCCCCTGCGCGTAGAGCACGATCAGCCGAACGAGCGGAACGTACGACACGGGCCCCGCGCCGCCCGCACCACCCGAGCCGACAGGAATCCGAGCACTCACAACCGAATCAGCGCCTGTGTTTAACTCCGGTCTCAGCTCCAGAGGACGCCGCCCCACCGCCGCCACCAACCCGGCCGACACCACGAACGTCCCGGCGTTGAACACCAACAACGGCGAAGCCCCCAACCGCTGCACCAACAACCCACCGACCGTCGCCGACAACAACATCCCGGCTTGCGTCGCCATCTCATAGTTCGCGTTGAACCGCCGCACCTGCGAAGCCCGCACCCGCTCCTTGACCATCGCGTTGCTCACCGGAAAGAACAGCGCCGCCACCACCGCCAACGCGAAGTTCGCCGCGTACACCCCCGGCCCCCTCGCACCCCCCGAGGTCAACCACACCGGCAGAGCCAACGCCAGCACCGCCGACGTCACATCGCAGCCGATCCACAGCCGACGCCGGTCGTACCGGTCGGCCAACCTCCCGAAGTACGGCGAGAGCACCGCCTGGGGCACCGCGACCGCGATGAACAACAACCCGACCGACACCATCGTCTTGTCGCTGCGGATCATCAGCAACGCCCCGGCGATCAACTGCACGTTGTTGCCCAAGGCGGTCACGAAAGCCGCGGGCACGAGCAGCCGCTCGGCCCGCCGCGTGGCGCTTGCGAGTTCCATACGTCCCAGTGTCAGCAGGGTCACTGACACCGACTGTCAGCAGTAGGGAGACAGTCCCGCCTCACTCCTCCGGACGCCGAAAGACCACCACCAGAATCCGCAACGCCAACACACTCGCCACCGCCAGGAAGCTGTACCCGAGGAACTGGTACAGGCTCACCGCCTTCCCGACCATCGGCCCGTTCTGCCGCCCGACCAACAACACCCCCATCAGCCCGGACGTCGCCGCGATCACCGTGATCAGCACCTGGTGCACCAGCCCGGTCACCACATCCCGGTCCCGCCGGTCGGCGAACAGCCGCACGTTCACACTCAGCTTCCCGCTCTCCAGCGCCCCGACCAGCCGGTCCACTCGCCGCGGCAGCCGCCGCAGCATCGGCACCAGCGCCGCCAGCTCGGTCACCGCCTCGCGCTTGAGCGCCGACGGCGTCAGCCGCTCGGCCGCGTACCCGCCGGCCAGCTTGCGCGCCTCGGCGACGATGTCGAAGTCCCGCGCCAACTCGGTGAGCGTCCCCTCCAACGTCCCCAACGCCCGGAACACCGCCGCGACCTCGGCCGGGACCGCCAAACCGTACGAGCTGACGATCCGGAACAGATCGGTGAACATGGCGACGTCGAACCCTGAGTTGCTGCGCAGATGCCGCGCGGTGAACCGCCCCAGGTCCCGCTCCAGCGCGGCCTCGTCGATCTCCTCCGGCGCCGTCATCACCTCCAGCACCGCATCGCACAGATACAGCGGGTCCCCCGCGTCGACGGCGGCCAGCAGCCGCTGCATCGAGGACCGCAGCGAGGAGTCCAGACGCCCGACAGATCCGAAGTCGAGCATCCCGAGCCGGCCGTCGGTCAGCAGCAGGATGTTGCCGGGATGCGGATCGGCGTGGAAGACACCGTCGATCATCATCTGCCGCAGCAAGTAGTCCAGCAGCCGCTCGGCCAGCTCCCGCGACGAGATCCCGCGCTCGGCCAGCTGCGGCATCGCGCGCCGCAGCGGCACGCCCTCGAACCGCTCCATCACCAGCACCCGCTTCGACGAATGCTCGGTGAACGCCTTCGGCACCGCCACGCCCTCGACCCGCGTCACCCCGACCGCCGCCAGGTTCCGCGCCTCGATGCAGAAGTCCAGCTCCTCGCGCAGCGCGGCCGCGAACCCCGAGGCGAGCGCCACCGCGCCCAACGACCGGGCCCACGACGTGCGCCGCTCCAGCGTCCGGGCCAGCCGCCGGATGATGTCCAGGTCCCGTTCCACGACGGTGGTCACGCCGGGCCTGCGCACCTTGACCACCACCTCCTCGCCGGAGACCAGCCGCGCGGAGTGCACCTGCGCGACCGACGCTGCGGCCATCGGCTCACGGTCGAAGCGATCGAAGACGGAGGCGACCGTGCCGTATTCGGCGACCAGGACGGCCTCTATCTCCGGCCACGGCACGAATGCGGCCTCGTGCTGCAACAGCGACAGCTCGTGGACCACCTCGGCCGGCAGCAGGTCCCGCCGGGTGGACAGGATCTGGCCGAACTTGATGAAGGTCAGCCCGCCCTCGTTGAGCGCGCCGCGCAACGACCGGCCGATGTTCGCCTGCGGACGTCGGCCGCGCAGGTACGGTCCGAGGCCGTGGCGCATCAGGATCATGGTGAACCGCCAGTAGCGGCGCGAGCGTGCCACCCGCTGTCGCAGGCCACTGATCCACTCCAGCGGCGTCGGCAGGCTGCCGCTGGGGGCGAGCACCTCGGCGACCACCAGGAACACCATGCTGGGCAACAGGATCACCAGCAGCGCCAGGACCAGCAGCAGCGGCTTCGTGGAATCCGCGAGGGAGCCGTCGGGCAGTTTGGGCCCGAGCATGGCGGTCAGGATCGGCCCCGACATGGCCCAGGAGATCCCGGCGGCCAGGATCAGCCGGGTGGCCGAGAACCGGACGCCGAGCAGGCGGCGCACAACCGAGGCCAGCACGACCACCGTCAGGATCCACGTGAGGACGAACAGCGGCCCCTGCAAGTAGCTCATGCGGCGACCTTATTGGTCGCCGCATGAGGGAGGTGCTCTTTACGCCCCGGCGGCCACGGCGCCGGACGCCGGCTTGGCGTCGGACGTCCCGCTGCCCCCGGTGCCCCCGGAGGCTCCGGCCGAGGACGACGCCGGGGCCGCTTCCGGCAGCTTCATCTCCGGCAGATCGGTGTGCAGCGGGATCTCGCCGGGGATCTCATCGGTGAGCGCCGGGGAGTCCTCGTCGAGGATCGGGGACACCGCCGAGGTGCAGAAGCTGCAACGGCGGGCCCGCGCCGGTATCTGCTGCAGGCACTCCGGGCAGGCGCGCTTGGCGTGCGACAGATCGTGGTGCGGGTTCAGCTCCTCGGTGATCTTGTTCACCGGCAGCACGATGAGGAAGTACAGCGTCGCGGCGGTGAGCAGGAAGCTGATGCCGGCGTTGATGAACGTCCCGTAGGGGAACGTCGTCTTGCCGAGCGTGAACACCTTCTTGCTGTAGTCGCCGATGCCGCCGGTCGCCCAGCCGATCAGCGGCGTGAGGAACGCGCCGGTGAACGCGGTGACCAGCGTGGCGAACGCGGCGCCGATGACCACGCCGACGGCGAGCCCGACGACGTTGCCGCGCACGACGAATTTCACGAAGCCGTTCATTGACCCCCCTGGGTCTGGACAGGATCCTGACGAGATGTGCGCGCGGCAGCATGCCACATTCAGGAGACACCTGTGAAAACCGAGGCGCCAGCAGGGGTTTTCACTCCTGGGGCTGCTGCTCCGGCAGTTCCTCGGGCTGCTCCTTGGACACCTGCGCGGGCGCCTTCTCAGGCTCCTGCGCGGACGCTTCCTCGGCCTGCGCGCGCCGCGTGCTCCACAGGCTGGTCACCGTGGTGATGGCCAGCACGCCGATGATGACGCCGAGCGAGGTGGCGATGCCGATGGTCGGCACGGTGACCGGTCCGACGTGCTCGACCCCGGAGCCGTGCAGCGCCTCGAAGACCATCTTCACGCCGATGAAGCCCAGGATCACCGACAGGCCGTAGGACAGGTGCACCAGCCGGTCCATCAGGGCGCCGAGCAGGAAGTACAGCTGGCGCAGGCCCAGCAGCGCGAAGGCGTTGGCCGTGAAGACGATGTACGGCTCCTTGGTCAGACCGAAGATGGCCGGGATCGAGTCCAGGGCGAAGAGCAGGTCGGTGGAGCCGATGGCGACCATGACGATCAGCATCGGGGTGAAGCGTCGGTGGCCGTCGACGTGGCTGACCAGCCGCGCGCCGTCGTAGTCGTCGGTGGTCCGCACGGCCTTCCGCACCCGGCGCAGCAGGCGGTTCTCCTTGAACTCCTCCTCGCCGCCGTGCCCGGTGGCCAGCTTCACCGCGGTGTAGACCAGGAAGGCGCCGAAGACGTAGAAGATCCAGCTGAACTGGTTGATCACGGCGCTGCCGACGCCGATGAAGATGCCGCGCAGGACCAGCGCCATCACGACGCCCCACAGCAGCACCTGGGACTGGTAGGCGCGCGGGACGCGGAGCTTGGTCAGGATGATGACGAAGACGAACAGGTTGTCGACGCTGAGGCTGTACTCGGTGATCCAGCCGGCGAAGAACTCGCTGCCGTAGCGGTGGCCGGTGAAGTACCAGACGCCGGCGCCGAACAGGATGCTCGCCGCGACGATGCCGGTGACCCAGACCGCGGCTTCGCGGGTCTTGATGGCGTGCGGGTACCGGATGCCGTGCCACAGGTCCAGACCGACGGCCACGGCCAGGACGGCGATCGTGGCGATCCAGACGGTCAGGGTGACGTGCATGGCGGGACTCCTCCGGCGTTGTCAGGACGTGCACAAGCGCCGAAAGTCTTCTCCACCTGAAACCTACGGAACCGCAGGTCAGGCCGGGGGACCGGGAGCCGTGGGCTCCGTGATGACGATCCGTCCGATTGAGGAGTACTCCCCTTCGATACCTCCATGCTCCCAGGCCGGACGGCGATAGCGCAAACCATGGTGGTCTCCGGGGTGGATCTGCTTTGATGGACCCGGATCTTTGTGGTGTAGACCACATGGCCGGATTGCATCACGCCGCACCGCATCGAGGGAGAAGCCCATGGAGTCCCTGTCGCCGGAGCTGTCGCCGACCGGATACCTCGCCGAGGTGCGCCGGGTCCTGGAGCACATCGAGAAGACCCAGGCTGACGCGGTCGTGGCGGCCGGAGCCCTGATCGCGGACTCGATCGCGGCCGAGGGCGTGCTGCAGGCCTTCGGGACCGGGCATTCGGAGGCGCTGGCGATGGAGGTGTCCGGGCGTGCCGGGGGGTTCGTGCCGAGCAACAAGCTGGCCATGCGCGACCTGATCCTGTTCGGCGGGGAGCCGGTGGACCTGCTCAACGACCCCAAGGTCGAGCGGCAGGAGGGGCTGGCGAAGCGGATCTACGAGCTGGCGCCGGTCGAGCCGCAGGACGTGTTCGTGATCGCGTCGAACTCGGGAGGCAACGGGGTGATCGTGGACATGGCCGAGCACGTCACCTCCCTGGGTCACAAGCTGATCGCCATCACCTCCTTGGAGCACACGTCGCGCATCACCTCGCGCCATTCCTCCGGCAAGGTGCTCAAGGACTTCGCCGACGTGGTGCTGGACAACGGCGCGCCGTACGGGGACGCGGTGCTCCCGCTGCCGTCCTTCGGCGCGAACGTGTGCGGGATCTCCTCGGTCGGCAACGCGGTGCTGGCGCAGATGGTGATCGCCGAGGCGGTGCGGCTGCTGGCCGAGCGCGGTGTCGAGGCGCCGATGTACCTTTCGGCGAACGCCACCGGCAGCGACGCCCACAACGACGCCCTGGAGGCGCGCTATGCAGGGCGGATCCGGCGCTCGGCCTCCTAAACGCCGCAGCAGCGGACTACCGGCGTCGCTCACAAACACCGCAACTTTGTGCACCGGGATGGAATAGATCACCACCGGTTCGCCGCTCTTCGTTAGGCTGGACGTGAACCGCCGGACAGCCACGACAAGACGGATGGGGTGCTTCACAGTGGTCGCGCGCAAGGATCCGAAGGCTCTCTACGAGCTGGCGCCCGGCACACCGGGCCTGGCCGGCGTCGTGTTGCTGCACCAGATGGAGGGCTTCATGGACGCCGGCGGCGCCGGCCGCCTGGCCTCCGAGCACCTCCTGGACCAGTTCGACCACCGCCTGGTGGCATCCTTCGACGTGGACCGGCTCATCGACTACCGCAGCCGGCGCCCCACGATGACCTTCGACAAGGACCACTACGACCACTACGAAGACCCGGCCCTGGACCTGCACCTGCTCACAGACGGCGCGGGCAAGCGCTTCCTGCTCCTGGACGGCCTGGAACCGGACCGCGAGTGGGAGCTGTTCGCCCTGGCGGTCCGCAGCCTGATCGAGCACTTCGACGTCAGCATCACCGTCGGCATGCACGGCATCCCCATGGGCATCCCGCACACCCGCCCCCTGGGCATCACGGCCCACGCCACCAACCCCGGCCTGGTCGACACCACAGACCAGCCGGTCCTGGACCGCCTCCAGGTCCCCAGCAGCGCGGCATCCCTGCTGGAGTACCGCCTCGGCGAGTGGGGCCACGACGCGGCAGGGTTCGCGGTACACGTCCCGCACTACCTGGCCTCGTCCCTGTATCCGCAGGCTGCGATCCGCCTCCTGCGCGCCGTGTCGGAGGCGACGGGCCTGGTCCTGCCCGACGTCGAACTCCGCGACGCGGCGCGTCGCGCGTCGGAGGACATCGACCGCCAGGTCCAGGAGTCCTCGGAGGTCGAGGACGTGGTGCGAGCGCTGGAGCGGCAGTACGACGCCTTCAACGTGACGGACCGCAAGAACCTGCTGAGCGACAACGACGGGAAGATGCCGACCGCGGACGAACTCGCGGCGGAGTTCGAGCGGTTCCTGGCCGATCAGGACGGGCCGCCGCCGAGCCCGTGAGGCTTCGGCCAGAACCCTGATTCAGGTGGATCACAGGCCGCCGCACCCGACATGATGGTCGGATGCGGCGGTCTTTGCGTTACAGCGATGCGGTCAAGCTCCTGGGTGGCGGCGAGAACCAGCTGGTCAAGCTGCTCGACGACGTGAGTGCCACGGTACTGCTCGGAACGGGGGTGCTCGACCTCTTCGAAGCGCGAGAGCAGGCGCTGCGGCTGATGGCGAAGGTGCTCGACAAGTTCGGAGAAAAGCTGCGCGGAGTTGATCGGCTGACCCGGACCGAGCGGATTCACGCGGCGCACGCGGTTATACGGACTACCGCGTATTTCGATGCCCTCGGCGAGGCGATACGCGAGTTCCTACAGACTGAGGCGCCGCAGATCCCAGCCGCGACGCAGGCAGCGATGACTCTCGCGACCGGCCCCAGCAGCGGCCGGCGCGATCTCTACAAGCAACTGAGCCTGACGACGAGCGCCGGATCACCATTGTGGGACGCCACCTCGGTGAGGATCTTCGCGAACGCTTCCGCAGACGTGCAAAAGTTCCTGGCGGGGCTGGCGTTCTGGGACACGCTCGACGAGACCCGGCGAGACCGTCTCACCGAGCTGGTGGCAGATCGCGTACCCCGCGAGGCGGCAGCGCGTTATCAAGAGAATCTGAGGCGGCTGTCCGCGGACTGCCCCGAGTTCGGAGTCTGGGTCAACCTCCAAGCCCACGCCGCGACCCGCGAACAGCTGGCCGCCGGCCTGGCCGATCTGGAAGCGCTTCTGGCACCGCTCGCCGCCGAATCCGCGGCACACCACCAGGAGTCCCTCGTCCGCGCCCATCGAGCGGCCCTGGCGAAGCCGATCATCGTCACCGACGGTCCGGAATCCCACCTCGCGGTGCCCTCACTCGGCGAGGGCTACATCGACCACAGCTTCCGGCTCACGTTCACGACGCTTCCCGCCAGCCAGAGCTGGGACGACCGCGAACTCCGCCACGACCTGCCCACGGTGCTGAGTTCGTACCTGATGTCCGAGTACGCCCTGGGCCTACCGCTGCTGATCCTCGGCCAACCCGGCTCCGGCAAGTCCGTCCTCACCCGGATCCTCGCGGCCCGCCTGCCGACCGAGTACTTCCTGCCGATCCGGGTCGAGCTGCGCCGCGTCGACGCCGAAGGCGATCTGCAGGACTACATCGAGTCCGCGATCCGCGAGCAGACCGGTGAGCGCGTGCAGTGGCCCCGGTTCGCGACCGCCGACCCGAACCTGACCCCGGTGGTGATCCTGGACGGCTTCGACGAACTGCTCCAGGCCACCGGTGTCGCCCAGACCGACTTCCTGCTCCGGATCGAGCGCTTCCAGGAACGCGAACGCGACCAGGGCCGCTCGGTCGCGGTGATCGTCACCAGCCGGACCGCCGTCGCCAACCGGGCGACGATTCCCACCCACACCCCGATCATCCGCCTGGAGCCGTTCGACGACGAGCAGATCGCCGTCTGGGTCGACATCTGGAACCGGACGAACGAGCCCTCGCTCACGGACCGCGGCGTGCGGGTGTTGTCCCTCGCGACCGTACTCCGCTACCGCACGCTCGCCGAGCAGCCGCTCCTGCTGCTGATGCTGGCGCTGTACGACGCCTCGGACAACGCGTTGAGCTCATTGGATCCCGGCATCAGCCTGAGCACGGTCTACGAACAGTTGCTCAAGGACTTCGCCCGCCGCGAGCTGATGAAGGACCCGGACGTCACCGACCTGGACCGCCGGGTCGAGCAGGAGCTACTGCGGCTGTCGATCGTCGCTTTCGCGATGTTCAACCGGGGCGCTCAGTGGATCGATGCGGAAAGCGTCACCGCGGACCTGGGCAACCTGAACATCTGGAAAGCCGAGCGCAGCCAGAACACCATGCGTTCGACGCTCACCGCCGGCCAGCAGATGATCGGCAGGTTCTTCTTCATCCACGACGTGCGCGCGACGCGTGACGGCGAGGAGATGCAGACCTATGAGTTCCTGCACGCGACCTTCAGCGAATACCTCATCGCACGCCTGGTCGTCCTCCTGCTCGACGATCTCGCCGCGCAGCACCTCGCCTCGACCTCGACCTACGCGATGTCCCCCACGATCAACGACACGCTGCTCTACTCGCTGTTGTCGTTCGACGCCCTGGCCGCCCGGGCGCCGATCGTCGATTTCCTGGCGGAGCTGACGGCCCAACGCGATCCAGCGGTCCGCGACGCCATGGCCGAGGTGGTCACCACGCTGTTCCACAACAGCCTCATGGAGCGGAGCGACCACACGTACTCCGGTTACCAGCCGGTCCTCGCGGAGGTGGTGACGCGCGCCGCAAGCTGGCACGCGAACCTGTTCCTCCTCATGGTCATGACCCGGGGCAGCATCAGCATGCGGGCGATGTACCCGGACAAGGGCTACGGCGCCGTGAACCAGTGGCGCCGGTTCGTGAACCTGTGGCGAAGCTGCGTTCGCGGCGAGGGGTGGAACGGCCTCGCCGACTGCCTGACGGTGGAGCGTACGTGGATCGGCGAGCACCAGGACATCGTGGTCCGCTTCGGACAGCCCGGCGCCGTCACGGCCGAGCCCGACATGAAGTGGCCGTACCACTTCGCCGGTTCCCGGTGGCAGAACGGCGGCCGGTGGGATTCGCACTCCCACGACGCGATGGTAGGGCGGGCGAACTTCCTCACCGACCGGCGCCTGGACATGGCCATGCACAACATGATGCCGATAGCCGATGCCCTGCCGCGTCTCGCGAGCACCCTCTACAACACCGCGGACGGGCGGCTCGTGACGGCGAGCGCCCTGATGACGGCGGCGCTCGTGGCGCCGTACACCTCCGAGCACGCCGACGACGCGATCCTCGATCTCGCGAACGCGCTTCCGGACGTCCCGTCGAACCTGCCGCTGAACGAGACATTCGCCTTCAACGCGCTCTGCCTCGGCCTGTTCGTCAACGCGGTTGAACTGGACAGGGTGTCGGCCGACACTCGTAGGCGATTGCGGGCGCTGGCGCTCGAGATGCACGAGAAGTGGATTGGCTCGTTTCGAATCCGCAAGCTCTACAACCGCCTCGCAGCCCTTGAGGCTAAAGAACCAGCTCCGCCAACCCCCGCAACGTCTCCCCCTTCCGAGCCGTCACCAGCAACGTCGTCACCGGAGACTCCCGCCACGCCACCAGACGCTCCTTGACGCGCTCGGGCGGGCCGACCAGCGAGATCTCGTCTGCGAACGCGCTCGGGACCGCCATCACCGCCTCGTCGCGCTTGCCGGCGAGGAACAGTTCCTGGATGCGGTCCGCCTCGGCTTCGTAGCCCATGCGGACCATCAGGTTCTTGTGGAAGTTCGCGCCCTTGGCGCCCATGCCGCCGATGTAGAAAGCGAGGGCGCCCTTGATGGGCCACAGGGCCTGTTCGATGTCTTCGGGGGCGGGGCCGGTGAAGGCGAGGTGGACCATGGCGGTGATCTCGAAGCCGTCCTTGGCGGCGGCGATCTGGTCGGCGTAGACCTCGGGGCGTTCCGGGACGTAGTACAGGGGGAGCCAGCCGTCGGCGATCTCGGCGGTCAGGGCGACGTTCTTGGGGCCTTCGGCGCCGAGGAAGAGGGGGAGGTCTTTGCGCAGGGGGCGCAGGTTGGTGCGCAGGGGCTTGCCCAGGCCCATCGAGTCTGGGCCCTGATACGGCAGGGGGTAGTACTCGCCGTCGTTGGTGACGGTCTCGCGGCGGAGGACCTTGCGGATCACCTCGACGTACTCGCGGGTGCGCGCCAGCGGCTTCGGGTACGGCCGGCCGTACCAGCCCTCGACCACCTGCGGACCGCTCAGCCCCAGCCCCAGGATCACGCGGCCGCCGGAGAGGTGGTCCAGCGTGATGGCGTGCATCGCCGTGGCGGTGGGCGTGCGCGCGGCCATCTGCGCGATGCCGGTGCCGAGGCGGATCCGGCTGGTGCTGGCCGCCAGGTACGCCAGGGGCGTGAACACGTCGGAGCCCCACGACTCCGCGGTCCAGACCGAGTCGTAGCCGAGGTCCTCGGCCTGGCGCGCCAGGCCGACCCAGTCGTACGAGGGCGGGGTGGAGGCCCAGTAGCCGAGTTGGAGGCCGAGCTTGAGGTCCGCGGTCATGAGGGCTCCTCGCCGGGGGCTGGGACGGAACTAGAACACGTTACAGTAATCGGACGGCGGAGTGCAGCCTACGTGCGGTCGCGGCTGCTCGCCAGAGGTGAGATTTCGTCGTAGGCGAAGGCGGAGGGAGTGCTGCCTTCGTAGACGTTGCGGAGCAGGGCGTCCTGCGGGAGGACCCAGCCGGACTCGTGGAAGATCTGCTTCACCGCGTCGCGAAGCCCCGCATCGGCGCGCGCCTTGGTGACCCAGTCCTGCGGGGAGTCGAACAGCCGCCGCAGACGCGCTGACCGTTCCAGCAAGTCGCTCAGTAGCGCGGTCTGGGCGCTGGGGAGACGAGGCTTGCCGTCCGCACCGGCGAGCACGCCGGTGGCGTTGACGTACAGATACGCGGCGACCAACCGCTCCCCCGACGGCAGCGTCATCGGGAAGTCCGCGCCGGACAGCAGGACCCTGCGGTATGGGGGCAGCTCGGTGTCGTCCACGGCTTGCAGCTGGTCGGCGTCCAGAAGCGTCAGCACCACCTCTGCCTCGCTGCCGGGGTCGGCGAACGGGGAGTTGGCGACGTAGCCGTTCCGTGCGACGTGCGCTGAGACACCGACGCCGAGCCCTGATACGCGGAGCGTCGTCATCGGGACGACTGCGGCGCGGCCGAGCCGGCTCAGCTTGTAGTGCAGCTGACCGGGTGCGGCGTTGGAGCCGATCGCGATCACCGGGTGACGCTTGCCGGTCGACGACCCGCCGGTCTCGTCGAGCGTGTCGTCCAGAGTCGCGCCGCCGGCCACGAGCCAGTTGCCCAGGTACCGCTGTGCGGTCGGCGCCATCTCAAACAACTGCGAACCGCTGAGCAACGCGGGCCCATCGATCGTCCGGCCGGGATAGCTCAACGGATCGAGGGCCGGGACGCCGTCCATCCCCAGCGCCGCCAAGCTCACCAATTGCGCCCCCGCGCGTTCGCCACCATCACCGCGAACGGCGGGATGAACGCCGCCACGACGCTCATCGCGATCGCCAGGCCCGGCGAGAACAGCCGGACGACGGTCCAGGCGAGGATGACGAGGACCAGGCAGGTGCCCATCATGATCAGGTAGACCTGCTCGCGGGTCCGCTGCGAGAGCGGCGAGGGGTCTTCCGGCCAGTCCTCGGGCTCCTCGACGGGACGGTACGGCGGGATGTCGCGCCCGGGCTGCCAATGCGGGCCCTGACGGATGTGGCGGGCCACGACCAGCGCGTCGACCAGGGCGACGAGGCCGACGACGGCGCAGAAGACGACGAAGCCGACGGCGTGCTGGGTGATGAAGAAGACCACCCCGCCGATCGCACTGGCCAGGCCGATGAGAGCCATGGTCAGCCGCATGCGCAGGGGGCTGCGCGCGTGCATGGGCTCGTCGCCGCTGCGGATCCGGTGCGGATCGAACCTGGTCATCGCGATGTTTCGCTCCTCTCTTCCAGAGTAATGCCCGGTGGGGAGGCGGGGATATCACCGACACGCGTGATCGGCGAGGGGGCGAGCCGAAGCACCTCGACCCCGAGCACCCGGCCGCAAGCACCCCGAAACGCCAAAGGCGGCCCGCAGCAGAACCTCCCGCCGCGGACCGCCCCAGCAACCAGAGCCCAAGCACCAGCCCTACATAGCCGCCTGCATAGCCCGCAGCTCCTTCTTCAACTCCCCGATCTCGTCCCGGAACCGAGCCGCCAGCTCGAACTGCAGCTCCGCCGCGGCCGCGTGCATCTGCTGCGACAGGTCCTCGATCAGCCCCAGCAGCTCGTCCGCCGGCTTGCCGGCCACGTCCAGGGACCGCATGGTCCCCTTCGACGCGACGCCCGGCACCGGCGCCTTGCCGCGCGACTGCTGCCGCCCGGAGCCGCCCAGCAGCTCGGCCGTGTCGGCGTCCTCGCGGGCCAGCAGGTCGGTGATGTCCGCGATGCGCTTGCGCAGCGGCTGGGGGTCGACGCCGTGGGCTTCGTTGTACGCGACCTGCTTCTCGCGGCGGCGGTTGGTCTCGTCGATCGCCAGCCGCATCGACGGGGTGATGGTGTCCGCGTACATGTGGACCTCGCCGGAGACGTTGCGGGCCGCACGGCCGATGGTCTGGATCAGGGAGCGCCCGCTGCGCAGGAAGCCTTCCTTGTCCGCGTCGAGGATCGCCACCAGGGAGACTTCGGGCAGGTCCAGGCCCTCGCGCAGCAGGTTGATGCCGACCAGGACGTCGTACTCGCCCATCCGCAGCTCGCGCAGGAGCTCCACGCGGCGCAGCGTGTCCACCTCGGAGTGCAGGTAGCGGGTACGGACGCCGCGCTCCAGGAGGTAGTCCGTCAGGTCCTCGGACATCTTCTTCGTCAGCGTCGTGACCAGCGAGCGCTCGTCGCGGGCGGCGCGCGCCTGGACCTCGGCGACCAGGTCGTCGATCTGGCCGTGCGTCGGCTTGAGCACCACCTGCGGGTCGATCAGGCCGGTGGGCCGGATGATCTGCTCGACCGGGGTCTTGGAGGGCTCGTCGCCCTGCTTGGCCAGCTCGTACGGGCCCGGCGTGGCCGACAGGTAGACGGTCTGCCCGACCCGCTCCTCGAACTCCTCCCAGCGCAGCGGCCGGTTGTCGATCGCCGAGGGCAGCCGGAAGCCGTGTTCGACCAGCGTGCGCTTGCGGGAGGCGTCGCCCTCGTGCATGGCGCCGATCTGCGGCACGGTGACGTGCGACTCGTCGATGACCAGTAGGAAGTCCTCGGGGAAGAAGTCGATCAGGGTGGACGGCGCGGAGCCGGCCTCGCGGCCGTCGATGTGCCGGGAGTAGTTCTCGATGCCGGAGGTGAAGCCGACCTGGCGCATCATCTCCAGGTCGTAGGTGGTGCGCATGCGCAGCCGCTGCGCCTCCAGCAGCTTGCCCTGCTTCTCCAGCTCGGCCAGCCGGTCGGCGAGTTCGATCTCGATGTTGCCCAGCGCGCGCTCCATCCGGTCCGAGCCCGCGACGTAGTGCGTGGCCGGGAAGACCCGCAGCTCCTCGTCGACGGTCAGGATCTCGCCGGTGACCGGGTGCAGCGTCATCAGGCGCTCGACCTCGTCGCCGAACATCTCGATGCGGACCGGGTGCTCCTCGTAGACCGGGAAGATCTCGACGGTGTCGCCGCGCACCCGGAACGTGCCGCGGGTGAAGGCCAGGTCGTTGCGCGCGTACTGCATGTCCACGAAGCGGCGCAGCAGCTTGTCGCGGTCGTGCTCCTCGCCGACCCGCAGCCGCACCGAGGCCTTCAGGTACTCCTCCGGCGTGCCCAGGCCGTAGATGCAGGACACGGTCGAGACCACGACCACGTCGCGCCGGGTCAGCAGCGAGTTGGTGGTGGAGTGCCGCAGCCGCTCGACCTCCTCGTTGATCGAGGAGTCCTTCTCGATGTAGGTGTCGGTCTGCGGGACGTAAGCCTCGGGCTGGTAGTAGTCGTAGTAGGAGACGAAGTACTCGACCGCGTTGTTCGGCAGCAGCTCGCGGAACTCGTTCGCCAGCTGCGCGGCCAGCGTCTTGTTCGGCGCCATGACCAGGGTCGGGCGCTGGACCTTCTCGATCAGCCACGCGGTGGTGGCCGACTTGCCGGTGCCGGTGGCGCCGAGCAGCACCACGTCCTTCTCCCCGGCCTCGATCCGCCGAGCCAGCTCGGCGATGGCCGCCGGCTGGTCGCCGGCGGGCTGGTAGTCGCTGACGACCTCGATCGGCGCGACGGTGCGGGTGAGTTCGGACAGAGGGCGCATGGTTTAGAGATTACGCGGCGCCTCTGACAAGCGCTGACAAGCGCTGACAAGCGCCGGAACGTCGCGGAGCAGGCTCGGCGAGAATCACCTCATGTCACACGCGCCACTCCTGATCCTGGTCCACAGCCCGCTGGTGGGCCCCGCGACCTGGCAGCCGGTAGCGGCTCTGCTGCGCGACCGCTACGACGTACTCGTGCCGAGTCTGCACGGCATCGCCGCCGGGCCCGGGCCGTACGCACGCCGCATCGCCGACGAGGTGGCCCGGAAGGCCCGGACCGCGCCGTACCACGACGAGGTCGTCCTCGTCGGCCACAGCGGTGCCGGCGCCTACCTCCCGGCCATCGCGGACGCTCTCGCCGACGCCCTCAGCAGCCGAGTAAGAGCCGCCGCCTTCATCGACGCGCAACTCCCCCGCCCCGGCCTGAGCGACTTCGACGCCTCCCCGCCGGACTTCCGCGAAGCCCTGACCGCGATGGCCGACGGCGGCATGCTCCCGCCCTGGAGCCAGTGGTTCCCACCGGCGCTCATGACAGAGTTGATTCCTCAAGCAGAGCAACGAGAAGCGTTCCTGGCCGAGCTCCATCCGATCGCGCTGGCGTACTTCGAAGAGCCGATTCCGGACACTGTGTTGCCATCGGAGACACAGTGTCTCTACCTCCAGCTCAGCGAGGGCTACCAGGAGCAGGCCGACCGCGCCGAAGCCCTCGGCTGGCCCACGACCCGCCTGGACGCCGACCACCTCGCCGTGTTCACCCGCCCCGAACCGGTCGCCGACTTCCTCTCAGAGTTCGTGGAGACGCTTGCCAAGCGCTGATCCTTGTTCAATACTGCGCACTAGCGCGCGCCAGCGGTCTAGACCACGCACCTTTCGCTCAAAACCATGCACCGCTCCCACCTAGTGAACCGGGCAGGTCCATGCGATCCATGCGATCCCTCCGTATCGTCCCGGCGGCTGCCCTCATAGCCGCCGTCGTCCCCGTCTCCCTGGTCACCACGCCGCACGCCGCGCGCGCCGCCACCGCCTCCGGCCCGCCGCAGACCATCCCGGCGGTCCGCACCTGGTCGGCCAACTCCGGCTCCGGCTCCTACACCTGGAGTACGGCAAGCCGCGTCGTCATCGACCCGGCCTACGCCGCACGACTCCAAGGCGACGCCGCCACCTTCGCCACCGACCTGTCCGCCCTGGAAGGCCGCACCGTCGGCGTCGCACAAGGCACCGCGGGCCCCGGCGACATCGCCCTGACCCTCGGCGGCAGCCAGCCCTCCGAGGGCTACACCATGACCGTCGGCACCAGCATCTCGATCCAGGGCAGCACCACCACCGGCGAGTTCTGGGGCACCCGCACCGTGCTGCAGCTCCTGCATCAGGGCCCGACGATCGCAGCCGGCACCGCGACCGACTCCCCCGACAAGTCCGAGCGCGGGCTGATGCTGGACACCGGCCGCCGCTTCTTCGACGTGGCGTTCGTGGAGAACCAGATCCGCGAGATGTCCTACCTCAAGATGAACTACCTGCACCTGCACTTGTCGGACACCTACGGCTTCCGGCTGGAGAGCACCACGCACCCGGAGATCACCTCCTCGCAGCACTACTCCAAGCAGGACATCGCGACCATCATCGCGCTGGCGAACCAGTACCACGTGACGGTCGTCCCGGAGATCGACATGCCGGGCCACATGGACGCGATCCTGTCCGCCGAACTGGGCATCGGCCATGACTACCGGCTCAAGGACAGCAGCGGCAACGCCAGCAGCAGCTTCATCGACCTGACCATCCCCGGCGCCCGGCAGCTGATCAGCGACCTGATCACCGAGTACGAACCCTTGTTCACCAACAGCCCGTACTGGCACCTCGGGGCCGACGAATACGTCACGAACTACGGCTCCTACCCGCAGCTACTCACCTACGCCCAGCAGAACTACGGCGCGAACGCCACCGCGAAGGACACCTACTACGGCTTCGTGAACTGGGCCGACGGCATCGTGCGGGCCGGCGGCAAGACGATGCGGATGTGGAACGACGGCCTGAAGTCAGGCGATGGCACGATCACCGTCAACCCGGACGTCATCGTCGAGTACTGGTACAACTACGGCCTCACGCCCCAGCAGCTCGTCGACGCCGGCCACACGGTCGCCAACGAGTCGTGGACCCCGACGTACTACGTCTACGGCGGCGCCAAGCCGGACACGACGTGGATGTACGAGTCCTGGAACCCGGACCTGTTCCAGGGTTCGAACACCATCACCGACGCCGCCAAGAACCTCGGCTCCCTGATCCACGTCTGGTGTGACAACCCGGGCGCCGAGACCGAGGACCAGACCGCCGACGGCATCAAGTACCCGATGCGCGACCTCGCGCAGATGACGTGGAACTCCCCCAAGCTGGTCGCCACCTACGCCGCCTTCGTCCCGATCATGGACGCCGTCGGCCGCGACCCGCTCTACCCGAAGCCCTCCATCGCCGGCGACCTGGCGCAGGGCAAGCCGACCACCGCCTCCAGCATCGAGACGCCGAGCTTCCCGGCGTCCGACGCCACAGACGCCGACCTGAGCACCCGCTGGTCCAGCCAGTACGTCGACCCGACGTGGCTCCAAGCGGACCTGGGCTCAGTGCAGACCGTGAACCGCGTGGTGCTGGCCTGGGAGGCCGCGTACGGCAAGAACTACCAGGTCCAGCTGTCGACCGACGGTACGACCTGGACCACCGTGGCCACCCGCACGAACGGCACCGGTGGCACCGAGACCCTCACGTTCCCGAACGCCACCGGCCGCTACATCCGCATGTACGGCACCGCGCGCGGCACGCAGTGGGGCTACTCACTGTGGGAGTTCGAGGTCTTCGACGATACGACGTCGTCGCTGAACGGCACCCACACCATCACCACCGGCGGCCAGGCCCTGGACGACCCCGGATCCTCCACCGCGACCGGCACCCAGCTCATCACCTGGGTCCTGCACGGCGGCAGCAACCAGCAGTGGACGTTCGCCGAGCAGCCCGACGGCTCCTACCAGCTCACCAACGGCGCGTCCGGGCTGTGCCTGGACGTGACCGGCAGCTCCACGGCGGCCGGCACGGCCGTGATCCAGTGGACCTGCACCGGGAACGCGAATCAGCACTGGAACGTCAAGGCACTGGCAGGCGGCGGGTACACGATCGCCTCGGTCACCAGCGGCCTGCTGCTGACCACGGCCTCGACGGCGAACAACGCGCCGGTGACGCAGCAGAACGACAGCGGCAGCGCGTTGCAGCACTGGTCGATCACCTGAGCGGGCGAGGCTCGTAGCACTCGGATCAGAGTTCGAAGGCGTACCGGTTGAGCGTCCGCCCGGGAATCGAGCCTGAAGGCACGACTCCGACGCGAACGCAGCCCATCGCCTCGTAGAACGGCTCGGCGTTTGGGTCCGCATCAAGAGCCATGGTGCGGAACCCGACGCCGCGCGCCGTGTCGGCCATGTGCTGGAACATCGTCCGCCCCACGCCCTTGCCGATCACGTCCGGCTCGACGAACAGGTTCAGGAGTTCACCCTCCGGCAGCTGTCCGTCCAGCGACGCCACGGCGACGACGCGCCCCTCGGCCTCGGCGACGGTCATACGCAGCGGAACCATCTCTTCGGCATGGACCCTGAGCTCGTCCCGGCAGCTCTCCATGAACTCCTCGCTGTAGCCCCAATGGGCCTTGGAGCGCATGACCAGCTCCGTCAGCGCTTCAGCTTCGTCGGGCCGGGCCGGGCGAATCGTCACATCCAAAGTCACGTCTCACACCTTACATTTCGAGCGCCGGACCGCTGTGTTTTTCTCCGCGCGGCCTTGGATTCTGCTCGGAAAAGCTCGACTCGTGCCCGCCGGTGAGAGATAACTCTCGGGCAATCCCCCACCCCTCGGAAGGAGTACCTGTGAGACTCCGCAAAACCCTCCTGGCGTCCCTCGCCGCCGGCGCGTTGGCCTGCGTCGGCGCGCTGACGCCGGGCAGCGCCTCGGCCACGCCGCCGAACGCGACGTACACCGTCACCATCGGCTCGAACGGCACCTTCTCGGCGCAGTCCGACTCCCCGGCCGGGGCGTTCGTCGACCGCGACGGCACCTTCTACTTCCAGGAGTCCTACTCGGGCTACGGGTCGACCGACAGCCGGGTCTGGCAGTTCTACTCCGGCAGCGACTTCGACAACGCCGGCCTGAACACGACGATCAGCAACTCGGTCAATCCGGCCAACTCCCAGGACGCGAACAACAACACCACCTGGCGCTGCGACAACAGCCCGACGGGCCTGTCCTCGACCAGCGCCGGGTCCGGCTCGGGATACACCCAGCCGAACTTCTGCGACCTGATCGGCATGTGGGTGGACCCCGACACCGGCAACTGGGTCGGCCTGGTGCACAACGAGTTCACACCGCAGCCCTTCGGCGACGGCCTGCACTACGACGCCATCGACTACGCGGTGTCGACCGACCGGGGCATGACCTGGAAGATCGAGGGCCACGCGATCACCTCGCCGTACAGCACGACCCGCGACGACACGACGGCGTTCCCGAACCAGACGTACTACTACGGCGACGGCGACCAGCGGCTGTACGTGGACACCGCGTCAGGGTACTTCTACGTCTACTACGGCTCCCGCGTCGTCCCCAAGGGCGGCGTCGGCGGCAGCACCGGCGGCCTGGCACACGTCGCACGCGCTCCGATCAGCGGCAAGATGGCGACCGGCACGTGGCAGAAGTGGTACAACGGCGCCTGGACTCAGCCCGGCGTCGGCGGCCTGGAGAGCAACATGGAGCCGGTCGACTCCAGCAACCCGAACGGCTACACGGCCCCGGCCAACGACTACAACCCGGCCAACACCGGGACCGTGGACCAGCAGGTGTCGGCCGGCCAGCTGCCCTCGAAGTCGCCGCTGTTCATCATGAACATCACCTACGACGCCTACCTGGGTCTGTACCTCGGCACGCCGGAGGCCGTATCCGGCACCCAGCCGCAGCAGTACTACGTCACCGACGACCTATCGACACAGAAGTGGTACTACGTCGGCGACTCAGGGTCCTCCTACACCCAGGGGTCCTGGTACCGCTGGTTCGCCGACAGCGGCGACAAGTGGAATCCGACTATCGTCGGCAAATCGTTCCGCGCGTACTGCTCGGTGGCCTGTGTGAACAACGCCGGCTCGCTGTACACCAACGAGACCATCGGCTCCACCGCTCCGGCCCAGCCGCCGGTGGACACCACCAAGTCCTACACGATCGGCACGTCCGCGGGCCGCGTGCTGGCGCAGGTCTCGAACAGCTCGGCGACCACCTCCGACGCCGCCGCGACCGGCTCGGCGCTGGAGGCGTGGCAGTTCACCGCCAACGGCGACGGCTCGTACCGCATCACCAACTCCTCGACCGGCCAGGCCCTCGGCGTCAACTCGTCGACGACCTCCAGCCGGGCCTGGGGCACCGCGCCGACCGCGACGACGCTGTCCGGCGGGACCGGCAGCGTGGGGCAGCAGTGGTGGATCGTGCCAGTGACCGGCGCCGGCGGCAGCTACAAGCTGGTCAACAGGTACAGCGGCCTGGTGCTGGCGTTGTCGTCGAACACCTCACGGCTCGCCGAGACCACGCCGACGCGCGCCTGGGACGACACGTCGGGCAGCAGCGTCGGCGGCGGCCGGACCGCGGCGGAGCAGGCGCTGGCCTTCACGGCGGTGACGTCGTCGGGCGCCGAGACCGTGGCGGTCGCGAACCCGGGGACGCAGAACACGACCGTGAACACCGCGGCCTCGCTGCAGATCACGGCCTCGGACAGCAAGAACAATGCCCTGACGTACTCCGCGACCGGACTGCCCGCCGGGCTTTCGATCAGCTCCTCCGGGCTGATCTCCGGCACGGCGACCACCGCCGGTTCGTCGAGCGTGACGGTGACCGCCTCGTCGGGGACCGCGAGCGGATCGACGACGTTCACCTGGACCGTCGGGTCGGCGCCGCCGAACCTGACCGGCACGCACACGCTGACCGCGTCCGGGCAGGCACTGGACGATCCGAACCACTCCACGACCGCCGGGACGCAGCTGATCACCTGGGCGCCGAACGGCGGGTCGAACCAGAAGTGGGTGTTCACGCAGCAGTCGGACGGCTCGTACCAGATCCAGAACCAGCAGTCGCAGCTGTGCATGGACGACAACGGCGGGTTCACGACGCCGGGGACGTCGGTGATCCAGTGGACCTGCACCGGCAACAGCAACCAGCACTGGACGGCGACACGGCTGGCCAGTGGCGCGTACACGTTGACGAACGTGAACAGCGGGCTGCTGGTGACGACGGCGTCGACGTCGAACGGGGCGCTGGTCACGCAGCAGACGAACAGCGGCTCGGCGCTCCAGCAGTGGACCGTCAACTAACGGTGAAGTAGTTATGAGGCGCATCAGGCGCCCGGATCGACAACGGTCCGGGCGCCTGCACTTTTCTCCGCGCCGACTTGGATTCTGCTTGAGAATGCTCGACTGTCTGCTCGATCTTGCGAGATAACCATCTGGTACCACCGGATGAACGTTCAGAGCCGAACGGAGTACCTGTGCGACACCCGCGCAAAATCCTCGCCGTGACGACCGCCGTGGCAGCGGTCGCGGCCATGGCGTTGCTGCCTTCGGGCCAAGCGTCGGCGGCGTCCGGCGCCAAGCCCACGTACCAGATCTCGATCGGTGCCGTGAACAGCTTCGCGTACCCGGACGACACCCCGGCCTCGGCCTACCTCGACACCGACGGCTCGTTCCACTTCCAGGAGTCGTACTCGCTGTACGCCAAGACCGACCCGCGCTCGTGGGAGTTCTACAGCGGGACGAACTTCGACGACGCGACGCTGGACACCGGCCTGAGCAACGCGGTGAACCCGGCGAACCCCCAGGACTCGAACAACGACACCACCTGGCGCTGCAACAACAGCCCGACCGGCCTTGAGTCGACCTATATGAACAACGGCACCGGCTACTACTCGCAACGCAACTACTGCGACCTGTCCGACACCTGGGTCGACCCGGACACCGGCGACTGGTACGGCCTGGTGCACAACGAGTTCACCCCGCAGCCCTTCGGCGACGGCCTGCACTACGACGCCATCGACTACGCGGTCTCGCACGACCACGGCAAGACCTGGTCGATCCTCGGGCACGCGATCACCTCGCCGTACAGCACGACCCGCAACGACACCAAGGCCTTCCCGAACCAGACGTACGACTACGGCGACGGCGACCAGCGCCTGTTCGTCGACCCGGCGTCCGGCTACTTCTACGTGTTCTACGGCTCCCGCATCGTCAACAAGCCGGGCACCGGCGGCAAGCAAAACGGCGGCCTGGCGCACGTCGCGCGTGCCCCGATCAGCGGCAAGATGGCCGCCGGGACCTGGCAGAAGTGGTACAACGGCAGCTGGTCGCAGCCCGGCGTCGGCGGGCTGGAGAGCAACATGGAGCCGGCGGACGCCGCGAACCCGAGCGGCTACACCGACCCGGCGCACGACTACAACCCGGCGAACACCGGCACCGCCGACCAGCAGATGGCCGCCGGGAAGCTGCCGACGAAGTCGCCGCTGTTCATCATGAACATCACCTACGACGCCTACCTGGGCCTGTACATCGGCGAGCCGGAGACGGTCGGCCAGACCGGCAAGGAGCCGCAGCAGTTCTACGCCACCGACAACCTGGCCACCCAGAAGTGGCGGCTGATCGGCGACTCGGGGAGCTACGTGTCCGGGTCCTGGTACCGGTGGTTCGCGGACACGGCGAACAAGTGGAGCCCGACGATCGTCGGCAAGACGTTCCGCTCCTACTGCTCGATCGCCTGCGCGACCTCGGACGGGGAGTACGCAGACGTCACGATCGGCAGCTCGGCCCCGGCGCGGCCGGTGGTGCCGCAGGGTCAGAACGTGGTCATCAACAGCGGGAACGGCCGGGTGCTGGCGCAGACGGCCGGGAGCTCGCAGGTGACGTCGCTGGACGCGTACCACGGCTGGGCGCAGGCGGCGTGGTCGATCGCGCCGACCGGCGACGGTTCGTACACCGTGGTGAACGCCGCGACCGGCGACGCGCTGGGCGTGGACTCCTCGAAGACCGCGGCACGCGCCTGGGGCACGGCTCCGGCGGCGACGCCGATCGGCGCGTCCGGCCCGAGCGTGGGCCAGGAGTGGTTCGCGGTGCCGAACGCCGGCTCGCCGGGCTCGTTCCGGCTGGTGAACCGGGACAGCGGCCTGGCGCTGGGGATGGCGTGGGACTCCTCGCGCTCGGCGGAGACCACGCCGGTGCGGACATGGACGGACACCTCCGGCAGCGCGGTCGGCGGCGGGCGTCAGCCCTCGGAGCAGACACTGACGTTCACGCCGGCGCACCCGGGGCAGGGGCCTGAGGTCGTGCACGTGGCGACGCCGGGGAACCAGAGCGGCGTGGTCGGGACCGCGACGAGCGTGCAGGTGAACGGCAGCGACTCCAAGGGGCGGCAGCTGCGCTACTCGGCGACCGGGCTGCCCGCGGGCCTGACGATCGACGCCGGCAGCGGCCTGGTCAGCGGCACGCCGACCGAACCGGGGACGTCCCCGGTTACGGTGACGGCGTCCTCCGGCCACGCGTCGGCCACCGCGACGTTCACGTACGCGGTCAGCCCGAAGCCGGTGGACCTGTCCGGCGTGCACACGCTCACGGTCTCGGGACAGGCGCTGGAGACGCCGAACGGTTCGAAGAACGGCGGCGACCAGCTGGTGACCGGCGCCGCTTCGGGCGCCACGAGCCAGTGGACGTTCGCACGTCAGACGGACGGCAGCTACACGCTGACGAACGGCGACTCGGGCATGTGCGCCGACGACAACGGCGGGAACACGGCGCCGGGGACCGCGGTGATCCAGTGGTCCTGCTCCGGAGCGGTCAATCAGCGCTGGACGGCGACGCAGCTGCCGTCGGGGTCGTGGACGTTAAAGAACAACCACACCGGGCTGCTGCTGACGACGGCCTCGACGGCCGCGGCCGCGCTGATGACGCAGGAGGCGGACACCGGCTCCGCGCTCCAGCAGTGGACGCTGAGCTAGTCGACAGCAGCTCAGAGCCGGGGCCGCCGCGGGGGTTTTCTCGCGGTGGCTCCGGACATGCCGAATGGACATGCCGAAGCCCTGGACCGGAGGGGATCGGTCCAGGGCTTCGGTTTTACTCGCGGAGTGCGCCTAGAAGGCTGCTGAAGATCTTGTTGTGAGGGGTGGTTCCGGTTCTGGGGCGGCCCCTGGTCATGTGGTGGCCAGGGTCCAGCGGTTGTCGGTGT
>NZ_JBGCCM010000022.1:0-203097 GCF_041262085.1 Catenulispora sp. GAS73
ACGGCACCCCCAACAACTCACAAATCACCAACGACGGCACCGGCAACGACACCGACCCCACCAAATCCCCCGGCCGCCCACCCTCCAACAAACCCTGAACACACCCATCCACAATCTCCTGAACCCGCCCCCGCAACCCCTCCACCCGACGCACCGTAAACTCCGACACCACCAAACGACGATGCACTGCGTGCTCGTCGGGCTCCATGGACGCGAGGAATCCCCTGATCTGATCGGCGACCCGCTCCGGGGCGGCGCCGAGGACCGGGAAGCCGGGCAGGGTGCGGTTCTTGTTCAACCGGGGGTCGGCGAGCAGTTGCCGGGCGAGCGCGTGCGCGGTCACCAGCCACGTCACCCGGCCGGTCGGCAACCGGACCCGCGTGACCGGCGCCTCCTGCCGCAGCTGCGCATACTTCGCCGGCGGCGCCATCGGACACCCCCGCGGCATCGGAAACGACGGCAGCTGCGACTCCGGGGTCGTCGTGCTCACGGGGCTACCGTCCGCTCAGCGCGATGCGCGCGTTGAGCGAGACCCCTGATTTGACGATCTGGAAGTCGCGGCGCCCGTACTCCCCCGCGTACGCGCCGCAGACACCCCAGGCGGGCAGCGTCTCCCAGGCGTGGCCGAAGGCCTCGTTCAGGTCGAACAGGCCGGCGTCCACGATGGTGCCGTCGGCCAGGACGATCCGCTCGGCGGCGAAGTCGATGTAGTGCCCGGTGGACGGGTCCTTCTCGATCACGTTCAGGTAGCCGTAGACCGTGCCGACGCGGTGTCCGTCGGGGGTTTCGAGGTAGTCGACGTAGTGGACGGTGTCGCCCACCGACGGATACGGCCCGCTCACGGGGTCGATCTGGTAGCTGGCGATCAGCTCGTTGAGATTCTCCAGGGTGGCGGCGGGCGACTGGGCCGCCTCGGCCGGGGTCCCGCCGGTGGCCACGACCCCGGAGCCCGCCAGAGCTACGGCGGCGATGTACCGGACGATACGCGGACTGGTGTTCATGAAACCTGCCTCCTGTGAACGGGTTCTCGCGGGCGGATCTGTGCCGGACGTGTGCTCGGTCAGTCCCGATCGGTCAGTCCCGGAAATCCTCGGCCGACGGTCTAAAGCCGCATTAAACGACGGCCGCGCGGTGTGGCCGACGGAGGCGTTTCGCGGGCCGCGACGGCTTTAGCCCGTTTTAAGTCCGACTTTCGATCAGCCGTCGAAGCTCTAGGGACGAGCCCGCCCACCGGTGCGTCAAGGAGAACCCAGCGTGTCCAAGCAACCGCCCGCACGCCTTGCTCCCGAGGAGCCGATCGCCGTCGTGGGTCTGGCCTGCCGGCTTCCCGGGGCCGCGGACCCCGCCGCGTTCTGGAGCCTGCTGCGCGAGGGCCGCAGCGCGATCACCGACGTGCCGGCCGACCGCTGGCTGCCGCGCGATCCGCGGCTGCCCTCGCGCGGCGGCTTCCTGGAACGGATCGACGGCTTCGACGCGGACTTCTTCTCCGTCTCCCCGCGCGAGGCCGCGGCGATGGATCCGCAGCAGCGGTTGATGCTCGAACTCGCCTGGGAGGCGCTGGAGGACGCGCGGATCCAGCCGGGCCGGCTGGCCGGCAGCCGCACCGGGGTGTTCGTGGGCTGCATCTGGGACGACTACGCGACCCTGGTGTACCAGCACGGCGCCGAGCTGATCGGCGGCCACACCGTCACCGGGACGCACCGCGGCATCATCGCCAACCGCGTCTCGTACGTGCTCGGGCTCACCGGGCCGAGCCTGACCCTGGACAGCGGGCAGTCCTCGGCGCTGGTGGCGGTGCACGCGGCGTGCGAGGCGCTGCGCCGCGGCGAGGCCGACCTGGCCGTGGCCGGCGGCGTGAATCTCAACATCCTGGCGGAGAGCACCCTGGCGACGGCCGGCTTCGGCGGGCTGTCCGAGCGCGGCGAGTGCTTCACCTTCGACGCTCGCGCCGACGGCTATGTGCGCGGCGAGGGCGGCGGCGCCGTGGTGCTCAAGCCGCTCGGCGCGGCGCTGGCCGACGGCGATCCGGTGGCGTGCGTCATCCTCGGCGGAGCGGTGAACAACGACGGCGCGTCCGACGGACTGACGGTGCCGAACCCGCGGACGCAGTACGACGTGCTGCGCTCGGCGTGGCAGCGATCCGGAGTGCGCGCCGAGGACATCCTGTACGTGGAGCTGCACGGCACCGGAACGCGGATCGGCGATCCGGTGGAAGCCGAGGCACTCGGCCGGGCGCACGGCGCGCGGGTACCGCTGGCGGTGGGTTCGGCCAAGACGAACGTCGGCCACCTCGAAGGCGCGGCCGGCATCGTCGGACTGCTCAAGACGGCGCTGGCGATCCGGCACGGCGAGCTCCCGCCGAGCCTGAACTTCCGCACCCCGAACCCGCGGATCCCGCTGGACGAGCTCAACATCAGGGTCCTGACCGAGCTGGAGCCGTGGCCGGAGCCGGACCGGGTGCCGGTGGCCGGGGTGAGCTCCTTCGGCATGGGCGGCACGAACTGCCACCTGGTGCTGGCTGGGGTGCCGACGACGACCGGCGCGGGGCCTGGGCCGGACTCCCGGCTGCCGGCGCAATCCGGCGCTGAGCAGACCGATACGGCACGGCCGGATACAGCCCAGCCTGATACGGCACGGCCCGATTTGGCGCAGCCCGATGTGGCGCAGCCCGTCACAGCACAGCTCGATGCGGCGCGGCCCGACACGGTCCTCGCCTGGCCCTTGTCCGCCCGCGGAAAGGCCGCGCTGCGCGCGCAGGCGGCCCGGCTGGCCGACCATGTGCGGCAGAGTCCTGATGACGTCTCAGACCTCGATCTCGCCCGATCGCTGGCGGTGACCCGGACCGCCTTCCCGGACCGGGCCGTCGTGCTCGGCCGGAGCCGGGACGAGCTGCTGCGGGGCCTGTCCGCACTGGCCGCCGGCAGCTCCTCGGCCCGCGTGATCCGCGGCAGCGCGCCCGAGACGCCGGGCAAGCTGGCGTTCCTGTTCTCCGGACAGGGCAGCCAGCGGCCGGGCATGGGAACGCAGCTCGCGGCGGCGCATCCGGTGTTCGCCGCGGCGCTGGACGAGGCCTGCGCGGCGCTCGACCCGCTGCTCGGCCGGTCGCTGCGCGCCCTGCTGGCCGATCCGGATCCGGACCTCGTGCACCGCACCGAGTTCACCCAGCCCGCGCTGTTCGCCGTCCAGGTGGCGCTGTTCCGGCTCGCCGAGCACTGGGGGCTGCGGCCGGACGCGGTCGCCGGCCATTCGGTCGGCGAGATCGCCGCGGCGCACGTGACCGGGATGCTCTCGCTCACGGACGCGGCGATCCTGGTCGCCGCACGCGGCCGGCTGATGCAGCAGCTGCCGGGCGGCGGGGCGATGCTCGCCGTCGAGGCCACCGAGCAGGAGATCGCGCCGCTTCTCGCAGCCGCGGAGGGACTGGACCTGGCTGCGGTCAACGCGCCCCAGGCGGTAGTGGTCTCCGGCTCCGCGACGGCGGTGGACGCTCTGGAGTCGCAGTTGCGCGCGGACGGTCGGCGGGTCAACCGGCTGCGGGTGAGCCACGCGTTCCACTCCGCGCTGATGGACCCGATGCTGGAGGAGTTCCGCCAGGTGGCGGCCGGGCTGTCCTACTCCCCCGGGCGGATCCCGGCGGTCTCGACAGTAACCGGCGAGCTCACCGCGGACGGCGCCGTGTGGGACGCCGACTACTGGGTCGAGCACGCCCGACGGCCGGTCCGGTTCGAGGCGGCTGTCAGGACCCTGTCGGGCCTCGGCGTGACCGCGCAGCTGGAGCTCGGTCCCGATGCGGCCCTGGTCCCGATGGCGGTCCAGACCCTGGCCGCGCAGGGCGGCCCGGCCGAGGCGGCCGCGCTGCTGCGACGCGACAGGCCGGAGCCCGAGTCCTTCGCCGCGGCCGTCGGCTGGGCGCACACCCGCGGGTTTCCGGTGCGCTGGGCGGCCCAGGCCGGGGATGAGCAGGCGCGGCTCGTCGACCTGCCCACTTACCAGTTCCAGCGGCGGCGGTACTGGCACGACGCCGCCGCGGTGGCCGTGCCACGGACGTCACAGGATCCTGCGAACACGGTCGAGACGGCGGACTCCGGTCGCGCCGTCGAGCCCGCGGACGAGCGGCCGGGCCGGCTCGACCTGGACCGGGCCGAGCGGCTGGTGCGGGACTGCGTCGCCGCAGTGCTCGGATATGACGATCCGGAGACGCTGGATCTCCAGCGATCGTTCAAGCGGCTCGGGCTCGACTCGCTCGGCGCCGTCGACCTGCGCGGCCGGCTGGCCGAGGCCACCGGGCTCGCGCTCGCGCCGACGCTGGTGTTCAGCCACCCGACCCCACGAGCGGTGGCCGAGTTCCTCGCGGACGGTGGCACGCAGAGCGATCCGCCGCCGTCGGCACCCGCCGCGGCCGTCGACGACCGGGAGCCGATCGCGCTGGTCGGCATGGCCTGCCGGTACCCCGGGTCGGTGGCCTCGCCGGACGACCTGTGGCGGTTGGTCCAACAGCGCCGGGACGCCATCGGACCGTTCCCGGCCGACCGCGGCTGGGATCTGGCCGGAATCTACGATCCGGAGCCGGGCAAGCCGGGCCGCACGTATGTGCGCGAGGGCGGCTTCCTGGACGGCGCCGACCGCTTCGACGCGGCCTTCTTCGGCATCGGCCCGCGCGAGGCGGCCGCGATGGATCCGCAACAGCGGCTGCTGCTGGAGACCGCGTGGGAGGCGGTCGAGGGCGCGGGTATCGATCCCGAAGGGCTGCGCGGTTCGTCCACCGGCGTGTTCGTCGGGGCCACGGCGCAGGACTACGGACCCCGGCTGCACCAGGCGGACGGGGACGCCGGCGGCTATCTGTTGACCGGCACCACGGCGAGCGTCGCCTCGGGCCGGATCGCCTACACCCTCGGGCTGCGCGGGCCAGCGGTGACCGTCGACACGGCGTGCTCCTCATCGCTGGTCGCGCTGCACCTCGCGGCGCGGGCCCTGCGCTCGGGCGAATGCGAGTTGACGCTGGCGGGCGGGGCGACGGTGATGTCGAACCCTGGCATGTTCGTCGAGTTCTCCCGCCAGCGCGGCCTCGCCGCGGACGGCCGCTGCAAAGCGTTCGGCGAGCAGGCCGACGGGACCGGGTGGGCGGAGGGCGTCGGCCTCGTGGTGCTCGAACGGCTCTCCGACGCCCGCCGCAACGGACACCGGGTGCTGGCGCTGCTGCGCGGATCCGCGATCAACCAGGACGGTGCCAGCAACGGGCTGTCCGCCCCGAGCGGCCCGGCGCAGGAGGCGGTGATCCGGGCCGCGCTGGCCGACGCCGGCCTGTCCGCGGCCGGGGTGGACGCGGTCGAGGCGCACGGCACCGGCACCGCGCTCGGCGATCCGATCGAGGCGGAGGCGCTGCTGGCCACCTACGGCCGCGACCGCGAGGACGGACGCCCGCTGTGGCTCGGGTCGCTGAAGTCGAACATCGGACACACGCAGGCGGCCGCGGGCGTCGGCGGCGTGATCAAGATGGTGCTGGCGATGCGCCACGGACGGATGCCCGCCACGCTCCACGCACAGCGGCCGAGCCCGCACGTCGACTGGTCCGCCGGCACGGTGGAGCTGGTGACGGACGAGCGGGAATGGACGCGCGCCGGGCATCCGCGCCGAGCCGCGGTCTCCTCGTTCGGGATCAGCGGCACCAACGCGCACGTGGTGCTGGAGGAGGCGGAGCCCGAACCGGCCGAGACCGAGACTGGCGCCGCCGGCACCGGTACCGGCAGTAGCACCGGCACCGACACTGGTACCGCGGCCAGCGCCGCCGCCGACAGTGGCACCAACACCAGCACGAACACCAACAGTGGCATCGGCGCCGCCGCCGACAATGGCGCTGGCACCCACATCGCCGCCGACAGTAGCGCCGACGGTAGCGCTGGCACGGACATCGCCGCCAACAGTGGCGCTGGCAGTGGCGCCGGCACCGACATAGCCGCCGACAGTGGCCCGCAGTCCGCCGGCGCCGCGCTGCCGTTCGTGCTCTCAGCCCGTTCGGCACCGGCACTGCGCGCGCAGGCAACGCGGCTGCTCGACCGTTTCGGTTCCGGTACTGGTTCCCGTACTAACTCCGGTACTGACTCCGGTGCCGCCACCGAGGCCGACCTGGCAGGCGTGGCGCGGACCCTGGCCGAGGGCCGGGCCCGGCTCGGTCACCGCGCCGTGATCGCGGCCGACTCGACCGCGCACCTGCTCGAAGGGCTGCGCGCGCTCGGGGCGGACGAGCCGGACGCGCGGCTCGTCCAGGGCGTGACCACGGCCGATCCCAAGCCGGTGTTCGTCTTCCCCG
Source organism: Catenulispora sp. GAS73 (assembly GCF_041262085.1). Taxonomy (NCBI): domain Bacteria; kingdom Bacillati; phylum Actinomycetota; class Actinomycetes; order Catenulisporales; family Catenulisporaceae; genus Catenulispora; species Catenulispora sp. GAS73. Next base: position 6,308 of record NZ_JBGCCM010000022.1, read on the forward strand.
GTCAGGGGTCGCAGTGGGCCGGTATGGCGGTCGAGCTGTGGGAGCGGTCGCCGGTGTTCCGCCGCAAGCTGAGCGAGTGCGCGCAAGCGCTCGCCCCGCACACCGACTGGTCGCTCATCGACGTGCTGCTTGGCGTGCCCGGGGCACCGGGCCTGGACCGGGTGGACGTGGTTCAGCCGGCGCTGTTCGCGGTCATGGTCTCGCTCGGCGAGGTGTGGCGGAGCCTCGGGGTGGAGCCGGCCGCCGTGGTCGGGCATTCGCAGGGCGAGATCGCCGCCGCGTACGTCGCCGGCGCCCTGAGCCTGGAGGACGCGGCGAAGGTGGTGGCGCTGCGCAGCGCCGCCATCGCCGAGCTCGCTCCGGCCGGCGGGATGGTCTCGATCGCCCGGCCGGCCCAGGAGGCGGCTCGGCTGATCGAACGATGGGCCGGGCGCGTCCATGTCGCCGTGGTCAACGGCCCGGCGGCGACGGTCGTCGCGGGCGAGACCGAGGCGCTCGACGAGCTGCTCGCCGCCTGCGCGGACGCCGATATCAGGGCACGGCGGATCCCGGTCGACTACGCCTCGCACACCCCGCACATGGACGCGCTGCGCGAACGCCTGCTCGAAACCCTCGGTGACGTCGCCCCGCGCTCCGCACCGACCGCCTTCCACTCCACGCTCACCGCCGGCCCGTTCGACACCGCGGGGCTCGACGCCGCCTACTGGCACCGGAACCTACGCGAGACGGTGCGTTTCGACGAGGTCTGCCGCGGTCTGATCGCCGCGGGCCACCGGCTGTTCATCGAGGTGAGCCCGCACGCCGTGCTGGCCGCGTCGGTCCAGGACGTGTTCGAGGACGTCGGCGCGGCCGGTGTGACGACCGGAACGCTGCGCCGCGACGAGGGCTGGACGCGGCTGCTGCTGTCGGCGGGCGAAGCCGACGCCGCCGGCGCGGACGTGCGCTGGTCGGCCGTGCTCCCCCCGGCCCGCCCCGTCGACCTGCCGACGTATCCGTTCCAGCGCGAGCGGTACTGGCTGGCCGACGCTGCGGCGACAGCGGCAGGCGACCCGGCGCACCTCGGTCTGGACCCGGTGCGGCACCCACTGCTCGGCGCGGCCGTGACGCTCGCGGACCGGGGGCGGACGGTGTTCACCGCGCGGCTCTCGCCGGCACGGCTGCCCTGGCTGGCGGACCACGCCGTCGGCGAGACGGTGCTGCTGCCCGGGACCGCGTTCGTGGAGCTGGCTCTGCAGGCCGGTGCCCGCTGCGATCACCCGCACCTGGCGGAGCTCACCCTAGAAGCGCCGCTGGTACTCGACGCGGGATTCGAGGCGGACCTGCAAGTGCTGGTCGACGAGCCGGACGCGGCGGGCCGGTGCGAGGTCACAGTGCATTCGCGGCCCGCCACAGCGGATGCCGGGCAGCCGGCGTCGCCGTGGACGCGGCACGCGCACGGCGTTCTCGCCGACGAAGCCGAGCCCGGTACGGACGCGCTCGGTGCGAACGACGGCGCGCAGCAGTCCGACGCGTGGCCGCCGCAGGACGCGACCGCGGTCGACCTCTCCGGCGCCTACGCACGGCTCGCGCGCATCGGCTACGGCTACGGTCCGGCGTTCCGCGGTCTCGACGCCGCCTGGCGCGGCTCGGACGGCTCGCTGTACGCGGAGGTCTCGCTCGACGAGGAGCAGCGGGAGTCCGCCGAGAGCTACGGCGTGCATCCCGCGCTGTTCGATTCCGCGCTGCACCCGGTCGTGCTCGGCCTGGCGGATCCGGCCAATCCGGCCGAGCCCGCCGCCGACGGACCGCCGCTGCTGCCGTTCGCCTGGTCCGACGTGCGGCTGCACGCCGCAGGTGCGGCCCGGCTTCGGGTACGGATCACCCCGTCCGGCGCGGACTCGGTGACGCTGCACCTGGCGGACGGCGCGGGAGGGCCGATCGCGACGGTCGGACGGCTGACGCTGCGTCCGGTGGATCCCGAACGGCTCCAGCAGGCGGCCGGGCCGGGGTCCGCACCGCTGTACGAGGTGAGCTGGCAGCGCGTCGCGATCGGCTTGCCGGAAAGGCCCGCCGCACAGCGTTGGGCCGTCGTCGGCGACACCGGTCCGGACGCACCGGCGCTCCAGGGCGACGGTGTCGAGCTGACGGGACAGCACCCGGACCTCGCCGCGCTCGTGAGCTCCCTGGAGCAGGGCGCTCCCGCTCCGGACGCGGTCCTCGTCCGGTTCGCCAGAGCGCTGCCCGACGACAGCGTCGGCAGCGCCGACGGGACGCACACACCGACGCTACCGACCGCGACACACGAGCTCGCGCAGCGCGCTCTGGCCTTCGTCCAGGCCTGGTTCGCCGAGGAACGGCTCGCAATGACCCGCCTGGTCCTGGCCACCAGCGGCGCGGTCGCGGTGGACCCGGACGAGGCGGTCGACCTGAGCGTCGCACCGCTGTGGGGCCTGTTCAGCTCCGTCGGCACCGAATACCCCGGTCAGGTCGTCCTGCTCGACCTCGACGACGCCTCGCTGCCGTTCGTGCCCGCCGCCGCATCGGCTGGCGAGCCCCGGCTCGCGCTGCGCGCCGGAGCGGCGCTCGCCCCGCGACTGACCCGCGCCGAGGTGGCCCACACCGAGGCCGCCGCACCACTCGATCCCGAGGGGACAGTGCTCATCACCGGCGCGAGCGGCATGCTCGGCGCGCTGTTCGCCCGGCATCTGGTCCGTCACCACGGAATCAGGCACCTGCTGCTGCTGAGCCGAAGCGGAGCGGCCGGGCCCGGCGTCGCCGAACTCGTCGAACAGCTGGAGCGAGACGGCGGACGGGTCACGCTCGCCGCCTGCGACGCCGCCGACCGCGAGGCGCTCGCCGTGGTGCTCGACGCCGTGCCCGCCGCGCATCCGCTGACCGCCGTACTGCACGCGGCCGGCGTCCTGGACGACGCGGTCGCCGCTTCGCTGACCGCGGATCAGCTCGACCGGGTGCTGCGGCCGAAGATCGACGCCGCCTGGCACCTGCACGAACTCACGACCCGGCCGGACCGTCCCCCGCTCGCCGCGTTCGTGCTCTTCTCCTCCGCGGTCGCGGTGCTGGGCAACGCCGGGCAGGCGAACTACGCGGCGGGCAACGCGTTCCTGGACGCGCTCGCAACGAATCGGCGTTACCTCGGCCAGTGCGCACTCTCCCTGGGCTGGGGTCTGTGGGCGGGCGACGCGAGCAGTATGACCGGCCGGCTCGGCCGCGCGGACGTGGCTCGGATGGGCCGCAGCGGCCTGGCGCAGCTCACCGAGGAGCAGGGGCTCGGCTTGTTCGACGCGGCCCTGTCGGCGGCGGCCGCGGGGCACGCGCACCTGGTGCCGGCCCGTCTGGACCTGGCCGCTCTGCGCGAACAGGCCGCCGAGCCCGGTGCGCTGCCCGCCGTCTTCCGGGCCCTGATCCGACGCCCGGTGCCCCGGGCGGCGAAGAGCGAGGACGTCACGGCCAACGGCGGTGGTGCGGGCTCCTGGGCGGACCGGATGGCCGCGCTGTCCGAGTCCGAGCGGACGCGGGCGTTGGAGGAACTGGTCGCCGGAGGAGTCAGGACGGTGCTCGGGCTGCCCGCCGGCGGAGCGGTCGAGGGCACGCGGGCGTTCCGGGAGCTGGGCTTCGACTCGCTGGCCTCGGTGGAACTGCGCAACCGGCTGCAACGGGCCACCGGCCTGCGGCTGCCCACGACCGTGGTCTTCGATCAGCCGACCCCGGCGGTGCTGGCCGCGTTCCTGGCGGAGCAGATCCTCGACGCGCTCGGGGGCGAGGGGCCGGAGGCCGGCCGCCGACCGGCCGCACAGACGCGACCGCGCGGACGATCCGTTTCGCAGGGCACCGAGACGCTCGACGAGCCGATCGCGGTGGTCGGGATGGGGTGTCGCTTTCCCGGCGGGGTGCGCTCGCCGGAGCAGCTGTGGGAGCTGGTGGTCCAGGGCCGGGACGCGGTCGGGCCGTTGCCGGGCAACCGCGGCTGGGATCTGGCGGGCCTGTATCACCCGGACCCAGACCATCCCGGAACCAGCTACGCGCGCGAAGGCGGGTTCCTGCAGGACGCCGACGCCTTCGATGCCGACTTCTTCGGCATCAGCCCGCGCGAAGCACTGGCCATCGACCCCCAGCAGCGGCTGCTCCTGGAAGTCGCTTGGGAAACCCTCGAACACGCCGGCATCAACCCCGACACCCTCCACGGCAGCAAGACCGGCGTCTACGTGGGGCTGATGTACGGCGGCGACTACAGCTCAAGGTTGTTGCCGGGCTCCGCACCCAATGGCGTGGAGGGATTCCTGTTGACCGGGAATCAGAGCAGCGTCGCTTCGGGTCGTATCGCGTATACGTTCGGGTTTCAGGGTCCTGCGTTGACGATCGACACCGCGTGCTCCTCCTCGCTGGTCGCCGTCCACCTGGCCAGCCAAGCGCTGCGGCAGGGCGAGTGCGCCTTGGCACTGGCCGGCGGCGCCACCGTGATGGCCACGCCCTCGATCTTCATCGAATTCAGCAGGCAGCGCGGCCTGGCCCCGGACGGACGCTGCAAACCCTTCTCCGCCAACGCCGACGGCACCGGATGGGCCGAAGGCGCGGGGCTGATCCTGCTCGAACGACTCAGCGACGCCCAACGCCACGGCCACCACATCCACGCCATCATCCCCGGATCCGCCGTCAACCAAGACGGCGCCAGCAACGGCCTTACGGCACCCAACGGACCCGCACAGACCCGCGTCATCCAACAAGCGCTGGCCAATGCCGGGCTCACTCCGGAGGCGATCGACTCGATCGAGGCGCACGGCACCGGCACCACGTTGGGCGACCCCATCGAAGCCGGCGCGCTGCACACCGCCTACAACCAGCGCACCCGACCTCTGTATCTGGGCTCGGTCAAATCGAACCTCGGACACACCCAAGCTGCCGCAGGCGTGGCCGCGATCATCACCCAAACCCAGGCGCTGACCCACCGCATCCACCCGAAAACTCTGCACGTCACTGAACCCACGCCCCACCACGACTGGACCGACACGCCTCTGAGGCTGCTGACCGAGAACACGCCCTGGACCACCGCCGACGGCAAGCCCCGCATCGTCGGCATCTCTGGATTCGGTATCAGCGGAACCAACGCACACCTGATTCTGCAAGAGCCCCCCACAACAGAACCCGCGCCACAGCCTGTACCGCGTCCCGGGCCGCTCGCGCTGGTGCTGTCGGCGAAGAACCCTGAGGCGCTCACCCGTCAGGCGCACAGCCTCGCCGACTTCATCGAGGCTCACCCCGAGCTCGAACCGCACGACCTGGCCGCGACCTTGGCCGCACGTCCGGCGCACACCCACCACGCCACCGCCATCGGCGACAGCGTCGAGCAGTTCGTCGCCGCGCTCCGCGATCCCGCACTCCCCCGCTACACCGGCCAACGCAGCCAAGCCGGACACCTGGCCTGGCTGCTACCCGGCCAAGGCAGCCAGCGTCCCGGCATGGCCACCGCCTTCCACAGCACCTACCCCGGCTACGCCACCGCGCTCGAACAGGCCTGCGAGGCTCTGGATCCGCACCTGCCCAGGCCCTTGAGCGAGGTCCTGCTGGCCGAGCCCGACAGCGCCGAGGCCGCGCTGATCCACGACACCCTCTACACCCAGCCCGCGCTGTTCGCCCACCAAGTCGCACTGGCCGCGCTGCTCGGCGAACACGACATCCAGCCCGATTACCTGATGGGCCACTCGCTCGGCGAGATCACCGCCGCGCACCTGGCCGGCGTGCTCGACCTCCCCGACGCCGCAACCCTCGTCACGGCCCGCGCGCAACTGATGCAGACCATGCCCGAAGGCGCCATGCTCGCCGCCCACCTGAGCACCGACCAACTCCCTCCGCTCCCCGACCACGTCGAGATCGCCGCCATCAACAGCCCCACCGACCTGGTCCTCGCCGGAGACCCCGAACCACTCCAAGCTCTTGCCACGCGCCTGAAGGAAAACGGCGTCCGTACCCGGATGCTCGACGTCAATCGCGGCTTCCACACGCAGCACACTGACACGGTCCTCGACCAGTTCCGCGCGGTCGCCACCGGACTGAAGTACCACCCACCGGCGATCCCCATCATCACCAACGTCACCGGGGAAATCGCCACCACCGAACAACTCACCGACCCAGAACACTGGGTCACCCACATCCGGCAGCCGGTCCACTTCGCCGATGGAATCAATACCCTGCGTCAGACCGGCACCGGCGCCTACCTCGAACTCGGCCCACGCACCACGCTGACCGCGCTCGCCACCGCCAACAACGCCGGACCCACCCTCCTGCACACCGGACCCGACGCCGAAACCCTCACCCTCGCGCTGGCGCGGTTGCACCAAACGCATCGCCCACACCTGCGGGCCAATCCCACCACCCACATCCCACTGCCGACCTACCCCTTCGCACCGACCGCGCACTGGCTCAAGGCGCCCACCCCGACACCCGATCCCGCGCCGCTCGGACAGCACGCTGCCAACCATCCCCTGCTGGCCACCACCATCCGCCAGCCCGAAACCCACACCACCCTGCACACCGCCCAACTCACCCAGAACACCCTCCCGTGGCTGACCGATCACCAGATCAACCACACGACGCTGCTGCCGGCCACCGCAGTACTCGACCTGGCCGTCCACATCGGCCGTGCCGGCGGACACAACCACCTCCCCGAACTCACTCTGCACCACCCGATCACCCTCACCGACCAGCCGCTGAACCTGACGCTCACCCACATCCACCCGCCCGGCCAGCCCGCCACCCTCACGATCCACACCCACCACCCCGAAACCCCCGACCAGCAAACCCTCAACGCCACCGCGACACTGACCACCACCCACCCCGAGCCTCCGGCCACCACCGACCCGTGGCCGCCCCAGAACACCCGGTCTCAGAACCCTCAAACCCTCCACCACCAGCTCCACCAGCGCGGTTACCACTACGGACCCGCCTTCACCCATCTCACCCACCACACCACCGACCCCCAAACCCACACCCACTACGGCGAGGCCCACCTCCCGCCGAGCACACCCACCACCGGCCACACCCTGCATCCAGCACTCACCGACACTCTCCTGCACCCACTCGCCTGGAACGCCGAGAATCAGGACACAGACGACGAAGCGCTGCTGGTCCCGTACGCGTTCCGCGACGTGCATCTCCACGCCTCGGACACCACCGGGCTCGACACCCTGCGCGCCCAGCTCACCCCCAGCACCGAACCCCACACCACCGACATCACCTACACCGATGCGAACGGCGACACGATCGCGACCGCAGTGCTCGTCCTGCGGCCCTTCCGGCCATCCGCCGCGCTCGAAGGCTTCGCTGTCTCGTGGGTTCCGGCACCGCTCCAGACGTCCGGCGGGTCGGGCGAGGCGTCCTCGGCGCGGGCCGCACAGCTCGGCACCGGCGGTCTGGAAGCGCTGGCGCAGCACGGTCCCGTACCGGAATTCGTGCTCTGCCACGTCGACGGACCCGACGCCTCGTCGGAGGCCGCGCGGCACGGCGTGCACAGCACCCTGCTGCTGGCGCAGCAATGGCTCGCCGACGAGCGGTTCGCCGACTCCCGGCTCGTGCTCGTGACCCGCAACGCGGTCCAGGCGACGCGCGACTCAGCCAAGTCCGAAACCCCGGACCTCGCCGGCGCCGCCGTCTGGGGTCTGATCCGCAGCGCGCAGACCGAGAACCCCGGCCGATTCATCCTGCTCGACCTCGATCAGGACACGGACCTCACCAATCCGACGGCTCCGCTGCTCCTCCAGGCCCTCGCCGGCGGCGAACCACAACTCGCCATCCGTGGGGAGGCCGTCCTGGCGGCCCGATTGGAACAGCGCCGCCTCACGCCACCGCGTTCCGCCGCGACAGCCGAGGACGCGGCCGCACCTGAGATCGTACCCGGGACCGCGCCCGGGATCGACGTCGGCGGCACCGTGCTCCTGACCGGCGGGACCGGACGGCTCGGCAGGCTCCTCGCGCGGCGGCTGGTCACCCGGCACGGTGTGCGGCACCTGCTCGTCGTCAACCGGCGCGGCCGGGACGAGGACCAGGCCGCCGAGCTCGCGGAACTCGATGCCGCGGTGACGGTGACCTACGCGTCCTGCGACGCGAGCGACCGCGAGCAATGGGCGAAACTGCTCGCCGCGATCCCCGCCGAGCATCCGCTCACCGCGGTCGTGCACGTCGCGGGCGTCCTCGACGACGCCACCGTTCCGGCACTCACTCCCGACGCGGTCGACGCCGTGTTCGCGCCGAAGGCCGACGCGGCGTGGCACCTGCACCAGCTCACCCGCGACCTGCCGCTGTCCGCCTTCGTGCTCTTCTCCTCGATCGCCGGCAGCATCGGAACCGCCGGACAGGGCAACTACGCCGCCGCCAACGCCTATCTGGACGCGCTCGCCGCACTGCGCCGCGCCGACGGACTGCCGGCGGTCTCGCTCGCCTGGGGCCTGTGGGAGGACGAGGAGGATCAAGATCCGGCGCCCGCCGTTCCCGGCGACGGCACCGGCATGGCGGGAACGCTGGGCCGGGCGGGTCGTGCCCGGCTGGCTCGGGCGGGCATCCTGCCGCTGCCGGTCGCGCAGGCGCTCGCCTGGTTCGACGCCGCACTCGTCAACGCCCTGGCCGCCGACGCGGCACTGATCCCAGCACGGCTGGGCCCGCCAGCGCCGGGGCCGGACGGCTCGGTGCCGCGGTTGTTCGCTCTGCTGGCGTCCCAGCAGGCCCCGATCGCCGAACCGCGAACATCGAACGGGCATGTCGAGGACCCGACGCAGACTCCGTTGGCGCGCTTGGCCGCCCTCGACGCGTCGCAGCGGCCGACGGCGGTGACCGAGTTCGTCCGCGATCTCGTGGCCGAAGTGCTCGGCCACGCCGACGCCTCGTCGATCGACGACGGCCGCGGCCTGCTCGATCTGGGCTTCGACTCGCTGACCACACTGGAATTGCGCAACCGGCTGGCGAGCGCGCTGGGGCTGCGGCTGCCCACGACCCTGGTCTACGACTATCCGACGGTGACCGCGCTCGCCGCGCACCTCGGCGCCGCGCTCGCGCCGCCTGCCGAGGCCGAACCGGGCCAGGCTCTGCTGGCCGAACTCGACCGGCTGGAGGCGCGGTTCGCCGCGGACGGCGCCCTCGCACTCGGCGACCGGCGAGCCGCTGACGTCGCCCAGCGACTGCGAGTCCTGCTGAACCGTGCGCTGGCCGGCGCCGCCCCGGCCGAGGACGCGCCGTCCGCGCCGGACGCCGTGGCAGAACTCGACGACGCCACGGACGACGAGCTGTTCGCCGCCCTCGATCGAGAACTGAGTCCCGAGAACGACCATCACGACCGCGCGGGCCGCGACAGCCTGCCGCAGGGGAGCTGACGCCTCATGACCTCGAACGACGCGACCGTGAACGAGGAGAAGCTGCGGACCTACCTCAAGCGGGCGACCACCGACCTGCGCGAGGCCCGCCGGCAGTTGGACGCGACGACCGCGGCGCAGCGCGAACCGCTGGCGATCATCGGGATGGCCTGCCGGTTCCCCGGCGGTGTCGCCTCCCCGGAGGACCTGTGGCGCCTCGTCGTCGAGGGCCGGGACGCGATCGGGGAGTTCCCCGCCGACCGCGGCTGGGATCTGGGCCGGCTCTTCCACCCCGATCCGGATCATCCCGGCACGTCGTACGTGAACCAGGGCGGCTTCCTGTACGACGCCGCCGAGTTCGACGCGGCGTTCTTCGGCATCAGCCCCCGCGAGGCGCTGGCCATCGACCCGCAGCAGCGGCTGCTGCTCGAAATCGCGTGGGAGGCGCTTGAGGACGCGGGCATCGATCCGAACAGCCTGCACGGCAGCAACACGGGCGTCTTCGCCGGTGTGATGTACGACGACTACGGCGCGCGGCTGCACACCAGGGCTCAGGCGCCGGAGGGATTCGAGGGCTATCTGGTCAGCGGGAGCGCGGGCAGCGTCGCCTCCGGCCGTGTCGCGTATACGTTCGGGTTTCAGGGTCCTGCGTTGACGATCGACACCGCGTGTTCCTCCTCGCTGGTCGCGGTCCACCTCGCGGGGCAGGCGCTGCGGCAAGGCGAGTGCGATCTCGCACTCGTCGGCGGTGCCACCGTGATGGCCACCCCCTCGGTCTTCATCGAGTTCAGCCGACAGCGTGGGCTGGCCCCGGACGGACGCTGCAAACCCTTCTCCGCCACCGCCGACGGCACCGGTTGGGCCGAAGGCGCGGGGCTGATCCTGCTCGAACGCCTCAGCGACGCCCAACGCCACGGCCACCACATCCACGCGATCATCCCGGGCTCCGCCATCAACCAGGACGGGCAAAGCGGGCAACTCACGGCACCGAACGGGCCCGCGCAAACCCGGGTGATCCACCAGGCGTTGGTCAACGCCGGGCTCACCCCCGACGACGTCGACTCGGTCGAGGCCCATGGCACGGGAACCACGTTGGGTGACCCCATCGAAGCAGGAGCCCTGCAAGCCGCCTACCGCGCCCGCACCAGGCCGCTCTATCTGGGCTCGGTGAAATCAAACCTCGGACACACCCAAGCCGCCGCCGGCATCGCCGCCATCATCACCCAGACCCAGGCACTCACCCACCACATCCACCCGAAGACTTTGCACGTCACCGAGCCCACGCCGCACCACGACTGGAACGACAGCCCCCTGAGGTTGCTGACCGAGAACACCCCCTGGACCACCGCCGACGGCAAACCTCGCACCGCCGCCATCTCGGGCTTCGGCATCAGCGGAACCAACGCCCACCTGATCCTGCAAGAACCGCCTACAGCACAACCCACGCCACCATCCGCCCCGCGACCGGTCCCGTGGATCCTCAGCGCGAAGACGCCGCAGGCCCTCCGCCAACACGCCGAGAACCTGCGGCACTACCTGGAACAGAACCCGGACACGGACCCGGATGCCGTCGCTCGCGCCCTGCTCACCGCACGAGCGCGGTTCGAGCACCGGGCGGTCGTCGTGGCACAGGATCGCGACGGATTCCAAGCAGAACTCAAGGCTCTGCTGAACGAGACAGAGACCGACAGCGACACGATCGACGAACGCCGACGGACGCGAGGCGGCACGGCCTTCCTGCTTCCCGGCCAGGGAAGTCAGTTCCCTGGTATGGCTCGTCCGCTCGCGGACCGGTTCCCGGTGTTCGCGGACGCTCTCGACAAGGTTTGCGACCACCTCGACCCGCACCTGCCACGCCCCCTGCGCGAGATCCTGCTGGCCGACCCCGACAGCGCCGACGCCGCACTGATCCACGACACGCTTTACACCCAACCCGCACTCTTTGCCCACCAAGTCGCGCTCACCGCGCTACTCAGCGCACACGGCATCCAGCCCGACTACCTGATCGGCCACTCGCTCGGTGAGATCACCGCCGCACACCTTGCCGGCGTGCTCGACCTCCCCGACGCCGCAACCCTCGTCACGGCCCGCGCCCAACTGATGCAGACCATGCCCGAAGGCGCCATGCTCGCCGCCCACCTGAGCACCGACCAACTCCCCCCACTCCCCGACCACGTCGAAATCGCCGCCATCAACAGCCCCACCGACCTGGTCCTCGCCGGAGACCCCGCCGCGATCAACGACTATGCCGCACTGCTGGCCGAAAACGGCGTCCGCACGCGGGTGCTCAACGTCAACCGCGCCTTCCACACGCAGCACACTGACACGGTCCTCGACCAGTTCCGCGCCGTCGCCGCCGGGCTGAACTACCAGCCACCGGCCATCCCCGTCATCACCAACCTCACCGGTGACGTCGCCACCGCCGAACAACTCACCGACCCAGAACACTGGGTCACCCACATCCGCCGACCCGTCCACTTCGCCAACGGAATCAACACCCTCGTCGAACTCGGCATCACCGGGTACGTCGAACTCGGACCGCCGGTGTTGGCCGCGGCGGTCCGCCAGCGGCAGGACGCCGCGGCCTGCTTCCCGCTGCTGCGCCGCGGGCTGCCGGACGCCGCGCAGGTCCGCGGCGTACTCGCGGCGCTCGGCGGTCTCTACCGGCACGGGACCGACGTCGACTGGTCCGCGTCCCTGGCCGAGCCCGGGACCGCTGCGACGCCTGCCACGTCCGCGCACGTAGCGGGGCTGCCCGGCTATCCCTTCCAGAGACGGCGCTACTGGCTCGACGCGCCGGCGGACGCGGACGTGACCGCGGCGGGGCTCGCGGAAACCGGGCATCCGCTGCTGGCCGCGCGCACCGATCTGGCCGACGGCGGCGCCGTGTTCACGGCCAGGCTCTCCCAGCACGCCCATCCGTGGCTCGGCGAGCACCGGATCGGCGAGCGCCTGCTCCTTCCGGGTACCGCCCTGCTCGAAGCCGCCTCCCACGCGGCCCGCGTGCTCGGCTGCGACGCGGTCGGCGAACTGGTGCTGGCCAGTCCTCTCGTCCTCGACGAGAGCGAACCGGGGAGCCGGACCCTGCAGATCACCGTCGGTGCTGCGGAGGAGGACGGTGAAGGCACACGTTCCATCGTGATCCACTCGCGCGGTTCCGTCGGCGACGACGAGCCGTGGGTGCGCCACGCCAGCGGCACGCTCGCCGCCGATGCCAGGCCGTCGGCCGTCGATCTGTTCGACCCGCTCGATCAGTGGCCGGCCGTCGGCGCGGAGCCCGTCGACCTGACCGACGTGTACGAACGCTTCGCCGACGCCGGGTACCACTACGGCCCGGTCTTCCAAGGCCTGCGCAACGTGTGGCGCAGCGGATCCGATTTCTACGCCGAGGTCGAGCTCGACGAATCAGAGGCCGTCGACCAGGGCTTCGCCGTGCATCCGGCCTTGCTCGACGCCGCGTTGCACCCGCTGGTACTCGCAGCGTTGGACGAGCAGGGCGGACGCGTGCTGCTTCCCTTCTCCTGGCAGGGCGTCAGCCTGCCGCAGGAGGCCGGCCGACGGCTGCGCGTCGTGCTTTCGCACATCGGGCCGGACGAGTACGCCGTGACGCTCTTCGGCGACGACGGATCGGTGATCGGCGGCGCACGGTCCCTCGCCCTCCGGGCGCTGCCGGAGAACAGCGCCCAGAGCGATCCGCTCTATGTCGAGTCCTGGCGTCCTTTCGAACTGAGCACGGAGGAGCCCGGCCGGGACCTACGCACCTTCGCCGATCCGGCAGCCCTGTGCCGGGCCCTGGACGAGGACGAGCCGGTACCCGCCGCCGTGCTCATGGCGACGGTACCGGACGAGGATTCCCCGGTGGACCCGGCCGCCGCAGCACACGCTCGCACCGCAGCCGTGCTCACGGCGCTCCAGGCCTGGCTGCGCGAGCCACGGCTGGAGGGCTGCCGGCTGGCCGTCCTCACCCGCGGCGCGGTGGCGGTCGATCCGGGCGAACGGATCACGGACCCGGCCGGGGCGGCGATCTGGGGGCTGGTCCGCGCGGCGCAGTCCGAACACCGCGACCGCTTCGTACTGATCGACAGCGATGCCCGGTCCGTTTCGGACGAGGCGCTCGCCGCCGCACTGGCCTCCGGCGAACCGCAGTCGGCGCTGCGGGCGGGCGCCGGGTACCGGCCCCGGCTGACCCGCGCCGAACCCAGCGGCCGGCTGGCGGTGCCGCCGGGAGGCCGGCCCTGGCGGCTCGACCTGACCCGCCGGGGCAGTCTGGACGACCTCGTCCTGGCCGAGCATCCGGCTTACGCCGCGCCGCTGGAGCACGGCCAGGTGCGCGTCGGGCTCCGCGCGGTCGGCCTGAACTTCCGGGACGTGATGATCGCGCTCGGCATGTACCCGGGCGAGGCCCGGCTCGGCGGCGAGGGCGCGGGCGTGGTGCTCGAAACCGGGCCCGGGGTGGACGGGCTGCGTGCCGGGGACCGGGTGATGGGCCTGTTCCCGGACGGCGGCGGGCCGACGGCGGTCACCGATGCCCGGATGGTGGCCCCGATGCCCGCCGGCTGGAGCTATCCGCAGGCGGCGGCCGTTCCCGTGGTGTTCCTCACCGCCTACTACGGACTCGCCGACCTCGCGAGCCTGTGCGCGGGCCAGTCGGTGCTGATCCACGCGGCCACCGGCGGCGTCGGCTCGGCGGCCGTGCAGCTGGCCGAAATGTGGGGAGCCGAGGTGTTCGCGACGGCGAGTCCGGGCAAGTGGCCGGCCCTGCACGCCGCAGGCATCCCCCCACAGCGCATCGCCTCCTCCCGCAACCTCGACTTCGAACACACCTTCCGCACCACCACCGAGAACCACGACGGCATCGACATCGTCCTCAACTCCCTCACCGGCGACTACATCGACGCCTCCCTCCGCCTCCTCAACCACCACGGCCACTTCCTCGAAATGGGAAAAACCGACATCCGCCAACCCACCGACCTCACCACCGAACACCCCGGCATCCACTACCACCCCTTCGACCTCATGGACGCCGGCCCCGACCGCATCGCCCAGATGCTGGCCGACCTGTCCGAGTGGTTCGAAGCCGGGCGGCTGCGGCCGCTCCCGGTGACGTGCTGGGATGTGCGTCAGGCCCCTGAGGCGCTGCGCCACCTGAGCCAGGCCAGGCACATCGGAAAGCTCGCGTTGACCCTGCCCGCCGGCTGGGATCCGCAGCGCACCGTGCTGATCACCGGCGGCACCGGAACTCTGGGCCGCGCCGTGGCCCGGCACCTGGTCGCCGAACACGGCGTGCGGCACCTCGTGCTGGCCGGGCGGCGCGGGGCCGCCGCCGCGGGCGCGGACGAACTGGCTGCCGAGCTCGCCGGGCTCGGCGCGCAGGCGGAATTCGTGGCCTGCGATGTGGCGGACGCGGGCGCGCTCGACGCGCTCCTGGCCGCGATTCCGGCTGATCGGCCACTCGGCGCGGCCGTGCACTGCGCGGGCCTGACTGACGACGGCGTACTCGACTCGCTGACGCCCGACCGGCTGCACGCGGTGCTGCGGGCGAAGATCGACGCCGCCTGGAACCTGCATCAGCGCACGAAAGGCCCGGACGCGGCGGCGCTCGTGCTGTTCTCCTCGATCGCCGGGATCGTCGGCTCGTCCGGGCAGGCGAACTACGCGGCGGGCAACGCGTTCCTCGACGCGCTCGCCCGGCTGCGGCAGGCCGACGGTCTGCCGGGCGCCAGCTTGTCCTGGGGGCTGTGGTCGGAACCGAGCGGCATCACGGCGCGGCTGTCCGAGTCCGATCTCGGCCGCCTGGCCCGCAGCGGATTCCCCGCGCTGTCCACCGAGCGCGCACTGCGCCTGTTCGACACCGCGCTGGAAAGCGGGCTGAGCCACTGCGTGCCGGCGCTCATCGATCCGGCCGCGCTGCGCGAGCAGGCGGCTGCCGGGAACCTCGCCCCGGTGCTCTCCGACCTGGCCGCGCGGCATACCCGAGCCGGGGGACGGCCATCCGCGTCCGCCGCATCGGCCACAGCGGGCGCGCGAGGCGCGGGCGGCGGCGCGGTGGCGGCCAGGCTGCGCACCGCGGCGAGCGCGGCGGACCAGCGCGCCGTGCTGCTCGACCTGGTCCTCGGCGAGGTCTCGCGCGTGCTCGGCCATGCCGCCGCGGACGTGATCGAGACGGACCGGCCGTTCAAGGACATCGGCTTCGACTCGCTCACCTCGGTCGAACTGCGCAACCGGCTCAACGCGGCCGCCGGGCTCACCCTGCCGACCACGCTCGTGTTCGATCATCCGACGCCCACGGCGGTGGCCGACCTGCTGTGGACACGCCTGTGCGGTCCGGACACCGACGAGTCCGCCGCCAAACCCCTCGCGGCGCGGCGGAGGCCAAGCACCACCACGAGTTCGGCGGTACAGGAGCCGATCGCGATCGTCGGCATGGGCTGCCGGTTCCCCGGCGGTGTCGCCTCACCGGAGGACCTGTGGCGGCTGGTCTTCAACGGCACGGACGCGACCTCGGGCTTCCCGGAGCGCCGGGGCTGGGATCTGGCGAGTCTGTATCACCCGGATCCGGACCACCCCGGAACCAGCTACGCACGCGAAGGCGGGTTCCTGCACGACGCCGACGCCTTCGACGCCGACTTCTTCGGCATCAGCCCGCGCGAGGCACTGGCCATCGACCCCCAGCAACGACTCCTGCTGGAAATCGCCTGGGAAACCCTCGAACACGCCGGCATCAACCCCGACACCCTCCACGGCAGCAACACCGGAGTGTTCGCCGGTGTCATCGCGCAGGACTACACGCCGCGGCCGCACGAGACGTCGCCCGAACTTGAGGGCTACCTGCTCACCGGCCGAGCGATCGCTGTCGCGTCCGGCCGCATCGCCTACACCCTCGGCCTTCAGGGTCCTGCGTTGACAGTCGACACCGCCTGCTCCTCCTCGCTGGTCGCCGTCCACCTGGCCAGCCACGCACTGCGGCAGGGCGAATGCGATCTCGCGCTGGCCGGGGGCGCCACTGTGCTGGCCACCCCATCGCTCTTCATCGAGTTCAGCAGGCAACGCGGCCTGGCGCCGGACGGCCGTTGCAAACCCTTCTCCGCCAACGCCGACGGCACCGGATGGGCCGAAGGCGCCGGGCTGATCCTGCTCGAACGCCTCAGCGACGCACAGCGCCACGGCCACCACATCCACGCCATCATCCCCGGCTCCGCCATCAACCAAGACGGCGCCAGCAACGGCCTTACGGCGCCGAACGGACCCGCGCAAACCCGCGTCATCCAACAAGCCCTCACCAACGCCGGCCTCACCCCCGACGACGTCGACTCCATCGAGGCCCACGGCACCGGCACCACCCTCGGCGACCCCATCGAAGCAGGCGCACTCCACGCCGCCTACAGCAACCGGAACCGGCCCCTGTATCTCGGCTCAGTCAAATCAAACCTCGGACACACCCAAGCCGCCGCCGGCATCGCCGCCATCATCACCCAAACGCAGGCCATGGCCCATCAGGTCCACCCGAAATCCCTGCACGTCACCGAACCCACCCCACACCATGACTGGGACAACTCGCCGCTGAGGTTGCTGACCGAGAACACCCCCTGGACCACCACCGACGGCAAACCCCGCACCACCGCCGTCTCCAGCTTCGGCATCAGCGGAACCAACGCCCACCTGATCCTGCAAGAACCCCCCACACCAGAAACCACGCCACCACCCGCACCGCGTCCGGTCCCCTGGATCCTCACCGCGAAGACCCCTCAGGCCCTGCGCCAACACGCCGAGAACCTGCGGCGGTATCTCGACTCCGACGCCGACGCGGATCTCGCAGCCATCGGGCGCACCTTGCACCGAGGCCGCGCACGCTTCGAGCAACGGGCGGTCGTCCTGGCCACCGAGCGCGCCGAGATCGTCGCGGCGTTGCGCGCGCTCGCCGACGAAACCGATTCGCCGGACCTCGTCATCGGCGAGTCGAGCGCGCCGGGGAAGACGGTGTTCCTGCTTCCGGGTCAGGGCAGTCAGTACCCGAACATGGGCCGCGCCCTATATGCCGACGAAGCGGTGTTCGCGCGCGCTCTCGACGAGGTCTGCGACCACCTCGACCCGCACCTGCCACGCCCCCTGCGCGAGATCCTGCTGGCCGACCCCGACAGCGCCGACGCCGCACTGATCCACGACACCCTCTACACCCAACCCGCACTGTTCGCAGTACAAGTGGCCCTCGCCCGGCTGCTACAGGCCTTCAACGTCCACCCCGATTACCTGATCGGCCACTCCCTCGGCGAGATCACCGCCGCGCACCTGGCCGGCGTCCTCAGCTTGCCCGACGCCGCCACCCTCGTCACGGCGCGCGCCCGACTGATGCAGACCATGCCCGAAGGCGCCATGCTCGCCGCCCACCTGAGCACCGAAGAACTTCCCCCACTCCCCGACCACGTCGAAGTCGCCGCCGTCAACAGCCCCACCGACCTGGTGCTGGCCGGAGACCCCGCCGCGATCAACGAATACGCCGCGCTGCTGACCGAGAACGGCGTCCGCACCCGAGCCCTGAACGTCAACCGTGCCTTCCACACACAGCACACCGAGACCGTCCTCGACCAGTTCCGTGCCGTCGCCGCAGGACTGAACTACCAGCCGCCGACCATCCCCATCATCACCAACCTCACCGGTGAGATCGCCACCACCGAACAACTCACCGACCCAGAACACTGGGTCACCCACATCCGGCAGCCGGTCCACTTCGCCGACGGAATCAATACCCTGCAAAACAACGGCGCCGGCACCTACCTCGAACTCGGATCCGGGGTCCTGTCCGCTGCCGCGCGCCGTCAGACAGACTCGCAAGTCCTCGCCCCATTGCTGCACCGCAACCGGCCGGCGCAGGAGGCGCGTACGGTGCGCGCGGCGCTCGCCGCCGCAGCCGTGCACGGAGCCGAGGTCGACTGGGACGGCCCGGCGTCCGGCGACGCCGAGGCCACCGGAAACGGCCGCTCCCCGCAGGTGCCCACGTATCCGTTCCAGCACCGCGGCTACTGGGTGCGGCCGATCTCCGGCCGGGTGGGAGACTCCCGCGCGGACCGTCATCCGCTCCTGCCCTCGGTCGTGCGGCCGGCCGGAGACGGCGGAGCGATCCACAGCGGCGTACTCTCCCTGGCCGCGCAGCCCTGGCTGGCCGATCACGTCATCGCGGGCACGGTCGTGCTGCCGGGCGCCGTGTTCGTCGAACTGGTGCGGCACGCCGGTGATCGCAGCGGGCTGCCGGAGATCACCGAGCTCACGCTGGAGAGTCCGCTGTCGGTGCCGGCCCTCGGCGGCGTGGAGATCCAGGTCTCCGTGGCCGGCCCGGCCGAGACCGCAGACAGGTCCGAGCCGCGCGAGGTCACCGTCCACTCCCGGCCGGTCAGCGCCGAGGCCGACGAGCCGTGGGTCCGGAACGCCGTCGGGCTCCTGGCCGCGAGTGCGGACGGGCCCGAGGACGGCTTCGAGGAAACACAGGACCCTGCTACCGACGCTCCCGCACAGTGGCCGCCCGCGCAGGCAGTCCCCGTGCCGACCGACGGTCCGCAATCCCCCTACGCGCTGCTTTCCGAGCGCGGATACGACTACGGGCCCGCCTTCAGCGGCCTGCGTGCGGCATGGCTCGACGGTGCGGACGTTTACGCGGAGGTGGAACTGCCGGAGGCCGCCGACACCGGGGACGCCGCAGGTTATGCACTGCACCCTGTCCTGCTCGACGCCGCGCTGCACGCGCTGGTGCTCGCGCCGGGAGACGAACACCGGCCGGACACGCTGGTCCCGTTCTCCTGGCACGGCGTCAGCTTCGACCGGACCCCACCCCGGACCCTGCGCGTGCACCTGTCGAGGACGGCGGCGGACCGGGTCCGCGTGACGCTGTCCGATCCGGCGGGCGCACCGGTCGGACGCATCGCCTCCCTGCTGTTGCGGCCGTACTCCGGCACGGGTGCCGGGACGGCGTATCCCCTGCATCGACTCGCCTGGGAGCCGCTGCCGGCCGACGGATCGCCGCAGGCCGAAGGTGCGGAGGCAGAGTTCGAATTCCTCTTCGCCGACACGCAGCCCGACGCCGTGACGGACCTCGCGGCCGACCCCGCAGCCGCAGCCCACGCGAAGACGGAGCGGATCCTGAGCCTGGTGCAGGAGCGACTGGCCGCCGAGCAGGCCCCGAACACCCGGTTCGTCGTGGTCGCCGGTGATCCGCAGGCCGCTCCGAAGGACCCCGCCGGCCTCGCCGACGCGGCCGTACGCGGGCTGGTCCGCTCCGTCCAGACCGAGCATCCCGGCCGCGTCGTGCTGCTCGGCCTGCCCGATCCCGCACTCCGCGCACGGCCCGAGCTGCTGCGCAGCGCCGCGGCCGAGGCCGTCAGCCGCGCGGAGCCGGAGATCGTGCTGCGCGCCGACGGTCTGTACGTGCCGCGGCTGGTGCGCGCGGCCACCGGCGGCGACGCCGACACCGCGTTCGATCCGGAAGGCAGCGTACTGATCACCGGCGGGACCGGCGCGCTCGGCCGGCTGGTCGCGCTGCGGCTGGCCAAACGGCACGGCGTGCGCCGCCTGGTGCTGGCCGGGCGCCGCGGTGACCAGGCGCCCGGCGCCGCCGAACTCGCCGCGGATCTGGCCCGGCTCGGGGCGACCGCGGTCTTCGAGTCCTGCGACGTCGCGGACCGGGCCGAGCTGGCCGCGCTGCTCGGCCGGGTGCCCGCCGATCGGCCGCTGACCGCCGTGGTGCATCTGGCCGGCGTCCTGGACGACGCCACCGTCGCCGGCCTCGACGCCGCCGCGCTGCACGCGGTGCTGCGGCCGAAGGCCGACGCCGCCTGGGCGCTGCACGAGCTGACCGCCGAGCTGCCGTTGTCCGCCTTCGTGCTCTTCTCCTCGATCGCCGGCGTCGCGGGCACCGCGGGGCAGGCCAACTACGCCGCGGCCAACGCGTTCCTGGACGCGCTGGCGGAGCACCGGCGGGCGCTCGGCCTGCCCGCGCTCGCCCTGGCCTGGGGTCCGTGGGCGAGCCGGACAGGCATGGCCGGACGGCTCGACGCGGGCGCGGGCGCGGCCCGGCTGGCGGCCTCCGGAGTGCTGCCGCTGTCCGAGGAAGCGGGGCTCGCTCTGTTCGACGCGGCGCTCGCGGCGCCGGACGCGGCGCTCGTCCCGGCGGCCTTCGACCTCGCGGCGCTGCGCGCGGCGCCGGACCACGCGATCGCCCCGCCGCTGCGAGGCCTGGCCCGCCGGCCCGGCCGGGCGCGCGCCGGCTCCGGCCCGGACGCGGCGCGGCGGTTGCGCGGACGGCTGGCCGGGCTGGACGCGCTGGCCCGGGAGGAGCTGCTGCGCGGGCTGGTCCGGACGCTGGCCGCCCGGGTGCTCGGGCACGGCTCGATCACGGCCGTGCCGGTCGACCGGGGGCTGATGGACGCGGGCTTCGACTCGCTCAACGCGCTGGAGTTCCGCAACCGGCTCGCCGCCGAGACCGGCCTGGCGCTGCCGACGACGTTGTTGTTCGACTATCCGACGCCGCGCTCGGCCGCCCGCTATCTGGCCGGCGAGCTCAACGGCGGCTCGGCCGGGTTCTCAAACGGATCTTCCAACAGGTCCTCAGCCGGGTCCTCGGACACGGCCGGACCGGACCCGGCACCGCCAGACGACGCCGCGATCCGCCAGCTGCTCGCCGCGATCCCGATCCCGGCCCTGCGCGCGGCCGGCCTGCTCGACGGAATGCTGCGACTGGCCGCCGCCGTCCCGGGCTCAGATCCGAGCACAGTCCCAGACCCGGACCACCAAGGCGACGCCGCGGCCGCGATCGAGGCCGCCGACGTCGACGAGCTCGTCAGCCTCGCCCTCGCGGGCGCCGAGTCCCCCGCCGTTGCCGACAGCGGCCCCGCCGCCGACGCCGACCACGAAAGGCAGCACTGAAGATGGCGACACCGGAGCAACTCGCCGCCGCGCTGCGCGCAGCGCTGCTCGACCAGGAACGGCTGCGGCAGGAGAACCGGCGGCTGAGCGAAGCCCCGCGCGAACCCGTCGCGGTGATCGGCATGGCCTGCCGCTATCCCGGGGACGTGAACTCCCCGGCCGACCTGTGGCGCCTGGTCAGCTCGGGCACCGACGCGATCGGCCCGTTCCCCGCCGATCGCGGCTGGGATCTGGACCGGCTCCACGACCCGGATCCCGGCGCCGTCGGCACCAGCTACACCCGGCATGGCGGCTTCCTGAACGGCGCGGCCGACTTCGACGCCGGCTTCTTCGGCATCTCGCCGCGCGAAGCCGCGGCCACCGACCCGCAGCACCGGCTGCTGCTGGAGACCGCCTGGGAGACGTTCGAGGACGCCGGCATCGCGCCGGCGACCCTGCGCGAGAGCCGCACCGGGGTGTTCACCGGCGTCATGCACGGCGACTACGGATCAAGGCTCTACCACCGGATGCCGGAGGAGTTCGAGGGCTACCTCGGCGTCGGCAGCGCTTACAGCGTCGCGTCCGGGCGGGTGGCCTACACCTTCGGCCTGGAGGGGCCGGCGGTGACCGTAGACACGGCCTGCTCCTCCTCACTGGTCGCCGTACACCAGGCCTGCCAGGCCCTGCGCTCGGGCGACTGCACACTGGCGCTGGCCGGCGGGGTCACCGTGATGGCGACGCCGACCCTGTTCATCGAGTTCAGCCGGCAGCGGGGACTGGCGCCGGACGGACGCTGCAAGTCCTTCTCCGCGGCGGCCGACGGCACCGGTTGGTCCGAAGGAGTCGGGCTGCTGCTGCTCGAACGGCTCTCCGACGCCCGCCGCAACGGCCACCGGGTCCTGGCGTTGGTGCGCGGCTCCGCGGTGAACCAGGACGGGACCAGCAGCCAGCTGACCGCGCCGAGCGGCCCGGCCCAGCGGCGGGTGATCCGCCGCGCCCTCGATCTGGCCGGGCTGGAGCCGGCCGACGTCGACGCGGTCGAGGCGCACGGCACCGGGACCTCGCTGGGCGACCCGATCGAGGCGAACGCGCTGCTCGCCGCCTACGGCGCGCACCGGTCGCCGGACCGGCCGCTGTGGCTCGGCTCGGTGAAGTCGAACCTCGGGCACACCCAGGCCGCCGCCGGCGTCGCCGGGATGATCAAGATGGTCGAGGCGCTGCGGCACCGGACGCTCCCGCCGACCCTGCACGCCGAACGGCCGACCGAGAACGTCGACTGGAGTTCCGGGACCGTCAGGCTGCTGACGGAGCCGGTGCCGCTGGACGGGCTCGGCCGCCCGGCCCGCGCGGCCGTGTCCTCCTTCGGGATCAGCGGCACGAACGCGCACGTGATCCTCGAAGAGGCGCCGGACGCACCGGTCCCGTCCGGAGCCCGGCCGGAGCCGCTGTCGCCGCCGTCGCCGCCGTCGGAGTACCCGGTGCCGGTACCGATCGGCGCCCGGGACTCGGTGACGCTGCGGGCCCAGGCGGCCGGGCTCGTCGATCTGCTCACCGGCGAACCCGATCTCGAACCGGCGGACCTCGGCCACTCCCTGGCCACCGGCAGGACCTGGTTCCCGCAAGGGGCGGTCCTGGTCGCCCGCGAACGCGGGGAACTGCTCACCGAACTGCAGGCTCTGGTCGCCGGGACGAACCCGGACGCGGCGGCGCCGCGTCCGGCAGCCGGCGGCGGGATCGTGTTCGCCTATCCGGGGCAGGGATCCCAGTGGATCGGCATGGGCAAGCAGCTGGCCGCCTGGTCCCCGGCGTTCGCCAAGGAGATCGAGGCCTGCGACCAGGCGCTGCGGCCGTACCTCGACTGGTCGCTGACCGATGTGCTCTTCGCCGAGCCGGGCGCGGCCGATCTGGAACGCGTCGACGTGGTGCAGCCCGCGCTGTTCGCGATGATGGCGGGCCTGACCGCGCTGTGGTCGTCGCTGGGCGTCCGGCCGGACGCGGTGGTCGGGCATTCGCAGGGCGAGATCGCCGCGGCCTACGTCGCCGGCGCGCTCGATCTCCAGGACGCGGCGCGCGTGGTGGCCCTGCGCAGCAAGGCGATCACGGCGCTGTCCGGACTCGGCATGATGGCCTCGGTCCCGCTGCCCGCTGACGAGCTGCGTACGCTGATCGCCCCGTGGGACGGGAAGGTGGAGGTCGCGGCGATCAACGGCCCGGCGACCACGGTCCTGTCCGGACAGCCCGCGGCGATGACCGAGGTGCTGGAAACCGTGCGTCGCGGCGGGGCCCGTGTGCGCACGATCGCGGTGGACTACGCCTCGCACTCCGCGCAGGTGGAGCGGATCGAGGCCGATCTGACGGCCGCGCTGGCGCCGATCCGGCCGCGCGCGCCGCGGATCGCGTTCCACTCGACCGTGACCGGCGAAGCGGTGTCGGACGCGGTGCTGGATGCCGGGTACTGGTACCGCAACCTGCGCCGCCCCGTGCTGTTCGAGAAGACTGTCAGGAGTCTGCGATCGGCCGGGAACGAGATCTTCCTGGAGGTCAGCCCGCACCCGGTGCTCGCCTTCGGGCTGCAGGAGACCTTCGAGGACGAGCCGTCCGTCTTCGTGTGCGGCACGGCGCGGCGGGACGAGGACGTGCCGCGGCAGGTGCTGGCCACGGCCGGCCGGCTCGCCGAGCGCGGTGTGGACGTGGACTGGTCGTCCTGCTTCGGGGACGGCGCGCGCACCGTGCCGCTGCCGACCTATCCCTTCGCCCGGACCAGATACTGGATCGACGCGCCGTCCGAGGCCCCTGACGTGCGCGCCGCCGGTCTCGCGGACGGCGGGCACCGGCTGCTCGGCGGCCGCGTCGACCTCGCGGACGGCTCCACCGTGTTCACCGGCCGCCTCGCCCTGGCCGATCAGGCCTGGCTGGCGGACCACGCGGTCGACGACACGACGCTGCTGCCGGGCGCGGCCTTCGTCGAGCTCGTTCTCGCCGCGGGTGGGCGTGCGGGCTGCGGACGGATCGAGGAGCTCGCGCTCCAGGCGCCGCTCGTGCTGCCGGCCGACGGCGCCGTCCTGCTGCGCGTGCAGCTCGGCCCGGAACTCGACGGCGAGCGGGCGATCGAGGTGCACAGCCGGGCCGAGGACGAGGATCCCGACGCTCCGGCGGCCGATGAGACGGCATGGACGCGGCACGCTGCCGGCGTGCTGGGCGTGTCGGATCCCGCGCCGGCGGCCGACCCGACCGGAGCCGCGGTCCCTCAGGGCGCGGATCCCGTCGATCTTGAAACCGCGTATCGGGAACTCGGCGAACGGGGCTACCGGTACGGCCCGTCCTTCCGCTGCCTGCGCGGCCTGCACCGGCACGACGGCGTGCTGCTGGCCGACCTCGCGCTGCCGGACGGAGTCGACCCGGCCGGGTTCCTGCTCCATCCGGCACTGCTCGACGCGGCACTGCACCCGCTGGCGCTGGAGACGGCTGGTGACACGCACGCCGACACGCGGGATGCCGTGTCTCTTCCGTTCTCCTGGGAGGGAGTGGAGTGCTTCGCCGAAGGGGCGAAAGCCGCGCGAGCCCGACTGACCCACACCGGTCCGCAGACCGTGCGCGTCGAACTCTTCGACGCGCAGGACGCGCCGGTGCTGCTCGTGGAGACACTGACGGTGCGTTCCGTGCCGCGAGCCCGGATCGGTGCGAGCCCGAGGCAGCATGACGGGCTGTTGGTGCCGACTTGGCGGCCCGCCGCTGTGGCCGAGTTCCCTGCCAACGACACGGCCAACGACGCGGTCGGCAGGGTGTGGGCGCTGTTGGGCGGCGCGCCCGGGCCGGTCGGCGCCGCGCGGTACCCCGACCTGCCGGCGCTGCTCGCCGCTGTGGACGACGGCGCCGCCGTGCCGGACGTCGTCGTGCTCGAACTCACCGGGCCGGCCGAGGCATCCGGTGAGAGCGCGGACGCGGCCGCTGTGACGCACGCGGAGGCACGTCGTGCGCTGGCGCACGCGAAGACCTGGCTCGCCGAACCGCGGCTGGACGGCGCCCGCCTCGTCGTGCTGACCAGGAACGCCGTCTCCGTGCACGTCGGCGAGCCGCCGACCGGGCCGGCCCGCGTGGCCGGTGCGGCCGTCAGGGGTCTGATCCGCACCGCGCAGAGCGAGAATCCCGGCCGCTTCGTGCTGCTCGATCTGGACGCCACCGAGGCCGGCGAGGAATTGATCGCGTCCGCTGTGGCACTCGGCGAACCGGAGGCGGCCGTGCGCGGCGACGCCGTGTACGTGCCGAGGCTCGACCGACTCGAAGCGGATCAGCGTTCCCGGGGCGTGCTCACGCCCGGCACGGACGGCGGGCCGTGGCGGCTGGCCGCCACCGCCTCGGGCACGCTCGACCAGCTCGCGCTGCTGCCGTATCCGGAGGCCGACGCGCCGCTGCGCCCCGGACAGGTGCGCCTCGCGCTGCGGGCCGCCGGCCTGAACTTCCGCGACGTGATCGTCACCCTCGGCCTGGTGACCACGGACACCCGCGCCCTGGGCGGCGAGGGAGCGGGGGTGGTGCTCGAAGTCGGGCCCGGGGTCGAGGACCTGCGCGTCGGGGACCGGGTGATGGGGCTGCTCTCCGGCGGAGTCGGACCGACCACCGTCACCGAGCGGGATCTGCTCACCGCGATCCCCGAGGACTGGAGCTTCGCCGAGGCGGCCACGCTGCCGGTGGCCTTCCTCACCGCCTACCTCGGCCTGGTGGACCTGGCCGGGGCCAAGCCCGGCGAGTCGCTGCTGATCCACGCCGCGACCGGCGGGGTCGGCCTGACCGCCCTTCAGCTGGCTGCGGAACTCGGCCTGGAGGTGTTCGCCACGG
Organism: Catenulispora sp. GAS73; assembly: GCF_041262085.1. NCBI lineage: Bacteria > Bacillati > Actinomycetota > Actinomycetes > Catenulisporales > Catenulisporaceae > Catenulispora > Catenulispora sp. GAS73. The sequence goes on from NZ_JBGCCM010000022.1 coordinate 32,365, forward strand.
CCAGTCCGCCCAAGCAGGAGACGCTGCGCGGGCTCGGCCTGGACGAACGGCACATCGCCTCCTCGCGCACGCTGGAGTTCGAACAGCACTTCGCCGCAGGCGTCGACCTCGTACTCAACTCGCTGTCCGGAGAGTTCACCGACGCCTCGCTGCGGCTGCTGCGGCCCGGCGGCCGCTTCCTGGAGATGGGCAAGACCGACATCCGCGACGCCGCCGAGGTCGTGCGCGCACACCCCGGCATCACCGGGTATCACGCCTACGACCTGATGGACCCCGGACCGGAGCGGGTGCGCGAGATCCTGGCCGAGCTCACCCGGCTCGGCCGGGCCCGCCGGGTGCGCCCGCTGCCGCTGACCGCGTGGGACGTGCGCGAGGCGGCCGAGGCGCTGCGCCACCTGAGCCGGGCGCGGCACGTCGGCAAGGTCGTGCTGACCCTGCCGGTGCCGCTCGACCCGGCCGGCACCGCGCTGGTCACCGGGGCCGGCGGCACCCTGGGCCGGCTGATCGCCCGGCACCTGGTGGCCCGGCACGGGCTTCGCAGTCTGCTGCTGATCGGCCGCCGGCCGATCGATCCGGAGTTCGTCGCCGAACTCACCGCCGCCGGCGCGCGGGTGGCGACCGCGGCCTGCGACGCCGCCGACCGCGCGGCCCTGGCCGAGGCGCTGCGGCAGATCCCGCCGGACCGGCCGCTGACCGCGGTCGTGCACGCCGCGGGAGTCCTGGACGACGGCGTGCTCGACTCGCTCACCGACGAGCGGCTCGCGAAGGTCCTGCACGCCAAGGCCGACGCGGCGCTCGCTCTGCACGAGGTGAGCGCGCACCTGGACCCGGCCGTGTTCGTGCTCTTCTCCTCGTTCGCCGGGATGGTCGGCACCCCGGGGCAGGCGAACTACGCGGCGGCCAACGCGTTCCTCGACCGGTTCGCCGAGTACCGCCGGACGCGTCTCGGCCGGCCGACGCTCTCCCTGGCGTGGGGGCTGTGGGCCGAGAGCAGCACGATGACCGGCGGGCTGTCCGAGGCCGACATCTCGCGGATGCGCAAGGCCGGCATCCGCCCGCTCACCTCGGCGCACGGGCTGGCGTTGTTCGATCTCGCGCTCGCCCTCGGCGAACCGGTGCTCGCACCGGTGCGGCTCGACGAGCGGGAACTGCGTCGGCGGGCCGCGTCCGGCACCCTTCCGCGGCTGTTCGATCCGCTGGTGCGCCGGCGTCCTCCGACGCGCCGGACGGCCGCCGCGACCGGCGACGCGGCCGAGCCGGCCGGCGGCCCGCAGGCCCTGGTGCGGGAGCTCAGCGGCCTGACGGAAGACCAGCAGGAGCGGCTGCTGACCGACCTGGTGCGCACACAGGCCGCCGCGGTGCTCGGCCACGCCGACACCGAAGCCGTCGACCGCGACCGGGCCTTCAAGGAGCTCGGCCTGGACTCGCTCACGGCGGTCGAGCTGCGCAACCGGCTCGGCCTGATCAGTGGCCTGCGACTGCCGACGACGCTGGTGTTCGACCATCCGACGCCGGCGGCCGTGGCCGAGTACCTGCGCCCGCTGCTCGCCCCGCAGGCCGCCGCGACGGCGGTCGGCGCGAACAAGGCTGACAGCGTTCCGCGCACGGACGAAAACGGCTCCGGGGCGCTCAGCGAAGAGGTGCGGAGCCTGCTCGCGGCGATACCGGCCGAGCGGCTGCGCGCCGCCGGGATCCTCGGCCTGCTGCGCGAGCTCGCGGGAGCCGGGGAACAGCCGTCCGTCGACGACATGGGTGTCGACGACCTGATCAACGCCGCGTTCGCCGGTGCGGGCGAGGACGAGGACGGATCCGACGAGCACGGATCCGACGACGGCGGGGACGCGAAGGCGGCGGATCGGTCGTGAACGGTCGAGCGGGAAGCGGACAGATCATGAGCAGCGACGGAAACAAGACGACGAACTCTGAGGACGCCCGCCTCGTCGAGGCGCTTCGCCGCTCCCTCAAGGAGACCGAACTCCTGCGTCGGCAGAACCGCGTGATGCGGGAGTCCGCCTCGGAGCCGATCGCGGTGGTCGGGATGGGGTGTCGTTTTCCCGGCGGGGTGCGCTCGCCGCAGCAGCTGTGGGAGCTGGTGGTCCAGGGCCGGGACGCGGTCGGGCCGTTGCCCGGCAACCGCGGCTGGGATCTGGCGGGTCTCTACCACCCGGACCCAGACCACCCCGGAACCAGCTACGCACGCGAAGGCGGGTTCCTGCACGACGCCGACGCCTTCGACGCCGACTTCTTCGGCATCAGCCCCCGCGAAGCACTGGCCATCGACCCCCAGCAGCGGCTGCTCCTGGAAATCGCCTGGGAAACCCTCGAATACGCCGGCATCAACCCCGACACCCTCCACGGCAGCAAGACCGCGGTCTACACAGGTGTGATCTCACAGGACTACGCACCTCGCGACCACGTCGAACTGCTGCGGGATGTCGAAGGCTATCTCGCGATGGGAAACACTTCGAGTCTGGCTTCGGGTCGCATCGCGTATACGTTCGGGTTTCAGGGTCCTGCGTTGACGATCGACACGGCGTGCTCGTCCTCGCTGGTCGCCGTGCACCTGGCCGGACAGGCACTCCGGCAGGGCGAGTGCGATCTCGCGCTGGCCGGCGGCGCCACCGTCATCGCCACGCCGTCGATCTTCATCGAATTCAGCAGGCAACGCGGCCTGGCCCCGGACGGACGCTGCAAACCCTTCTCCGCCAACGCCGACGGCACCGGATGGGCCGAAGGCGCAGGGCTGATCCTGCTCGAACGACTCAGCGACGCCCAACGCCACGGCCACCACATCCACGCCATCATCCCCGGCTCCGCCATCAACCAAGACGGCGCCAGCAACGGCCTCACCGCACCCAACGGACCCGCACAAACCCGCGTCATTCAGCAGGCCCTCACCAACGCCGGCCTCACCCCCGACGACATCGACTCGATCGAAGCCCACGGCACCGGAACCACCTTGGGCGACCCCATCGAAGCGGGTGCTCTCCATGCCGCCTACAGCAACCGGAACAGGCCCCTGTATCTCGGCTCGGTCAAATCAAACCTCGGACACACCCAAGCCGCCGCCGGCATCGCCGCGATCATCACCCAAGCCCAAGCGCTGACCCATCACATCCACCCGAGAACTTTGCACATCAGCGAACCCACGCCCCACCACGACTGGAGCGACAGTCCCCTGAGGTTGCTGACCGAGAACATCCCCTGGCCCGCCACCGATGGGAAACCTCGCGCCACCGCCATCTCCGGGTTCGGTATCAGCGGCACCAACGCACACCTGATTCTCCAGGAACCCCCGACGCCGGAAACCGAAGCCATACCGGCACCTACGCCGCGTCCCGGGCCGCTCGCCCTGGTGCTGTCGGCGAAGAGCCCTGACACGCTCACCCGTCAGGCACGCAACCTCGCCGACTTCCTCGACAGCCACCCCGACCTGGAGCCCAGTGCCGTGGCCGCGACCTTGGCCGCACGTCCGGCGCACGCCCACCACGCCACAGCTATCGGGCACACCCTGGACCAGTTCACCGTCGCACTCCGCGACCCAGCACTCCCCCGCTACACCGGCCAACGCAGCCAAGCCGGACGCCTGGCCTGGCTGCTACCCGGCCAAGGCAGCCAGCGTCCCGGCATGGCCGTCGCTTTTCACAGCACCTACCCCGGCTACGCCACCGCCTTGGAAGATGCCTGCCAAGCCCTCAACCCACACCTGCCGGAACCCCTAGACAAGATCCTGCTGGCCGGCCCGGACGCCCCCGAGGCCAACCTGGTCCACGACACCCTCTACACCCAACCCGCCCTGTTCGCCCACCAGATCGCACTCGCCGCACTGCTCGGTGAACACGGCATCCAGCCCGATTACCTGATCGGCCACTCCCTCGGCGAGATCACCGCCGCGCACCTGGCCGGCGTGCTCGACCTCCCCGACGCCGCAACCCTGGTCACGGCCCGCGCGCACCTCATGCAGACCATGCCCGAAGGCGCCATGCTCGCCGTCGAAACCGAACCCGGCACCCTCGACACCACCGCCCTACCGCCAGGCATCGAGATCGCCGCCGTCAACAGCCCCACCCACCTGGTGCTCGCCGGAGACCCCGCCGCGATCAACGACTACGCCGCACAGCTGACCACCCGCGGCATCCGCACCAGAACCCTCAAGGTCAATCGCGCCTTCCACACCCGACACACCGACACAGTCCTCGACCAGTTCCGTACGGTCGCCGCCGGACTGAACTACCAGCCGCCAACCATCCCCATCATCACCAACCTCACCGGGGAAATCGCCACCGCAGAACAACTCACCAACCCAGAACACTGGGTCACCCACATCCGGCAGCCGGTCCACTTCGCCGCGGGAATCAATGCCCTGAAAACCAACGGGACAGGCACCTACCTCGAACTCGGCCCACGCACCACCCTCACCGCACTCGCCACGGCCAACAACGCCGGACCCACCCTGCTCCACACCGGACCCGACGCCGAAACCCTCACCCGCGCGCTGGCGCGCCTGCACCAAACCCACCGCGCGCATCTACCAGCAACCCCGACAACCCATATCCCGCTACCGACCTATCCGTTCACACCCACCGCGCACTGGCTCATCGCCCCCACACCAACGCCCGACCCCGCGCCGCTCGGGCAACAACCCGCCAGCCATCCCCTCCTGGCGACCACCATCCACCAACCCGAAACCCACACCACCCTGCACACCGCCCAACTCACCGAGAACACCCTCCCGTGGCTCGGCGACCACCGCATCAATCACAGCACCCTGCTTCCCGCCACCGCGGTGCTCGACCTCGCCGCACACATCGCCAAAACCCACGGACACAACCACATCCCCGAGCTCACCCTGCACCACCCCGTCACCCTCACCGACCAGCCGCTGAACCTCCTCCTCACATACACCGACGCACCAGGTCAACCCGCCGCCCTCACCGTCCACACCCACCACCCCGACAGCCCCGAGCACCAGACCCTCAACGCCACCGCGACACTGACCACCACCCACCCCGAGCCTCCGGCCACCACTGACCCATGGCCGCCTCACAACACGACCGCGCACGACCCCGAAGCCCTGCACCACCAGCTCCACCAGCGCGGCTACGACTACGGGCCCACCTTCACCCACCTCACCCGCCACACCACCGACCCCCAAACCCGCATCCACTACGCCGAAGCCCACCTCCCACCCGGAACACCTACGACCGGCCACACTCTCCACCCGGCCCTCACCGACACCCTCCTACACCCACTCGCCTGGAGCACCGACGACGAACCTGCGGACGACGACACCGTCTACGTGCCCTACACCCTCACCGACACCCACCTGTACGCCTCGGACACCACCGGCGTCGACACCCTGCGCGCCCAACTGACCCCGGGTACCGAACCCCACACCACGGACATCACTTACGCCGATGTGAACGGCGAGACGATCCTCACCACGACGCTGACGCTGCGTCCGCATCGCAGGTCGAGTGCCGATGTCGCCCACGATGCGATGTTCGAACTCAGCTGGCGCAGCGTTCCCACGCGACCGGCGCCCGCCGCGCCACCGGTCTGCGCCGTGATCGACGCCGCCGCGCTCGACTCGGCGTTCGCCGAGCTCGGATTCGTCAGCGCCCGATACCCGGGTGCGGCCGCGCTGCGCGCCGCCGTCGACGCCGGGGCGCCGATTCCGGACTTCGTGTTCGCAGGCTTCGAAGAACCCGCGCTCGCACAACCCCACGAGCCGGCCGGGGCGCAAGCGGCGCATCACGAGGCCGAGCGCGCGTTGCTACTCACCCAGGAGTGGCTCGCGCAGGACCGCTTCGCCGACTCCCGGCTCGTGTTCGTCACCCGCAACGCGGTCGCCGCCGGTGCCGTACCGGCGTCCGTCGATCTCAGCGCCGCCCCGATCTGGGGGCTGATCCGGAGCGCGCAGTCGGAGCACCCGGGCCGCCTGGTCCTTCTCGACCTGGACGAGGGCTCCGGTGCCGACACCCGCCTGATCCTGGAGGCGCTCGCCGCCGACGAGCCGCAACTCGCAGTGCGCGACGGAGCGCTGCTGGCCCCGCGCCTTCAGCGACGGGAGCGCGCGGGCGGCGCGGGCGCGGCACTCAGCGCCCCGCCGGACACCGAGCACTGGCGGCTTGAGGCCGTCCAGCCGGGCACGTTCGAGCACCTCGCGCTCGTCGCGCAGGGTGCCGGCGACGCGGGCGGAGCCGACGCCCTGCTGCCCGGGAGCATCAGAGTACGCATGCGCGCCGTGGGTCTGAACTTCCGCGACGCCCTGATCGCGCTCGGCGTGTACCCCGGCGAGGCGCTGCTCGGCTCGGAGGGCGCGGGCGTCGTCGTCGAGGTCGGCGCCGGGGTCACCGGGATCGCGGTGGGCGACCGGGTCTGCGGGATCTTCGCCGGGTGTGCGGGCCCGCTCGCGGTCACCGACCACCGGCTGGTCGCGCGGATTCCCGAGGGCTGGACGTTCGCTCAGGCCGCGGTCGTCCCGATCGTCTTCCTCACCGCCTACTACGCCCTGACCGACCTCTCCGATCCGCAGCCCGGCCAGTCGGTGCTGATCCACGCGGCCGCCGGCGGCGTCGGCTCGGCCGCGGTGCAGCTGGCCCGCCACCTCGGCTTGGAGGTGTTCGCGACGGCGAGCCCGGGCAAGTGGCCGGCCCTGCACGCCGCAGGCATCCCCCCACACCGCATCGCCTCCTCCCGCAACCTCGACTTCGAACACACCTTCCGCACCGCAGCCCAAAACCACGGCATCGACATCGTCCTCAACTCCCTCACCGGCGACTACATCGACGCCTCCCTCCGCCTCCTCAACCACCACGGCCACTTCCTCGAAATGGGAAAGACCGACATCCGCCAACCCACAGACCTCACCACCGAACACCCCGACATCCACTACCACCCCTTCGACCTCATGGACGCCGGCCCCGACCGCATCGCCCAGATGGTGCGAGAGGTCCTGGCACTGTTCGACCGGGGCGCGCTCACCCTGCCGCGGATGCTGGCCTGGGAGGTGCGTCAGGCCCCTGAGGCGCTGCGTCACCTGAGCCAGGCCAAGCACATCGGAAAGCTGCTGCTCACCGTCCCGCACGCCCTCGACCCCGCAGGCAGCGTATTGGTGACCGGCGGGACCGGAGCTCTGGGCCGTGCCCTGGCTGCGCACCTGGCCGAAGAGCACGGTGTCAGCAGGCTGATTCTGCTCGGCCGACGAGGAACGGCGGCTCCGGAGACGGCCCAACTGGTCGAGCGGCTGGCGGCGCGCGGCGTGGAGGTGGTCGTCGAGTCCTGCGACGTGGCCGACCGCGCGGCGCTCGCCGCCGTCCTGGGCCGGATCCCGGTGCAGCACCCGCTCACCGCGGTCGTGCACGCCGCCGGTGTCGTCGATGACGGCTTGCTGGCTGAGCTCACACCCGAACGGCTGCACAACGTGCTCCGTGCCAAGGCGGACGGGGCCTGGAACCTGCACGAGCTGACCGCCGGCCTCGACCTCGCCGCCTTCGTGCTCTACTCCTCCGCCGCGGGTGTGCTGGGCAGTCCCGGGCAGGCGGCGTACGCGGCGGCCAATGCCTTCCTCGACGGGCTCGCGGCGCACCGCCGAGCACACGGGCTGCCGGCGGTCTCGCTCGCGTGGGGACCGTGGGAGGGCGGCGGGATGGCCGGCCGGCTCGCCGACGCCGATCAGGAGCGGCTCGCCCGCGGCGGCCTGCTGCCGCTCACTCCGGAGCTGGGCATGGCGCTGTTCGACGCGGCGATCGCGGGACCTGCCGCAGCCCTCGTTCCGATCCGGTTCGACCTGCGCACGATCCGCGGCGCGAGCCCGGAACTCCTGCCCGCGCCCCTGCGCGACCTCGTCGGCGGCGGGTCCGCGCGCGCCGCCGCCGAACCCGAGGCGGCCGACCCGGCGCAGGAGGATCTGGCGGCGCAACTGGCCGGGCTGGACGAGGCCGGCCGCGCGGCCCGGCTGCTCCCGCTGGTCCGTCAGCAGGCGGCGGCGGTCCTGGGCTACGGTTCGAGCGCGGCGATCGGCGACGACCAGGCGTTCAACGACCTGGGCTTCGACTCGCTCACCGCCCTCGAACTGCGCAACCGTCTCAATGCCCTGACGGGGCTGCGGCTGGCCGCGACGCTGCTGTTCGACCATCCGCATCCGAGAGCCGTCGCGGCCCGGATCGCGGCGGAACTCGCGCCCGCCCCGGCGCCCGGCCAGGACACCTCCGCCGCCGCGCTGGCCGCGTTGTCCGGGCTCGAACAGGCCCTGGCCGGTCTCGGCGCGGCGGACGACGCGGCGCCGGAACTCGCCCGGCGGCTGCGGTCCCTGGCCGAACGCTGGGGCGCCGCCGAGAGCCCGGCGGCCCCGAACGCCGCCGCGGCGGACGTCGCCGAGCGGCTCGAATCGGCCGACGCGGCGGCCGTCCTGGACTTCATCGACCGCGAACTCGGCCGCACGCCCGGCCGCTGAGCGCCCCCGCACCGAGCGATCCGAGGAGAGCGAACGCGATGCCGGACGAAAAGGAACTCGTCGACTACCTCAAGTGGGTCACCGCCGACCTGCACCGGACCAGGGAGCGGCTGCGCGAGGTCGAGGACGCGGCCCGCGAGCCGATCGCGATCATCGGCATGGGCTGCCGGTTCCCCGGCGGCGTCGCCGCACCGGACGACCTGTGGGACCTGGTCGCCGAGGGGCGGGAGGCGGTCGGCCCGCTGCCCGGCGACCGCGGCTGGGACCTGGCGGCGCTCTACGATCCGGACCCGGACCACCCCGGGACCATCACCACCCGGTACGGCGGCTTCCTGTACGACGCGGCCGAGTTCGACGCGGCGTTCTTCGGCATCAGCCCGCGCGAGGCGCTGGCCATGGATCCGCAGCAGCGGCTGCTGCTGGAAGTCGCGTGGCACGCGATCGAGCACGCGGGCCTGAGCCCGGCCGCCTTGCGCGGCAGCAACACCGGAGTCTTCGCGGGGCTGGTGGCCGAGGAGTACGTACCGCTCGCGAACGCGGTCCCGCCCGAGCTTGAGGGCTTCTTGATGACGGGGAACGCAAGCAGCATCGCCTCGGGCCGTATCGCCTACACCCTCGGTTTTCAGGGTCCTGCGTTGACGGTCGACACCGCGTGCTCCTCCTCGCTGGTCGCCGTCCACCTGGCCAGCCACGCACTGCGGCAAGGCGAATGCGATCTCGCGCTCGCCGGCGGCGCCACCGTCATGGCCACTCCCGGCCTGCTGATGGAGTTCAGCCGGCAGCGCGGGCTGGCCCCGGACGGCCGTTGCAAACCCTTCTCCGCCAACGCCGACGGCACCGGCTTCTCAGAGGGTGCAGGGCTGATTCTGCTGGAACGCCTCAGCGACGCACAGCGTCACGGCCACCACATCCACGCCATCATCCCCGGCTCCGCCATCAACCAAGACGGCGCCAGCAACGGCCTCACCGCACCCAACGGACCCGCACAAACCCGCGTCATCCAGCAGGCCCTCACCAACGCCGGCCTCACCCCCGACGACATCGACTCCATCGAAGCCCACGGCACCGGAACCACCTTGGGCGACCCGATCGAAGCGGGTGCCCTCCACACTGCCTACCGCGCCCGCACCAGGCCGCTCCATCTGGGCTCAGTCAAATCAAACCTCGGACACACCCAAGCCGCCGCCGGCATCGCCGCCATCATCACCCAGACCCTCGCCATCAATCACCGAACACACCCCAGAACGCTGCACATCACTGAGCCCACACCTCACCACGACTGGACCGACACGCCCCTGAAATTGCTGACCGAGAACACCCCCTGGACCACCACCGACGGCAAGCTTCGCACCACCGCCGTCTCCAGCTTCGGCATCAGCGGAACCAATGCCCACCTGATCCTGCAAGAAGCCCCCACACCAGCCCCGGCAACCGAACCGACCCCGACGCCTGAGCCCCGGCGACAGCCGCAGGCCGTACCGCTGATCATGTCCGCCAAGAGCGACGCCTCGCTGCGCCGCATCGCCCACGCGCTGCGCGACCTCGTCGAGGCGGGCACCGTCGATCTGACCGACATCGGTCGTGCGCTCGCCGAGCGCACGCGACTCGACGAGCGCGCGCTGGTGGTGGCCACGGACAACGCAGTGGCCGGGCACGCGCTGGCCGCACTGGCCGAGGCGGAGCAGTCCCCGCACGTCGTGCGCGGCAGCGCGCACAGCAGAACAGGCTCGCGCGCGGGCACGACCGCGTTCCTGTGCACAGGCCAGGGAAGCCAGCGTCCCGGCATGGGCCAGCAGCTCTACGCGTCAGAACCCGTATTCGCCCGCGCGCTCGACGACGCGTGCGCCTGCTTCGACGAGCATCTGCCGCGGCCGCTGCGCGAGATCATGTTCGCAGCGCCGGGCACGCCCGAGGCCGGGCTTCTCGACCGCACCCTCTACACCCAGCCCGCGCTCTTCGCCCTGCAGACCGCCCTCTATGCCCTGGTCCGCACTTACGGAGTGACTCCCGGATACTTGATCGGTCACTCCTTGGGTGAACTGACTGCTGCGCATCTGGCCGGCGTGTTCTCGCTGCCGGACGCCGCAGCCCTGGCCGCCAAGCGGGCCCGGCTGATGGACACGATGCCGCCCGGCGCCATGCTCGCGCTGAACACCGACGCCGAGTCCACGGCCGGCCTGCTCTCAGGCATCGAGGACGAGGTGTCCGTCGCCGCGTTCAACAGCCCCCGCCACACCGTGCTCGCCGGAGACGCCGAGGTGCTTGACGCCGTCGCCGACCGGTGGCGCACGAAGGGCGGCCGAGCGACTCTGCTGCGCACCCGGCACGCCTTCCACTCCTCGCACACCGACGGCATCCTCGACGAGTTCCGCGCCGCCGCGGAACAGGTCTCCTATCACAGGCCTGCGATCCCCATCGTGGCCAACCTCACCGGCCACCTCGCCGAGCCCGAGCAGTTGTGCACGCCGGACTACTGGGTGCGGCAGATCAGGAATCCGGTGCGGTTCGCCGACGGCGTGGCCACCCTCGACCGCCTCGGCGTCACCTCCTATCTGGAACTCGGTCCCGACCCCGTGCTCAGCGCGATGGTCGCCACCTGCCTCGAAGGCCGCGACGACCCCGCGCCGGCCGTCGCGCTGCTGCGCAGCCGCCGCCCTGAGGCCTATACGGTGGTGAGCGCGCTGGGCGCGCTGCACACGCGGGGCGTCCCGGTCGACTGGGCCCCGGCCTTCGGCCCGGGCCCGGCCCGCCGGGTGGACCTCCCGCCCTATCCCTTCACCCGGGAGCGCTACTGGCTCGACCACGCCGCGCCGGCGGCGAAGGACACGGCGCACGATCCGCTCACCGCGCTCGGCGCGGAGCTCGACGGTCTGGTCGCCGACCTCGGGCTCGACGCGGGAGAGCGCGCGGCTCTGGCCGCGCTGGGACCTGCGATCGAGGACCGGCGGCGCTCGCTCGCGCTGCGCCGCCGACCGACGTGGCGGCCCTTGCCGAGCGGCGCTCAGCACCCGCGGCTGGACGGGACCTGGCTGCTCGTCGGGGCGCCGGGGCCGGACCTGGCCCACACGGAGATCAACGGCCAGCCCGATACCGAGACTGGCTCCGAGGCTGACTTCGAGGCTGACTTCGAGGCGATGGCTCGCATGATGGCCGACCGCGGCGCCGAGGTCCTCTCGCTCCGACCAACCGGCGCAGGCCGGGACCCGGAATCCTGGGCCGACGCGATCCGTGCCGCCGCGCACCGGCCGCCGCGCGGCATCGTGCACCTGCTCGGCCCCGACGGCCGGGACACGGCGCCGGCCGTGATCGAAGCGTTGGCCCTGGCGGGCCTCGACGCGCCGCTGTGGCTGATCACCCGCGGCGCGACGAGCGTCGAAGGACTCGACGACACACCGGCCGAACCCGAACGCGCCGAGCTCTGGGGCGCGGCGCTGGCCGCCAGGGCCGCGTGCGAGGGCCCGCGGGCCACGGTCCTCGACCTGCCCGCAGCGCCTGGCCGGCAGACGTGGGAACGGCTCGGCTCCCTGCTCGCCGCCCCGAGCGAGGACGAGCGGCTGGCGATCCGCGGCGCCGAGGCCTTCGCCGCGCGCCTCGACCTCGCCCCGATCCGGCCGGCAGGCGGCCGGTGGCGCCCGAGCGGCGCGGTCGCGCTGCTCGGCGGAGACGTCGACCTGACCGCGCACGCGGCACGGTGGCTGACGGCCGCCGGCGCCGCGCACCTCGTGCTGCTCGTGCCCGAAGCCGCAGGAGCCCCAGAAGCCGTGGAAGCCGTGGAAGCCGTGGAAGCCGTGGAAGCCGTGGGAGCCGTGGGAGCCGCAGAAACCGCGGACGGCGCAGCTTTGCGCGATCTCGCGGCGCGCCTGGCCGCCGAAGGCACCGCGATCAGCGTGTTGTCCTGCGATTTCGCGGACCGCGCCGCGCTCGGCAAGGCGCTCGGTGACACCGAGCACGGACATCGCGTATCAGGGCTCATCTACGTCCCCGCGCGCGACACCGCGGCCGCGCGCCGCGCGCTGCCCGCCCTCGCCGAGGCAGCCGAGGGGCTCGATCTCGATGCCTTCGTGCTCTTCGTTCCGGTGCGCGGCCTGCTTCCCGGTCCGCAGGACGGTGCGGACGCGGCACTCGCCGCGCTCGCCGACGCGATCGTGCGCCGCCGTCTCGCCGCTGGCCTGCCCGGCCTCTGGGTGGCTGCGGACCTCATCGCCCCGGACGGGGCCGCAACGCTGCCGTACGCACCGATCGTCGCGGCTCTCGCGCACGCCACGGACCGCTCGGCTGCGGGCATCGCCTTCGCCGACTCGGCGCGTGCGCCGCGAGACGCCGCCCTGTTCGCCGACGGCACCGACCCGCGACGCCCCGAGCAGGCACCCGCGGTGGACCTCGACGCGCTGCGCCGCGAACTGGCCGACGCCACGCCCGAGGCCAGGACCGAACTGCTCGGCGCGCTGCTGCGCGCCCAGATCGCGGCCGTGCTCGCGCTGCCCGACCCGGAGCGCATCGGCTCCGAAGAGCACCTGCTCGACCTCGGGCTCACGTCGTTCGGCGCGCTGGAGCTGCGCACCCGGCTGCTGGCCGGCTCCGGTATCGACATCGACGCCGCGGTCTTCTTCGAGCACCCCACCGTCGCCGCGCTCATCGGCCACCTCGACGAGGTGCTGTGACGAGCCGCGCGGGGAACCGGAACCGGGACCGGCCCGGCCGAGACCGAGACCGAGACCGAGACAGAAACAGAGACCGAGCCGCCGAGCTACTGCCCCGCCGAGTCGCCGCCGATCGTCCCGAGCCGGGCCACGAGCGCGGCCCGCGAGTTCACGTTGAGCTTGCGGTAGATCCGGCTCAGGTGCACGTCCACGGTGCGCGGACTCAGCCGCAGCTGGCTGGCGATCTCCCGGGTGCGCTTGCCCCGGCCGGCGATCGCGGCGATCTGCCGTTCCCGTTCGGTGAGCGCGGCCAGCAGGTCGTCACCGGCCTCGGGCTCGGTTCGCAGCAGCCCTTCGGCCGCCGCGTCGATCCTGCGGTAGACGCGTTCAGCGCCGCAGAACCGGGCGAGCTGCTTGGCCTCGCCGAAAAGCGTCTCCGCCTGCCGGGTGCGGCCGAGGCGGACGGCGCAGTCGGCGGCGCTCTCGACCATGAAAGCCCGGCAGACCCCCATGCCCAGCGCGCCGAAGGCCGCCGCCGCCTCCAGGAAGCACTCGATGGCCGCGGCGTGGTCGCCCCGCTCCCGGGCGACCAGTCCGCCGCACATCAGCGGATAGGGCCGGTGCTCGGGCAGCGTCGCCGCCTCCGCCGCGCGCCGCGCCCAGCGCCCCGGCGGGCGCCCGGCGGCGGCCTCGGCGCTGGCCAGTTCGGCGTACGCGGCGGGCCGGCGCACCGCGGGGATGTTCGCCAGGTCCGGACCGCCGCCGCCGGAGACGAGCGCGGCGCACAGCTCGGCGTCCCCGGCGATCAGCGCGGCCTGCGACAGGCACAGCGCGGCGATCTGGGCCCAGCCCAGGTCCAGCGGCACGAAGGCGTCGGCGATCCGCGCGGACGGGTTCGCCTGGTCGGTTTCGTGCTGCGCCGGCTCGGCCAGCACCGCGCCGTGCACCCGCAGCGCCCGGGTGACCGCGCGCTGGGTGCCCCGGTTGACGTCGACCAGCATCCGGTCGATGTATCCCAGGATCCGGCGGGCCTCGGCCAGCCGGCCCGCGTGCAGGAAGGTGAAGCACAGGCCGTTGAGCACGACCGGGAACAGGTGCCGGTTACCGGCCTGCCGCGCGACGAAGAACGCCCGGGTCAGATGGCGTTCGGCGGCCGGGAGCCGGAGCGCGAGCGCCTCGGACCAGCCGAGCAGGGCGAGGAACTCCGGGTGTGCGGCGACGTCCGCGTCGGCGAGGCCGTCGAGCAGTTCGGCGCACTCGCCGAGGGTGGCCACGGCCGCCGCCGAGCCCTCGAACCAGAGCTCGCACAGACCGGTCAGCGCCAGCGCCCCCGCCTGGAGCGCGGTCAGCCCGTGCCGCCGCGCGAGCTCCAGCGCCTCGGCCAGCCCCGCGCGGTCCGGCAGCCGTCCGGTGAGGACCTCCACGGTGGCCCGGGTGATCATCAGCCGGCCCGCGTCCGCCGGGTCTAGGCCGCGCAGGTCGCTGAGCTCCTGGTAGAGCAGGGTCCTGGCCTCCACGTGCCGGGTGAGCGCGGCTTCGAGCAGGCAGCAGAACACGATCGCTTCGGCGCGGGCGCGCGCGGAGGCACCGGGCAGCAGCCCGAGGATGAGACGCACCTGGCGGCTGAGCTCGGGCGCGCCGGCTGAGGCCGTCAGGGCCGTGGTCCGCATGATGGTGGCGCGCACCCGGAGGTCGGCCACCGCCTGTCCGTCCCCGGCGTTCTGTAGCAGGCCGAGCAGCGAGCGCATCCATCGGTCGGCGGTGGACGGGTCGTAGCCCACGACGTCCGCCGCCGCCCGCATCAGGACCTGGATGTCCTCCTCGTCCGCGGGTTCGGCGGGGTCGGCCGAGTGCTCGATGTGCCAGGCCAGCTCGGTGCTGGGGGTCCACCGTTCACGCAGCAGCTGCACGGCGCGGCGGTGCGCCTGCGCGCGCCAGCGGTAGTCGGTCTGGTCGTAGAACGCCTGCTGGACGAGCGGGTGGCGGAAGGCCAGCTCGAAGCCGCGGTAGGACGGACGCAGCAGGTCCCGCCCGCACAGCGCGTCCACGGCGACTCCGACCTGCTCCAGGTCCAGTTGCGCGACCGTGGCCAGGGCGTCGGGGTCGAAGCGCTCGCCGAGCACCGAGGCCGCGGCGGCCACCTGCGACTCGTGCGGGGACAGCAGCGCGGTCTCGCTGAGCAGCCGCTGGGTGAAGGCGTCGCCCCGGTCCCGTCCGCCGTCGGCCGTCCGCCGGTCCCACAGGGTTTGTAGATAGAGCGGATTACCCTCGGCCTGTTCGTGCAGCCGTCGCAGGACCGGGTCGGTCTCGGGCAGTTCGAGTAGTTCGGCGGACTGGGCCAGGGTGAGCGGGCCGAGTTCGGTCACGTCGACCCGCCCCAGTTTCACCCCCTCGCCGAGCACGCCGACCTGCCGCGCGGACAGCTGCCGCGGCCGCAGCCCGAGCGCGACCACCAGCGGAGCGGTCACCGGGCGTTGGATCAGGCACTCGATGAGGGCCACCGAGGCCTCGTCCGCCCAGTGGAAGTCGTCGAGTATGAGGACCAGGCCCGCCCCGTCGCCCTCGGCCCATTCCTGCAGCAGAGCGCGCACGGCCAGCACGGCGTGCTCGACGCCGGCCGGGTCCGTGCGCTCGGTGGCGATCCCGGTCAGCTCCCGCAGCACCGTGCAGATCGCCGGCGGCGCGCCGTCGTTCGGCACGTCCGCCTCCGCGGCGCTCGTCAGGGCGCTGAGCAGCGTCGCGAACTGTACCTGCCGCGTCGGCTCGGCACAGTGTGCGCGCAGCACCCTGAATCCCCGCCGGTCGGCTTCCCGGGCCAGGTCGGTGAGCAGCCGGCTCTTGCCCGAACCCGCCTCGCCGATGAGCTGCGCGATGCGGCCCCCGTGGGGCACCAGAGTGTCGAGCGTGCCCAGCAGGCGGGCGTTCTCCGCGGATCTGGCGGATCTGATGGCCTCGGATGGGGTCGCGGTGCGGCATGATGCGGCGGACGGTGAATCGGTCATCAGCTCCCGGTCCTCTCAGCTGCCCGCCCGGCGGGCAGCCGCCGAACGGGTCGAGGCGGCACGCTCGCGGCATACGGCCGCGGGGTCGGGAAACCGGCTGCCGGCCGTCGCCGTTCGGCGAGGCGGCAGCGGAAGTCCCGGCTCGCCTGGGCTGTGCCGCCATCGGCGCCGGGTATGTCTCCCGTTCACGGCGTCGGCGTGCCTGAACCGCATCCCCGGCGGCACCCCGTTATGCCGCCGTCCCCGTAGGGCCGTCAGGGCCCTGTCATAGCCCTATTATCAGCCGTTCGCTTACCCACCGCAACAGAGCAGTATTGGTTCGTACACCAAACCCTCTGTCCAGACGGGGCGAACGCACGATGAATCAGCTTCGCGAGCTGCGGTCATCACTGTACGATTCCGTCCCGCACCGCTGAGCGTCTCAGATTATTGTTACGGTGCGATATCGGTCGCGTACCGCGGGCGTGCCCGGGCGCAAGGACCGCTTTAGCACCCCTGCCGAGGATGGTTTCCGCCACCAGGAATCCACCGGCGAGGGGCGGAAGTGACCACCACAGCAGCATCCCCAGACCCGTTGGCCGGCGCCACCGACGCGCCGGCCGCACTCCTCGCGCTGCACCGCGAGGGCGCACTGGCCGCCGCCTTCCCGCGCCTGCCCGCGCTGTTGCGCGATCTGACCGACGAGCAGGTGCTCCAGGCCGGCCGACTGCTCACCCGGCTCGATCCGCGGCAGGTGCGCGCCGAGCATCCGGCCACCCCGACCCTGCGCGTCGCCCTGACCGGCCACGGCACCCTGCCGGCGCTCCTGCCCGCGCTCAGCGCGCGGCTGGCCGGGCACGGCGTGCTGATCGAGCCCTACCAGGCGGCCTTCGACGGCTACGTCTTCGAACTCGGCGATCCGGACTCCCGGCTCTACGCCGCCGAGCCGCAGCTGACCGTGGCGGTGCTGGACGCCGCGGTAATCGCCGACGAGCTGCCTCTGCCGTGGGGCCCGGACGACGTCGCCGAGGTCTTCGAGCGCCGGCTCGGCGTGATCGAAGGCCTCTGCGAGCGGTTCGCCGCGCGCAACTCCGGGACGCTGGCGCTCACCACGATGCCGCTGCCGCGCTCGCTGGCCGCACAGCTGATCGACCACCGCTCGCGGGCCCGCCTCGGCGCCGTCTGGCGCGAGGCCAACGCCCGGCTGCTGCGGCTGAGCGAGCGGCACCCCGCGGTGCTCGTCCTGGACCTGGACACCCTTGTCGCCGAAGGCGTCGCGGTCCAGGACGCCAGGCTCGACGCCTACGCCAAGGCGCATCTGTCCGACGCGCTGCTCGGCCGGCTCGCCCGCGAACTGGGCCACCTCGGCGCGCACCTGGCGGGGCGGACCCGCAAGTGCCTCGTGCTCGACCTCGACGGCACGCTGTGGGGCGGCGTGCTCGGCGAGGACGGCCCGGACGGCGTGGAAGTCGGGCACGGCCTGCGCGGCGAGGCGTTCAGCTCGTTCCAGCGGCTGGCCCGGCAGATCGGCGCGCAGGGCGTGCTGCTCGCCGTCGCGAGCAAGAACGACCTCGACCCCGTCCTGGACATGCTCCGCGGGCCCCGGATGACGCTGCGCGAGCAGGACTTCGTGCGCGTCACGGCGAACTGGTCGGCCAAGCCGCGCAATCTGCGGGACCTGGCCGCCGAGCTCAACATCGGCCTGGACGCCCTGGTGTTCGCCGACGACAGCCCGACCGAGTGCGGCCTGGTCCGCACCGTGCTGCCCGAGGTCGCCGTCGTCGAGCTCGGATCCGATCCGGCCGAGCACGCCGGCCGGCTGCTGCGCGAGGGCTGGTTCGACGTGCGCGAGCTGACCGCCGAGGACCACGCGCGGCCCGCCAGGTACCGGGAGGAGGTCAGCCGCCAGGACTTCCGGGCGTCCTTCGACGGCCTGGACGACTACCTCGACCAGCTCCAGCTGCACGTCCGGGTGGCCCGGCCGACTGCCGCCGAGCTGCCCAGGATCTCGCAGATCACCCTGCGCACCAACCAGTTCAACCTCACCGGCGCCCGGCTCGACCCGGCCGAGGTGGCCCGGCGGGCGCAGGATCCCGATCACCTCGTCCTCGGCGTGCACGTCGGCGACAGGTTCGGGGACAGCGGGCTGGTCGGCGCCGTGTTCGCCCGGCGCGAGGGGGACACGCTGCGGTTGGAGAACTTCTTGCTCAGCTGCCGGGTCTTCGCCCGCGGCGTCGAGCAGGCGGTCCTGGCCTGGCTGCTGCACACGGCCCCCGGGCTGGGCGCCCGGCAGGTGCTCGCGCAATACCGGCCGACCGCGAAGAACTCCGCGTTCAGCGGCTTCTACCCAGCGAACGGCTTCTCCGTCCTCGCCGAGGACGAGGCCGAGGCCGAAACGAAGGCCGAAACAAAGACCGGAACGAAGACCGAGACGAAGACGTTCCGGCACGACCTGGCCGATCCACCCCCGATCCCCGCGCATCTGCGGCTCACCGACGAGGTTTCCGGTCCCGTGCCCGTCGCGGGCACCTGACACCGTAGGAGGAGTAGTGCTCAACCCACGACTCGACCGCAGGCAGGTCCTCAAGTTGGGCGTCGGCGCGTCGGCGCTCGCCGTGACCGGCTCGCTCGCGGCCACCGCGTCCGCCTCGCCGCCGACGGGCGTCTGGCAGCAGCTCGCGGCGTGCCTGACCGGCACCCTGGTGCTGCCCGGCGACTCCGCCTATCCCCAGGCCAAACAGCTCTATCTGGCCGAGTACGACGCGGTGAACCCGGCCGGCATCGCCTACTGCGAGACCGTCGCCGACGTCCAGACCTGTCTGGCCTTCGTGCAGAACAACGCGGTGCCGTTCCGGGTGCGCAGCGGCGGGCACAACCTGTGCGGCTGGTCGACCTGCACCGGCCTGATCATCGACACCTCGAAGTTCAACCACGCGAAGGTCACCGGCGACACCGTGCACCTGGGCCCGGGCCTGCCCGGTGTGGACGAGCTCAACGCGCTGGCCCCGTACGGCAAGCAGGTGGTCACCGGCGCGTGCCCCGACGTGTGCCCGGGCGGGTTCATCTCCGGCGGCGGCGTCGGCTTCCAGACCCGCAAATTCGGCATCGGCGCCGACCGGCTGCGCTCCGCGCTGGTGGTACTCGCCGACGGGCGGGTCGTGCGGACCTCGGCGACCGAGGAGCCGGACCTGTTCTGGGCGCTGCGCGGCGGCGGCGGGGGCAATTTCGGCGTCGTGCTCGACTTCGAGGTCGAACCCATCGACCAGCCCACCGGGGTCTACTTCAGCACCGTGTGGAGCTGGGACAAGGCGCAGGCGCTGCTGGAGTACTGGCAGCAGTGGAGCATCCAGAGCACCCACGACTTCGGCTCGACGATGCTCGTGCTGCTTCCGGACGCGGCGCCGGCGAACACCCCCGTCGTCGTGCTGTCCGGCGGCTACTGGGGCGCGCAGGACGAGATCGAGCAGGGCCTGGCCGCCATGGCCGCGGCCACCGGCACCACGCCGACCAGCAGCCACGTGCAGACGATGCCGTATCAGGACGTGATGATGAACAACTACGGCTGCGGCGATCTGAGCGTGGACCAGTGCCACCGGGTGGGGGTGAACCCGGTCGCCCAGCTGCCCCGCACCGGCTGGCTGAGCCAGCGCAACCGCATCTTCAACCAGCCGCTGCAGGGCTCCGCCCTCACCGCCACCCTCGAAGCCTTCGACGCCGACCGCTACGCCGGCGAGGAGCGCTACATCGCCTTCACCGCCACCGGCGGCGTGGCCAACGAGGTCGGCCGGACCGACACCGCCTACTGGCATCGCGACGCGCAGTTCATCACCATCTTCTCCGGCCACACCCTGAACCCCGCCCCGCCCGCCGCCGAACAGCAGCTGCTCGACACCTGGTCCGACCGCGGCTTCGCGACCCTCGACCCGGTCTCCACCGGCGAGTCCTACCTGAACTTCCCGGACATGCGCCTGACGGACTGGCAGACCTCGTACTACGGCGGCAACTATCCGCGCCTGCTGGAGATCAAGAACACCTACGACCCGCACAACATCTTCAGCTTCGCCCGCAGCATCGGCAGCACACAGCAGTAGCGCGCGGTCTGACCGGCGCCCGGAGCGCACGTTCGACGGTGTTCGGGCGCTCCGGTGCTCAGGCACTCCGGCGTTGGGGCGCTCCGGTGCTCCGGTGCTCGGGCACTCCGGTGCTGCGGCGGTCCCGGCGTTCGGGCGCTCCGGTGCTCCGTGCTCGGGCACTCCAGTATTCGGGCACTCCGGCGTTAGGGCGCTCCGGTGTTCGAGCGCTCCCGTGTCCAGGCGCTCCGGTGCTCCGGTGTCCGAGCACTCCCGGTGTCAGGTGCTCCGGTATTCGAGCACTCCGGCGTTCGAGCGGTCGACAGTGTTCGGCGGGGACCAGCCGGTCCCCGCCGAACGCCGCCGGCCGTCGCCTCAGGCCGTGACGGCCACCGTCTGGAGCGTGCGCGCGACGATCTCGGCCACGTGCGTCGTCCATCCGTTGATGTAGAAATGGCCGCCGGGGAACACATGGGTGTCGCAGGGGCCGTCGGTGTGCGCGGCCCACCCCCGGGCCGAGTCCACCGGCGTGAGCGGGTCGTCGTCGCCGACCAGCACGCTGATCGGGACGTCCAGCCGCGCCTGGCGGTCCGGCCGGTAGGCCCCGAGCGCGCGGTAGTCGGCCCGCAGTGCCGGCATCGCCAGCCGGACCAGGTCCTCGTTCGCGAACAACCGGGCGTCGGTGCCGCTCAGCTCCCTGATGTTCGCCAGGATGCCGTGGTCGTCGAGCATGTGCACGGTCTCGGGCAGTGCGCGCGAGGGCGGGCGGCGCGCGGAGACGAACAGGGCCGCGACCCGGTCGCCGAGCAGGGACGCGAGCTCGAAGGCCACCGAGGCGCCCATGCTGTGGCCGAGCAGCCCCAGCGGCCGCCCGGTGAGCGGTTCGAGCAGCCCGGCGAGGTGTTCGGCCAGGCCCGGGATGCTCTCGATCGCCGGTTCGGCCCGCCGCTCCTGGCGGCCCGGGTACTGCACGGCGAGCACCTCGACCCGCCCGGCCAGCGCGGTCGACAGCGGGAAGAAGGCGCTGGCCGCGCCGCCCGCGTGCGGCAGACACACCAGCCGGGGGCCGGCCTCGGGGCCGGGGTGGAACGTACGGAACCAACGGGAATCAGGCATGGCGCGGCACCGTCCTCTCATGCCGCCACGGGCGCGCCGACGAGATCGTCGGCACGCAGGATGCTGAGCTGCACGGCCTGCAGCGCGGGCCCGGGTGCGAGCCCGAGTTCGCCGCGCAGCGTACGCCGGGCGGATTGGTAGACCTCCAGCGCGTCGGCCCGCCGCTCACAGCGCTCCAGCGTGAGCATGAGCTGGCGGTAGAACCCCTCGCGCAGCGGGAACTCCGAGATCAGGTTGGACAGCAGGCCGACCAGCTCCCGATGCCGGCCCAGGGCCAGCCGGGAGTCGATCATGTTCTCCGTGCATTCCATGCGCATCGCCTCGGTCCACGCGGCGAAGCTGGTGGCGACCGGGCCGTCGTAGAGGCCGGACAGCGTCGGGCCCCGCCAGAGCCCGAGCGCCTCGGTGAACAAGCGGTCGGCCGCCTCGTGGCGCCCGGCGCGCGCCCGCTCGCGGCCCTGAGCGAGCAGCCGCTGGAAGATGAGGAGATCGAACTCCTCGTCGTGGATGTCGAGTGAGTAGCCGGGAGCGTGCGTCAGGATCCGTGGTTCCCCACTGAGCCGCCCGAGCATCTTGCGCAATTGTGAGATGTATACGTAGACACTGTTGACGGCGCGCCGCGGTGGATCCTGACTCCAGATCTCGGTGACCAGCTGGTCGACCGAGACGATCTGGCCGGACTTGATGAGTAAGGTGGCGAGTACGGTCTCGATCTTGCGGGCGGTCATGACCACCGCCTCACCACGATCGATGACCCGTAGCGGTCCAAGGACTTCGAATCGCATGAATGTCCCCCTCAACCCGTAGTGGCGAGCAAGTAACTTGCCCAAGCCACACTCGCAAATCGGCAGTTCCCGTGTCGTCTGCAAAACTGCGTATGCATTGCATAGGTAATTCGGACATACCCGCGCACCCCCAACCTCGAAGCCGAGTATCACAGAGCATTGACCTGCGAATACTCGGCCCCGGAGGCACCGCGCCCGGCACAAACGGCCTACCCGCGTGGCGCAGCTCACACCCGATTCCGTGAAATGCGCGGCGCCCGGCCGACCACGGTGCCGAACCCGGTATCGAAAGACTCCCTACGCGATCGGGGTGAGTTCGAAGCCGACCGTCTGGCCGGCGCTGTTGGAGGCGGTCCCGACGATCACGCCGCCGTTGTTGATCCCCTCGGCGTTGAGCAGCGTGAACCCGGATCCCGGGGCGATCAGGCCGTTCAGGTCGGCGGCCTGGCCGCCCTGGTAGACGAACGCGTGACCGTTGCCGCCGACGCCGACGATCACACCGCTGTCGTTGATCGCGTGCGCCACGGCGTCGCCGGCTCCGGTGCCCGGGGCGTCGAGGTCGGTGACCGTGCCGTTGGCGAAGAGCACGGCGTGCGCGTCGGTGTCCGCGGTCTCCACATCGGCGCCGACGGCCTGCCCTGCCGAGTTGACCGCCAGCGCCTCGGAGGTGAAGCTGCCGGGCAGCATGCCGAGCGTCTTGACGGTGCCGTTCTGCCATGCGGCAGCTTGGAAGTCCGAGGTGCTGGTGTCGGCCTGGCCGACGATCAGGCCCGAGTCGTTGACGGCGATCGGCTCGACGTCCACGCCGCCGCCCGGCAGCGCCGGCAGCCTGGTGACGGTGCTCCCGCTGATTGTGAAGCCGACATCGCCCCGGTTGGAGCCGAACCCGGTGATCAGGCCGTTGTCGTTGATGGCCGTCAACGCGGGCGTGGCGACGAGGTTCTGGAGCCCGACCTTCGCGCCGACGTCGATCGGGGTGGCGGTGCCGGCCCACTCGACCGCGGCCTGGTTGCCGGTCGTGAACGACGTGGCCGTACCGACGACGGCCGCGTTGTTGTTGATCGCCTCGGGGCTGGAGACAGAGTTCGAATTCGCCGGATCGCCCGGCGAGCCGAGGAACACCATCTTCGTGGTGCCGGCGCGCAGCAGGAAGCCCTCCTGCACCCTGGCTCCCGTTTCGTCGGCGATGCCGAAGACGTCTCCGTTCTTGTCGATCCCGAACAGTTCCGTGCCGGCACCGCCGACGACAGTCAGCTTGTACCGCGGCGTCGTCGCCGCATGTGCGGGTGCTGCGAACGCTGGGGCGGCGAGCGCCGCCGCGGCGGCCAGCGCGCCCAGACGGATGCGAGTCATCGATGGTCCCTTTCGTGGAGGGGTCGAGCCGCGCCGGCCTGTCCGGCCACGGCCCGGATCTCGTCTCGCTGACTGATAGGGACGCGGGTTACTCGACGAGCGCGTCGACCAGGTCGGCCGGAGCGAAAGCTGAGATCTTCTCAAAAGCAGGCCACTGCTATACCTTCGCAGGGAACTAATTTTCGATTCGATGCCGGCCGGCGTCGGACGGGGGCTGCGGGGTGCCCTTGGGGGGCGTTCCGTCAGGACGGAAGGACTTGGCCTGTGTCTGGTATATCGAGGCGCAGTAAATCGCTCGTTCGGACAGGACGCCTGCGGCCTCGGCTGGCGGCGTTGTCGGCCTTCGCGGCGCTGATGGCGGCGATGGGTGTGGGCTCCGCGAGCCCCGCGGCGGCACTCACGAGCTGCTCAGGGGGCGAGTACAGCGGGTTGGACGGCGTGTATCACTGCTATGAGATAGCCGTGTTCGGTCCGCGGTTCGGAGGACCCGCGTACCCACTGAACGAGATCGCAGCGGACTTGCACGCCCCCTGCCTCAAGGTGGGCGACGTCAACAACAGCGAACTCAACTTCGAACTGTGGATGGACACGAACGACAACACCGGGGCCGGAACCTGGGTCGAGGAGGGCCTGCAGGCCGGAGAGAGCCAGGGCGTGCCCGCCGGCTGGCACTGGTTCTGGGCCGACAACCGGCCCAACGGCGGGGGCTACCACGGCCACTACATCAGCGGGGGTACGACGACCGACACCCAGGTCTACTTCAAGTGGCTCGGGAACGGCAACTGGAACGTCTACCGTGCCGGGTCGTACATCGGCGAGTCGACCTACAACGGCGACTGGGCCGAGGGTGGTCAGGTCGGTGCCGAGAGCACGACCAACACCTTGGCACTCCAAGCACGTGCCTACAACTTCGAGTACGCGGACCCCAACTGGACATGGCACCCTGTCCCGGAGTCGCTGTTCGACCAGTACAGCGGTCCGCTCTACGGGGGTCTGTCGAGTGATGGCAGCACCCCGGGCTACTCGGGCATGATGGCCTGGGGAGGGAACTGTTCCAGCGCGACGACCGTCGCAGCGCCCGCGGCGAAGCCGCTGTCCGCGGCCGCGGCACCGTCGGCACTGCGGACCATAGGTCTGGCCCAGGCCCAGATTTCGGGTGAGTCGAAGCCCAGCTCGATCTCCTTCGTCACGACGACGAGGGCCCAGGCGGACAAACTCCTCAACACGGCCACGACCGGCGACAACGCCGTCTACGTGATCAAGATGACGGGCCACTTCGCCGCCAAGAACGCGGGGTTGGCGGCGAAGGGGCGCGTGCCGACCGGTACGACCATGACGGTCACGGTCAGTGCGGCGACGGGGCAGGTCACCGACTGGGGAATCACGGACAGCGCTCCGGATCTCTCACCGGCCGGGCACGCTACGGCGTTGTAGAAGGCCCTCCAAGGGGAGTCGATCCAGGGGTCTGCCCGCCGCTCGGCGAGCTCGTGGCCCCTGGGTCGACACCCAGCGCCGCCAACGCCGGCGGCGTCTGACCGGCCGGAGCGAACATGCCGCTCACAGCGCCGTTGCTCACCCCCGGGCACCCGCGGAGGTCCAAAGAGACTGTGACATCAGGGCCGGATGCGTATCGGAACAGCACCAGCAGGTGCTCGCCAGTCAGAGTGGGCGCGCAGCCGACCTCTCCGACGACCAGCTTCGTGCGCACGGCGCTGAGGACAGTGGTGAAGTCCGGCCCGGACAACGTCCCGGATTTCTTCAGCGAGGTCGACGACCTCATAGGCGCCGTGACAGTGGACACGTAGTCGCAGTAGGCACCGATGACAGGATGTCCGGGCACGAGCGACTTGTTCGAGCCGTCCTGCATATGACCTGACGCGTTGGCGCGGGCCGCGTTCAGATCGGTGGGGCACTGCGGCGGGGCAGCCACGACAGCCGTGGATTGCTGGCCCGAACCCCGTCCGATCGCAGCTGAGGCGAACAGCGCACCGCCAAGCACCACAACGCCGACCGCCGCTCCCGAGATCAAACGCGTCGCACGCAGCCGACGCGCGCCGGAGAGAACGTCGCTTTGGAAGCTGTCGATTTCGGTAGTCGGCACGAAACGCGAAAATGTCTCGTGGACAGCAGTACGCACCGATTCTTCACTGAGCGGATCGACGGTCATGATTCCTCCCCTACCGTTGAACCTCGTAGCTGATGTCTCTCCAGCTCGACTCTTAGATTGCCGATAGCCCTGTGCGCCTGGCGCTTCACCGTCCCGATAGAGCAGCTCATGGCAGCGGCGGTCTCGGCCTCGCTGGCATCCAGGAGATAGCGCAAAGCAATCACCGTTCGCTGGCGCGGCGGCAGTCGCCGTATCGCAGTCATGAGGTCGATGTGGCTGTCGATCTCGGCCGCCCGGCTTTCGCGGACCACGTCCGGTATCGCGATACTGGGCGTCTCATGCCACGACTTCCTGCGTCGCCACGAGAGGAAGACGGAAACCAGAACGCGCTGCACGTAGGCGTCGGGGTTCTCCATCGCCGAGACTGACCGCCACCGGAGCCAGACCCGCATGAACGTCGCCTGAAGCACGTCCTCAGCGAGATGCACATCGCCGGTGAGCAGCACCGCCGCACGAAAGAGTACGGCCCTTCGTGCCGCCACGAACTCACCGAAGCCTGCTGGCTCCTCCACAGTCCCCCACCTCCTGCTTATAAAACGCCGCAGCTCAGTAGCCAGGTTGACTCGTAGCGGGAGATCTCGACGAGTGGCACCTCCCGACCGAGTGCTGTCGCGAAGGCCGCGACCCGCTGCCGATGGTCCCAGACCCACCAGGCTGCCCGGGCCGTCGCAAAGTACGCACCTGCCGGTGCACCCGCCTCCTTACAGATTGGTGACGGAGCCCGGGTCGTCAGCAGACCGTCAGTCTTCCGATGCAGGATGAAGACGTGATCACTCTGGTTCTGATCGGGCTGGTGGGCGGGCTCATCACCGGCATCTCGCCGTGCGTCCTGCCGATGCTGCCGGTGCTGTTCTTCACCGGCGGGGCCGGCGGCGCCGGCCGCCCGGGAGCGCCGGAACCGGCGGACCCGTCACCGCGCCGGGCCAGCCGGCGTCCGTACCTCATCGTGGCCGGGCTGGTCCTGAGCTTCAGCGTCTTCACCCTGCTCGGGACGCTGGTGGTGAGCGCTTTGCCGGTGCCGAAGGACATCATCCGGTGGGCCGGGCTGGTCGTGCTGGTGCTGCTGGGTGTCGCCATGATGTTCCCGCGCGTCGAGGACCTGCTGGAGCGGCCCTTCAACCGCATCCCGCAGCGGCAAGTCGCCGACGAGCACGGCGGCTTCGTGCTCGGGCTGGCGCTCGGCACCGTCTACGTGCCCTGCGCCGGTCCCGTGCTCGCGGCCATCACCGTCGCCGGCGCCTCGGGGCGGATCGGGGTCGGGACGGTCGCGCTCACCGTCGCGTTCGCCGTCGGCACGGCGCTGCCGCTGCTGGCGTTCGCCCTGGCCGGGCGGCGGGTGGCCGAGCGGGTGCGGGCCTTCCGCAACCGGCAGCGCGGAGTGCGGATCACGGCCGGCGTCGTCGTCATCGCGCTGGCCGTGGCGCTCACGTTCAACGTCACCGACGCCCTGCAGCGCGCCGTCCCCGACTACACCTCGAACCTGAACGCCGCGCTGGACAAGTCAGGAGCCTCACACGCCCTCGCGCCAGCCTCGCCCAAGGCACTCGCGAACTGCGTCCAGTCGCAGATGACCGCGTTGGGCGACTGCGGCAGGGCTCCGACGATCTCCGGCATCCAGCAGTGGTACAACACCCCGGCGGGCGCCGCACTCACCCCGGCCTCCCTGAGCGGCAAGGTCGTCCTCGTCGACTTCTGGGCCTACTCCTGCATCAACTGCCAGCGCGCCATCAAGCACGTGCAGGCCTGGTACACCGACTACGCGGCCGACGGCCTGGTGGTGATCGGCGTGCAGACCCCCGAGTACACCTTCGAGGCCGACCCCGGCGACGTCGCGGCCGGAGCGAAGCGCCTGGGGATCACGTACCCGGTCGCGCTCGACAGCAAGTACACGACCTGGAACAGCTTCGGCAACGACTCCTGGCCCGCCGACTACCTCATCGACTCCACCGGCCAGGTCCGGTTCGCCTCGGTCGGCGAGGGTGCTTATTCGAACACTGAGTCGCTGATCCGCCAACTCCTCACCGCCGCACACCCCGGCGGCCTCGCCCTGCCGCCGGCCACCGACCTCCCCGACACCACCCCCACCGACGCGGCGCAGACCCCTGAGACCTACCTCGGCGCCGAGCGCGCCAACAACCTCGCCCCCGGCGCCGCCGGCACTTTCCACACCGGGACGCAGACCTTCGCCTACCCGGCGTCCGTCCCCGACGACGACTTCGCTCTCACCGGGTCCTGGACGGTCGACTCGCAATCGCTGACCGCCGGACAGAACGCCGGCATCCAGCTGAACTTCATGGCCGGCAAGGTATACCTCGACGTCGGCGGCACCGGCACGGTCACCGCCACCGTGGACGGGAAGACCACCAGCTATCCGGTGTCCGGGGCGCCGAACATCTCCACGCTCGTCGACCGCTCCGCCCCGGAACGCAGCACCCTGACTGTGACGTTGTCGCCTGGGCTGAGCGCCTACTCGTTCACGTTCGGGTAGCGAAGGCGATCACGTCAGGGCGCAGTCCCCTGCTACACCTCCAGATCGATGAGCAGCCCGTCGAGCACGATCAAAGCCCGCCACGCCCGCGTCATCCCGAACGTCGCGGTGGCGCGGACGGCGGCCCGGGCCTCGTCGGGCGTCACGCCCGCGCCGAGGGCGCGGCCGACGTGGATGCGGAAGCTCTCCTCAAGGGTCTGATAGATGACGTCGACCGTCATGCAGGCGAGCGAGCGCTCACGGACGCTGATCCGGGACATGTCGGCGCGCATCCGGGACTGGAGGTCCATGTATTCGGCGAAGCCCGGGTCGATGGCGTTCATCTCGTCGCGCAGTATCGCGGGCATGGGGCTGCCGGTGCCGTCGGCGTTCACGTGGTGGCTCTGGCCTGTCGGGCCGGGCAGGTCGTGCGAGCGTTCGACCTCTGCCAGACGCTCCAAGGCGGCGAGCGCCGCCGGGTAGCCGCTGTCGTAGGAGACGAAGCGCAGCAGTTCGCGAAGGTCGTCAGCGTCGAGGCCGTTGTTCAGGGCGGCGCGCACGTGCAGTTCGAACGGCGTTCCGAGGATCTGCTCGCAGACGTCGGCGACGAGGCTGACTATGGTGCGCTCGCGCGGCGTCAGCTGCGCTCCCGACGCGGTCGGCCGGAAGCTCGCCGCGGCCATTTCCGCGAACACCGGGTCGAGTTCTTCCAATGTGCTCTGCGTTGGCAGGGACATGGTGACTCCCATAAGTGAATATCCGTAGGGCTACAGCTGTAGCTCTACAAGCGTAGCCCTACAGGGCGTCCCATACAATGGGAAGCCATGGATGCGACCACTCCGCCGGAACCGGCCGCCACGCCCGCGACACCGCGCGGCCGCAACCGGCGCGGCCAGGGCGAGCGCCTGCGTGCCGAGATCATCGAAGCGACGCTGCGGCTGCTCGACGAACTCGGCGACGACCAGGCACTGTCCATGCGCGCGGTCGCCCGCGAGGTCGGCATCGCCGCGACCTCGGTCTACATCCACTTCGCCGACCGCGACGCCCTGGTGCTGGCCGCCCTCGAACACTGCCACGCGGACCTCCAGCGCGCGGCGAGCGACGCGGAGTCGAGCGCCGCCGACCCGGTGGCCGCGCTGCGCGCCCGGGCGAGGCTGCTCGGCACGTGGTCGCGCGAACATCAGGGCCTGTACAAGGTGCTGCACGAGAGCGGCCTCAACCGGCGCACGGACATGTCCTTCAAGGAGGAGATGGCCCACCACACGACCGCCGCGATCCGTCGCTGCATGGACGCCGGCCTGGTCCCGCAGGCCGACGCGGCGACCGTCTCCCTGGACCTGCGCACGGCCGTCCACGGCGCGGTCTCGCTGCGCGTCAATCAGCCCGACATGCCCTGGCCCCCGCTGGAGGAACAGCTGGACCGGTTCCTGGTGAAGCTGGTCGGCGCTCCGCCGTTCGCCGATTAGGAAAAGCCAGTAGGCCCGAGGAGGCCGCGCAGGTCGTGACCTTCCGCGCCTCAGACCGCAGCAGCTTCATGACCGGCGCCGAGGTCCACGTCGACGGCGGCGCCGGCCAGGTCTGACGCGAGCGCCCCGAGCAGTGCCAGCCGTTCGGCGTCCGGGCTCCCGGGCTCGGCGCTGCCGACCAGCAGGTACTGCCCGGGCGCGTCCTGGAGCTCGAAGGTCTGATAGCTGAGGGTCAGCCGGCCCGCGTCCGGGTGTTCGAAGGTCTTGGTCCTGCCGGCCAGACGCCCGACGTCCTGACGGCTCCACAGCTCCGCGAACTCCGCACTGTCGGCCACGAGTCCGTCGATCAGGGCCGGCATGCGGGGGTCGTGGAGTTCGTGGCCGTACGCCGCCCGGAGTGCCGCGACGGTGTCCCGGGCGACGGAGGACCAGTCGACGAACAGCTCGCGTGCGGCGGGGTCGCAGAACAGCGCGTGCACGATGCCGCGCGGGTCGGTGAGGGGCGACAGGAGCGCGTCGGCGAGGGCGTTCGTGGCGAGGACTTCGAGGCGGCGGTTCACCAGGTAGGCGACCGCGCCGGGGAAGGCGTGCATCAGGCGCAGCAGCTCCGGCTTGGCCCGATCCGAGTCTGGGGTCGAGGTCGGAGTCTCAGTCTTCGGGACCAGGCCGGCCAGGCGGTAGACGTGCCAGCA
The DNA here is from genome assembly GCF_041262085.1 of Catenulispora sp. GAS73. Taxonomy (NCBI): domain Bacteria; kingdom Bacillati; phylum Actinomycetota; class Actinomycetes; order Catenulisporales; family Catenulisporaceae; genus Catenulispora; species Catenulispora sp. GAS73. The sequence goes on from NZ_JBGCCM010000022.1 coordinate 62,560, forward strand.
GGCGTCCGAGTCCAGGCACAACGCACGCGCGATCGCGTCGACGACCTGGCCGGAGGGATGGCGCTCGCGTCCCTGTTCCAGCCGGGCGTAGTAGTCGGCGCTGACACCGGCCAGCACGGCCACCTCCTCGCGCCGCAGCCCACGCACCCGACGGCCCTGCGAGGTGGGAAAGCCGACGTCAGCCGGGAGGACGCGCGACCGGCGCGCCAGCAGGAATTCCCCCAGCTCATTGCCGCTCATGCTTTGGATCGTACGCCGCTGTGCCTAGGAGTCGCGCACCTAGGAAGACCTGTCCTGCCGGTTTCGACGGAGCGGACTCATCCTTTCGGTAGCGGTCGGCGCACGACACGACCACCGACGCCCCGAAAGGCACGCCATGTCTCACCCGTCCACCGAAACTGCGTCACAAGTGGTCCTGATCACCGGGGCCAGTAGTGGCATCGGCGAGGCCACCGCCCGACGACTCGCCGCCGCAGGTCACCGCGTGGCGCTCGGAGCCCGCCGCACGGACCGCCTCACCGTCCTCGCCAAGGACATCGAGGCCGACGGCGGCAGCGCCCTCGCGCACGAGCTGGACGTCACCGACCTCGCCAGCGTGCAGGGCTTCGTCGCGGCCGCGCGCGACCGGTTCGGGCGCGTCGACGTCCTGGTGAACAACGCCGGCGTCATGCCGCTGTCGCCCCTGGCCGCGCTCCAGGTCGACGAGTGGAACCAGATGATCGACGTGAACCTGCGCGGCGTGCTGCATGGCATCGCCGCCGTCCTGCCGCTCATGCAGGAGCAGGGCTCCGGACACATCGTGAACATCGCTTCGGTCTCGGGCCTGCGGGTCGACCCGACCTCCGCCGTCTACAGCGCCACCAAGTTCGCGGTCCGCGCCCTGTCGGAGGGGCTGCGCCAGGAGAGCCGGGACGTCCGGGTCACGGTGGTCAACCCGGGCCTGACCCGCAGCGAGTTGGCCGAGTCCATCAGCGACGGCGCGGTCAAGGGCGCGGTGGACGAAATGATGGCGATCGCCATCCCCGCCACCGCGATCGCCGAGGCGATCCTGTACGCCGTGTCGCAGCCTGCTGAGGTTGATGTCAACGAGATCGTCGTGCGGCCGACGGCTCAGGGATGAGGGCAGCACCGATGGTGACCGAGGAACAGATCAACGACTGGGTCGAAGGCTACGTGCGGGCGTGGACCAGTAACGCCAAGAGGGACATCGCCGCGCTGTTCACGCGTGAGGCCGAGTATCACGAACGGCCCTACGAGACCGACTGGATCGGCCGTGACGCGATCGTCGAGGGCTGGCTCGGTCGCGCGCAGTGGCAGGAGGGCGGTTGGGAGTTCGAGTGGTCGCTGCTCGCCGTCAACGGCGACACCGCCGCGATCGAGGGCACCGGCCGCTACAAGGAGCTGGGCACCTTCGCCAACCTGTGGACGGTGACCTTCGACAAGAACGGCGAGTGCATCATGTTCCGCATGTGGAACAACCAGGTCTGAGCGCCGTCGCGGCGGTGCGCGATGCGGCAGCGATCGCCTGGAGCCGGATGGTTGCCGCAGGCGTGATCCAGCCTGGCAGAATTCAGCCCCATGACAGCCCCGCCCCTGCCGCAAGCGCCCGAGGCGCCGGTGCTCGACGTCCCGCCGGAGCGGGACGTGCGGCGGGCCGCCGACGCGGTGCGGCTGATCGTGTCCGGGGCCGTGCTCGTGGCCACGGTGCTGCTGGCGGTGGCGACACGATCGTTCGCGCGGCAGGTGCAGCATGGGCTGATCACGGCGGTCGCGGCGCTGCCGGTCGGGGTGCGGGACGTGCTGGTCGCGGTGGTGCAGATCGCGGCGGTGCTGGGGCCGGTGGCGGCCGTCGTCGTGGTGGTCCGGCGGCGGCGCGGCGACGCGCTGCTGCGGGTGCTGCCGGCCGCCGCGCTCGGGGCGCTCCTGGCCGGGGCGCTGGTGCACACGGTCCTGACCCACAGCCGGCCGGCGGAGTGGCCCGCGGTGCTCACCGATCACCGGGCCCTGCTTCCGGTGGGGTGGCCGTCGGCGGTGTACCTGGCGGCCTGCGCCTCCGCCGCAGTCACGGCCGGGCCGTGGCTGTCGCGGCGGTGGCGGCGTGCGGTGTGGCAGTCGGTCGCCGGGAGCGTGGTGCTGAGCGCGGCGGCGGCCGCGGTGCTGCCGATGGACGGCGTGGCGGCGCTGGCGATCGGGGGCGTCGCGGCCTCGATCGTGCTGCTGTTCGGCGGGGCGCCACCGGATCGGCCCGGGCCGAGGGCCGTCGCGAACGCGCTGGTGGCGTGCGGACTTCCGATCACAGTGCTGCACGAAGTGCCCGCCTCCGATCAGCGGGACAGCGAGGGGATCCGCTACCTCGCCGAGACCACCGAAGGACGCAACTCGGTGCGGGTCCTCGGTCGCGAGGACCACAACCGGGACCTGTTCCACCGGCTGTGGCGGCGCCTGCTGCTGACCGAGCCCGGGGATCTGGCGATCGAGCCGTTGGCGGCGGCCGAGCACGAGTTGGTGATGCTGGTCGCGGCCGGGCACACCGGGGCGCGGGTCGTCGAGCCGGTGACCGCGTTCCCGGTGGCCGGCGGCGGGGCGATGCTGGTCACGGACGACGATTCGCGGGAGCGGCTGCTTTTCCGCAACGAGACGGCTGGCTCCGACGACTCCGACCACTCCGACGACTCCGCCGACTCCGCCGACTCGGCCGACTCCGACGACGCAGCCCTCACCGACGCCTGGCGCTCCGTGGCCCACCTCCAACAGCACCGGATCGCCCACCGAGCCCTGACACCCGACCACATCCTCGTCGCCCCGGACGGCACGACGCGGCTGGAAGCCTTCGCCCGCGCCCGCCTCGACGCCTCCCCCACGCAGCTCGGCACCGACCTGGCGGTACTGTTGGCGACGTCCGGTGCCCGGATCGGGCCCGAACGCGCGGTCGCCTGCGCACTCGCCAGCCTGGGTCCAGACCGTCTTGCGACGGTGCTGCCGTACTTGCAAACGCTGGCGTTGATAGGCAGTCCGGCCCGGCATGCCGTCGCCGAACACGACCGCGCCGCGGCCCAGGCGGCCCGAGCGGCGGCGAAGCACCGGACGCTGCGGGCCGGCGGCGGCCCGAGCCTGCTGCGTGACCTGTCCGGCGCGGTCCGCGAGGCCTGCCACGTCGAGGAGCCGAAGAAGGCCCACCTCGCGCGGCTGACGTGGAAGAAAGCGCTGGCGCTGGTCGGCGCGCTGCTGGTGATCCACCTGATCCTGCCGCAGCTGGCCAACGCCGGGACCGCCACCGCGGCGCTGAAGACGGCGGACTGGTGGTGGGTGCTGGCGGCGGTGCCGATCGTGCTGCTGTCACAGGTCTTCTCGGCGTTCCTACAAGCCGGCACGATCCCCGAGCGGCTGCCGTTCCCACCCAACGTGCTGGTGCAGTTCGCCTCCTCGTTCCTGAACCGCATCACCCCGAACAACGTCGGCGGCATGGCCCTGAACCTCAGGTTCCTGCAGAAGGCCGGCGTCGAGACCGGCTCGGCCACCGCCGCCGTCGGCCTGCAGAGCGTGGCCGGCGCACTGGCGAGCGGCATCGTGTCAGTGACCTTCTTCGCCTGGACCGGCCAACGCCACTCCGGCGTCCACCTCGGCATGCCCTCCGGCCACTGGCTCCTGCCCGCGGTGTGCGCGGTCCTGGTCGCCGCCGGCCTGCTCGCCCTGACCGGCCCCGGCCGCCGCTTCGTCCACGACAAGGTCTGGCACTTCCTCAAAGCCGCCGGCCAAACCGTGGCCGCCGTCGCGACCAGCCCCACCCGCCTCACCGAGATCGCCGGCGGCGCCCTGGGCCTCCCCCTGATCCAGATCAGCGCCCTGGCGATCTGCCTGCACGCCTTCGGCGTCCACCTCCCCCTGGGCCAGGTGGGCGCCGTCTACATGGCCTCTCGCATAGTCGCCAGCGCCACCCCGACCCCCGGCGGCCTCGGCGCCCTGGAAGCCGCGCTGATCACAGGCATGACGGCGCTCGGCGCAGCAGCCGGCCCGGTCACGTCGGCGGTGCTGGTCTACCGGCTCATCAGCTTCTGGCTGAACATTCCGGTGGGGGCCGTCGCGTTGCAGATCGTGCAGCGCCGGGGTTATGTCTGAGGAAACCGGCAAGCCGCTGCATGCCGACACCACCGCGCTACAGCAATGTCGTCAAACCTCGCGCCCGACCATCAACTCCGTGATCCGCCGCAGCCCGTCGATCCCCAGGTCGCCGGGGACGCCCTTCAACGCCGCGACCGTCGCCCCAGCAGCCCGGCCCGCCGCGACTCCGGGCTCGGTGTCCTCCACCACGAGGCAGTCCCCGGGCGCCACGCCGAGCAGTTCGGCCGCGCGCAGGTAGCCCGCCGGGTCCGGCTTGCCGACCGGCACGTCGTCGGTCGTGATGAGAATCCGAGGGCTGATGCCCGCAGCCGCCAGGCGCAGCTTCGCCAGCCGCGCGTCCGCGCTGGTGACGACGGCCCACGGGACGGCGCGCGCGTCCAGCGCCGCGATCAGCTCGTGGGCGCCGTCGGTGGCGGCGACGTCGGCGAGGTCGTCGTACTCCAGCGCCAGTTGGCGGGCTGCGGCCTCGGCGATCGTCGCGGGGTCGGCGTCGAGGAGGATCTTGGCGACGGTGTCGGCCGCCGGGTGGCCGGGGGCGATGGCCAGGGGCAGCGCCGGATCGACGCTGTACTCCCTCGACCAGGCGAGCCAGGAGCGGTCGACCGCCGCGTCGGAGTCGACGAGCGTCCCGTCCATGTCGAAGAGCACGGCCGCGACGGTCAAGCGGCGGGAGGCGTGGATGAGGTGCATGACGTGCATGGGCCACTCCTGACGAGTATTATCCTCGGTCACCGAGTTTAAAAGGGGACGAGCCGGATGACAAGACCGCGCGACGCACGCTGGCCGGGCCCCCTAGCGCTCCTGAACGAGGTCCGGCGCACGCCCGGCGTCACCCGCGCCGACGCCGCGCGCCGCCTGGGCCTCGGCAGCGGCTCCGCGACGGACATCACCGCACGCCTGCGCGCCCTCGACCTGCTCGACGAGGTCCCGGCCCCCGCAGCCGGCCGCGGACGCCCGACGACCCAGCTCCTCCCCCACCCGCGCGGCCCCCTCGTCGCCGTCGTCGAGGTGCGCTACGAAGGGTGGCGCTGCGCGCTCGCCGGCATCGACGGCCGTCCGGCCACGATCGCCGCCGGACGGCACGCGCACGGCGCCGAACAGCAAGTCGTCCGCGAGATCGCCGACGCGTTGAGAGACCTGAGACACCGCCACGGCCACCGCCTGCGCGCCGTCTCGGTCAGCGTGGCCGCCGCCGTCCGCCACCGGCACCTCGTCCGTCCCACGACCCTCGGCTGGGATCCGACCGACCTGTCCGGCATCCTCCCCGACGCCGCTACTGCCCTGGTGATCGGCAACGACGCCACCCTGGCCGGCCTCGCCGAGGCGCGCGGCGGCGCGGGCCTCGGCGCCGGAACCGTGCTGCACCTGACCGTCGAGGTCGGCCTCGGCGGCGTACTGGTGATCGACGGCGTCCCGGCCGTCGGCGGCAGCGGCACCGGTGGCGAGTACGGGCACATGCCCTTCGGCGACCGGTCGCGACGGTGCCCGTGCGGAGCACGAGGATGCTGGGACAACGAGGTCGATGGCAGAGCCCTGGCACGCTATCTCGGCGCCGCATCGCCCGACGACCCGCGCGCCTTCGCACTGGACGTCCTCCAACGCGCCGACCACGACGCCGAAGCCGCCGGCGCGGTACGAAGCGTGGCCGACGCCCTCGCCTCCGGTATCGCAGGACTCGTCAACGCCCACGACCCGGACCTCGTCACCCTCGGCGGCCTCGCCCCGCTGATCAGAACCGCCGCACAACCCGACTTCGACGCCGCCTACCTCGACGGGCTGATGGAGTTCCGCCGCACCGACCCGATCCCGCTGCGGGCAGCGTCCCTCGGCGACGACGGCGCACTGATCGGCGCCGCCGCCGCCGGACTGGACGTGGTGCTCAGCGAATCAGGACTCGATGACTGGGTCGCGGATCTGGAGCGGCCGGCTACGACCGGTACCGGAACGTGATCCGACCGCGCGTCAGGTCATAAGGACTGAGCTCCACCAGCACCCGGTCCTCCGGCATGATCCTGATGTAGTTCTTGCGGATCTTCCCGCTGATGTGCGCGAGCACCTTGTGTCCGTTGTCCAGCTGCACCCGGAAGTTGGCGTTGTACAGGCACTCGATGACAGTGCCCTCAACCTCGATGCCCCGATTCAGTCTTGCCACATCAACTCCATGCTGTTGCTCGTACGGCGCGCGCCCGCGCCTTCCACCAAAACGATCGCCGCGATGTCGGTCTCCTCGACGTCGGCCGACGCCCTGCCGAACCCGCGCTCGCGCAGCGCGTCCAGCGCGTGCGCCAGCAGCGCCCGGCCGATGCCACGACGCCGCTGATCAGCGCGGACCTCGATGGACGCGATCCGCGCGATCCGCGGCGTCCCGTCGCTGCTCATCAGGGGGATGAGACGGACCAGACCGACCTCGGTACCGTCGATTTCGGCGCGGAACACGTCCTCCCCGCCGGCGAAGGTCACGCCGGCCGGAATCCGCGCACTGATCTTTGCTTCGAGAGGCACCAGATAGTGCCGCTCACGTCGCCCTTCGACGAAGCCCGCGCGACGCCAGTTCTCGGCCGTCGCCGAGTCCTCGGCGTCGAGCACCGTGTAGAGCGGCGCCGGCAGTTCCGCGAGCATGACGGCAGCGAGCTGGTCGAAGACCGCGTCGTGCCACGCGTCGATGCTGATGAACAGCCGTCCGTCGGGACGGCGCGAAGTGTTCCCGCGGCCGACCGTCAGGCCGTCTTCGACTGCGTGCCACTGGGCTGCTGCGACCCTCGTGATCACAGGCGTCACGGGGTCAGGAATGAGATGTGCGATGGCGTTCATAGCTGTCGCCTTCCAGGAGTGCCTTGGGGCGCTCCGGCGACAGCTACGTCAGTCGCCGGCCGTGACCGGCAGGAGGAGCACCCACGTTGAACGAGTGTTCACGGGTACCACCTCCCTTGATGATCTGTCACGGCCTGGTCGAAGGTTACCGGACGAGGCAGCGGGGCACGCAACTCCTTTTCCGCGATCTCACCCCGGCCTCCCCGCGTACCCACCTCCCGGATACCCGACGGTAACAATCTCGCCGCAGCCCTTGCCAGCACCGGAGCAGTCTGCCAGTTTCACGGAACGAGGGACGCGACGCGGCCGATCGGTCCCGGCAAGGAACAACCACCTGTCGGGTTCTTGAGAGGTCACAGCATGAGCAGGCTTCATCGGGCGCGCACTCGTCTCCGTGCCCTGATTACGGGCGCGATCCTGGTCCCCGTTCTCGCCGGTACCACCGCCGTCGTCAGCACCGGTGCCGCGCACGCGGCCACGCCCGGCGGGGCGCCGTGGGTCGTCTCCGTCGGCGACAGCTACATCTCCGGGGAGGCCGGCCGCTGGGCCGGCAACACCAACGACAGCAGCTCGGAGATCGACGCGCTGGGCCCGACGGCCTACTACGACAACCCGGGCCACACCGCCGAGACCATCCCGCGCTGCCACCGGTCGCAGTCCGCTGAGATCTACATCGGCGGCGGCGTGAACGGGCTGAACCTGGCGTGCAGCGGCGCGGAGACGGCGACGTACACCGACAGCGGCAACTTCAAGCCGGGCCTGGACTTCTACAACTCCGGCGGCAACCAGGGCCAGGCCCTGATGCTGCAGAACTTCGCCGCCACCCACAAGGTCACCATGGTCGCGGTTTCGATCGGCGGGAACGACTTCAACTTCTCCTCGATCGTCACCACCTGCGTCGAGGACTTCCTGACCACGCCCTCGTGGTGGCCCTCGTACTGCAGCCAGGACTCCTCGGTGACCGGCAACTTCTCGGCGTCCAACGTCGCCACGGTCACCACGCACATCGCGCAGGCGCTGCAGAACGTGCACCAGGCCATGGCCAACGACGGCTACGCCGACGGCGACTACACGATCCTCGTGCAGAACTACCCCTCGCCGATCCCGAACGGCTCGGGCTTCCGCTACTCGCAGTCCGGCTTCACGCGCCAGTCCACCGGCGGCTGCGGATTCTGGGACAACGACGCCAACTGGGCCAACGGCACGGCGCTGCCGACGATCTCCGGCGCGGTCTCCAACGCCGTCGCGCAGAGCGGGCTGAGCAACGTGCGCAAGCTCGACATCTCCTCGGCCTTCAACGGCCGCCGGCTCTGTGAGAACACCGTAGGCCTGCTGGAGGAAAAGGGCCTGAGCTCCTGGACCAACCCGGGCGCGGTCAACCAGACCGAGTGGGTCAACCAGATCCGCACGGTCACCACGATCGGCAGCAGCCCGTACTACATCCAGGAGTCGCTGCACCCGGACTACTGGGGCCAGCTCGCCCTGCGCAGCTGCGTGCGCCAGGCCTGCAACAACGGCGCGGTGCGCGGCGGAAGCTGCACGATCGCCGGGGCCGGCCTGGACGGCAACGGCGATCCGGTGATGTCGCTGCACTGAGCAGCGACCGGTTCTCCCCGGGGTCGGTGGCGCCCTCACGCCATCGACCCCGGGGCGCGTCAAAGAGGAGCAGTGAGTATCAGAGGCTGAACACCTCGCGCAGCACGTCCCCCAACTCGGCCTTCGCGTCACTTGCCCCGCCGCCCGACCGCCACGCGACGAACCCGTCCGGCCGCACCAGCACCGCACCGTCCGGCTCGACGCCGTAGGCTTGCTGCCAATCAGTGTCCGTATTCGGCGCGTGGCACTCCAGTGGCGCCCCGATCTCCGCCGCCACCGGCGCCGCGGCCGCGTGCCACGCGCTGTCGTGCGCTGTCAGCAACACCGGGACGCGCTCGAACAGATCGATCGTCGACACCTTCGCGTCGTCCCCGTCCAACCACAGATGCGGGGCCCTGGTGCCGGGCTCGCCGGTGGCCGCGAAGTTCTCGGGAACAGTCGGCGCCTGCACATCCGCACCGACAAGAGCGCCTGCCGTATACCGATAGCCAAGCACAGCCGGCAGCATCGACGTCCGCCCGGGACCACCGGCAGGCGCGTCGAAGCCCGGGTGCCGGTGCTCAGCCGAGCGGAGCACCGCACGCGACGCAGTCTCCACCGCCACCGGCCGACGCTCGGCCCCGTACGACTCCAGCAGCTCGGGCCCCGCCCAACCACCCAACACCGCGGCCAGCTTCCACGCGAGATTGTGCGCGTCCTGGATACCGGTGTTCGAACCGAACGCTCCGGTCGGCGGCATTTCGTGCGCTGAGTCGCCGACCAGGAACACCCGGCCGGAGTGGTACAGGTCGGCCACGCGCTCGGCCGCGTGCCACGGCGCCCGGCCGGTGATCTCCACCGGCAGATCGGGGACGCCGGCGGCCGCTCGGATGTGCGCCGTGCACCGCTCGTCGGTGAAGTCCTCGATCGTCTCGCCCCGGTCGGGGTGCCATGGCAGGTGGAAGACCCAGTTCTCGCGGTTGTCCACCGGGAGCAGCGCACCGGCGCCCTCGGGGTTGGTCACGTAGCACGCGATGAACAACCGGTCTCCCACGACATCGGCGAGCCGGCTCGCGCGGAAGGTGACGCTGACGTTGTGGAACAGGTCGCCGCGTCCGCTCCGGCTGATGCCCAGGCGTTCTCGGATCGGGCTGCGGGGGCCGTCGGCGGCGACCAGGTAGCCGGCGCGGACCGTGCTGCGCTCTCCGGTGGAACGCTCGACCAGCTCAGCGGTGACGCCGTCGCCGTCCTGTTCGAACGAGACCAGCTCCGTGCCGAAACGGACCGTACCGCCCAGCTTCTCCGCATGCCGCAGCAGCACCGGTTCGAGATCGTTCTGACTGCACAGACACCACGAGGCGGGACTGAACCCGGCCGTCCGGCCGCCCGGATCGATCTGCCGGAATAGCCACTCCTGCTCGGCCCCGGCAAGCGTGTCGGCTTGCAGGATCCCGTGGTTGTCGCGCAGGACTGACGCCGCCTGCCGGATGTCGGCGTCCACCCCGGCGACCCGGAACAGCTCCATCGTCCGCAGGTTGTTGCCGCGGCCCCGGGGGTGGTGCGAGGTCCGGGCGTGCCGCTCGACCAGCAGGTGGGGGACGCCCAGGCGGCCCAGGAACACCGACGTCGACAGGCCCACGAGGGAGCCTCCGACGACGAGGACCGGCACCCGGTGCGCGCTTGGCTGGTTCACGGCGTGGCTCCATTCGTGACGTTGCCCGGCGGTCCCCGGCGTCCGCCGACGGTTCTCGGCGGCTTCCGGCAGACCTCTCCCCTTCTCCATCCCCCGCGAGCGCCCCGATTGTGCGAATTTCGCCCGGATGGATGCGAATCGTCGCGCCATCCGGATACCTCGGAAACGATCTGGTGGTCAGGCAACCCGAAAGAGAGACCGACCATGGCTCAGCCGTCTCCCGTTCTCGACGAGCGCGCCCGCCCGACGACCGACTCCCGCTTGCGGGTCGTCCTGTTGCTGGATGTGCAAGACGGCGCGCAACAACGCTTCCTCGACGCCTACGAGCGGATGCGGTACCAGGTCTCGGCCGTGCCGGGACATCTGATGGACCAGCTCTGCCAGTCCACCGAGGACCCGTTGCGCTGGCTGATCACCAGCGAGTGGGAGGCCGCGGAGCCGTTCCTGACCTGGCTGGACAGCCCGGAGCACCGCGAGGTCGTCAGACCCCTGAGCAGCTGCGTCCGGGACACCAGATCCCTGCGTTTCACGGTGTTCCGGGAGACCTTCGGCACGCAGAGCGTCGACAGCGCCCTGCCGCCGAGGGAGCGGAACGGATCGGCGCACCCGGTGGCGCTCGGCCCCGGACCGGACGGCATCACCCGGCACGCGCTCACCTTCTCCGTGAAGCCCGGCAGCGAACAAACGGTCGCCGGCATCCTCGCCGGCTACACCTCCCCCGCGGCCAAGGTCGACGACACCACCCGGCTGGTCCGCACCTCGCTGTTCATGCGCGGCAACCAGGTGGTCCGTTCGGTCGAGGTGGTCGGCGACCTGGTCGCCGCGCTGCGCCACGTCGCCGCGCAGCCCGAGGTGAGAGCGGTCGAGGAAGCGATCAATCCGTATCTGGAACAGGCCCGGGACCTGAGCGACCCGCTGTCCGCCAGAGACTTCTTCCTGCGCGCCGCTTTGCCCGCCGTGCACCACCACGCGCGTGCCGAGCGGCCCGCACAGGAGCCGGGCCGTTACGCGTTCTCCTATCCTGCCCGACCGGGCTGCGGCGCCGCGATCGCCGAATACCTGTCCCGCCAAGACGAAACCGCTGTGCACGACCCGGCCTCTCCGCTCGTGCGCAGCACCGTGTTCCAGCGCGAGGACCGCGTGGTCCGGCTGGTCGACCTGACCGCGCCGCCGCAGACCGATCCGGCGGCGGCACTCGGCGTCACCGCTCCGCGAGCCGGCGCGGTGCTGGCCCGGCTGCTCCGGTCCGCGCCGGACCTGCGCGACGACGGCGGCCGACGGGCCGCGCTCGCCGACTGGGAACTGACGCCGATCACCGACCGGCGCTCGCCGCAGGCCTGACGGCCGAGCCGAAGCCGGGCCCGATGCCCGATCTGCGAACACTGCGACACCTGCGACACCCGCGAACACCGCGGACTCCCGGCACCAAGCGCCGGGCCACCCAAGCGCGAGGGGAAGATCGTCATGACCACGAACCTGCCTGTTGTCGTCAACGTCGGGGACGCTCCGTCGAACCGCCGCCGGGGCGGCGATCTGCGGGCCATGCTCACGCCGTCCGCGGTCGGCGCGACGAGCGGGTTCATGGGAGTCGCCATCGTGCAGCCCGGCGAACGCATCGGCGAGCACTACCACCCCTTCTCCGAGGAGTTCGTCTTCGTCGTCAGCGGCGACCTCGTGGTCGACCTGGACGGCACGCCCCAGCCGCTGCGCCCGGACCAGGGCCTGATGATCCCGATCGGCATGCGCCACCGGTTCCGCAACGTCGGCACCACCGAGGCGCGCCTGGTGTTCCACCTCGGCCCGCTGGCCCCGAGCCCGGAGCTCGGCCATGTGGACACCGAGCAGGAGGACGCGCCGGAACCGGCGGAGGCCGTCCGATGACGAGCCCTGCGATACCGACCCGTCGGGCGGCGGTGACCGGGATCGGCGTGGTGGCGCCCGGGGCGACGGGCGTCCCGGCGTTCTGGGACCTGCTCTCGGCCGGCCGCACCGCCACCCGCGCCATCACCTTCTTCGACGCCGAAGGCTTCCGCTCCCGCATCGCCGCCGAGTGCGACTTCGACCCGGCAGCCGGCGGCCTGAGCGCCGAGGAGATCGACCGCAACGACCGCTACGTCTGGTTCGCGCTGGCCGCCGCGGCCGAGGCGATCCAGGACAGCGGCCTGGACCTCGCCGCCGCCGATCCGTGGCGGCTCGCGGTGTCGCTGGGCACCGCGGTCGGCGCCACGACCCGGCTGGAGCACGACTACGTCGCAGTCAGCGCCGAAGGCCAGGCCTGGGAGGTCGACCATCAGAAGGCCGGTTCCTACCTCGCGCGCGCCTTCGCGCCGAGCACCCTGGCCTCGGCCGTGGCCGAGCGCTTCGGCGCCTCAGGGCCCGTACAAACGGTGTCCACCGGCTGCACGTCCGGCCTGGACGCCGTCGGCTACGCCGCGCAGGCGATCGAGGACGGCCGGGCCGACGTCGTCATCGCAGGAGCCTGTGACTCCCCGATCTCGCCGATCACCGTCGCCTGCTTCGACGCGATCAAGGCCACTTCGGCCCGCAACGACGACCCCGAGCACGCCTCCCGCCCCTTCGACGCCGGCCGGGACGGCTTCGTCCTCGGCGAGGGCGGCGCCGTGCTGGTCCTGGAGGAGCTGGAGCAGGCCCGTCGGCGAGGCGCGCGGATCTACGCGGTGCTCAACGGCTTCGCGACCTTCGGCAACGCGCACCACATGACCGGGCTCACGCAGGAGGGCCGGGAGATGTCGGAGGCGATCGACCGGGCCCTGGACCACGCGCGGCTCGACCCGGCGGACGTGGACTACGTCAACGCCCACGGCTCGGGCACCAAGCAGAACGACCGCCACGAGACCGCCGCGGTCAAACGCTCGCTCGGCGCGCACGCGTATCAGACCCCGATGAGCTCGATCAAGTCGATGGTCGGGCACTCGCTCGGGGCCATCGGCGCGATCGAGCTGGCCGCCTGCGCCCTGGCGCTGCAGCACGGCGTCGTGCCGCCGACGGCCAACTACAGCAAGCCCGATCCGGAGTGCGATCTGGACTACGTCCCGGGCAGCGCCCGGGAACTTCCGCTGCGCCACGTCTTGTCGGTGGGCAGCGGCTTCGGCGGCTTCCAGTCCGCCGTCGTCCTCAGCCGTGAAGGAGCCTCCTTATGAACGGCTCCGCGGCCCGCCGACGCGCGGCCATCACGGGGATCGGGGTCGTGGCGCCGAACGGCGTCGGCACCGACGACTTCTGGAAGGCGACGTGTCAGGGCACTTCGGTGCTCGCCCCGATCGACCGGGAGGGCTGCGAGCAGTTCCCACTGCGGATCGCGGGCCTGGTCAACGGTTTCGATCCGGCGCAGTTCGTCGAGGACCGGGTTCTGGTCGCGACCGACCGGTTCACGCACTTCGCTCTGGCCGCCGCCGGCATGGCGCTCGACGACTCCGGACTCCCGATCGACGCGGAGGGCGACCCCTTCGGCATCGGAGTGGTGACGGCGGCCGGCTCGGGCGGAGGCGAGTTCGGCCAGCGCGAGCTCCAGCAGTTGTGGAGCCGGGGCCCGCACCATGTCGGGCCGTACCAGTCGATCGCCTGGTTCTACGCGGCGAGCACCGGACAGATCTCCATCCGCGGCGGGTTCAAGGGGCCCTGCGCGGTGGTGGCCAGCGACGAGCCCGGCGGCCTGGACGCGCTCGCGCACGCCGCGCGTGACGTCGTGCGGGGCACCAGCGCGGTGGTGGTCGGCGCGGCCGAGGCGCCGATCGCGCCGTACTCGATGGTGTGCCAGCTCGGGTACCCGGAGCTCAGTACCGTCGCCGAGGCCGAGCAGGCATATATGCCCTTCGCCGAGCAGGCCGATGGATTCGTACCGGCCGAAGGCGGTGCCTTCTTCGTGCTCGAAGACGAGGCGACGGCGCGGGCTCGCGGCGCGCGGATCAGGGCGGTGGTGGCCGGGCACGCCGCGACGTTCACCGGCGCGTCCCGATGGGCCGAGTCGCGGGAAGGGCTCGCACACGCCATCCGTAGTGCCCTCGCCGAGGCGGACTGCCCGCCGGAGGACGTGGACGTGGTCTTCGCCGACGCCCTCGCCGTGCCCGAGGCCGACCGCGCCGAGGCCCTGGCGCTGGCCGACGTGCTGGGCGAACATGCCGCGCGGGTCGCGGTGACCGCGCCCAAGGCGGGAACCGGCCGGGCCTACTGCGGAGCTTCGGCGCTCGACACGGCCGCCGCCGCGCTGGCGCTGGAACAGGGCCTGATCCCGCCGACCCCGAACGCCGACGGCTGTGCGTACGACCTGGACCTGGTCACGGGCTTCGCTCGGACCACCGCGCCGCGCGCCGCGTTGGTGCTCAGCAGGGGCCTGATGGGTTCCAACTCCGCTCTGGTCCTCAGAATCGGCTCAGAGTCCTGACACCCCCGACCCCGATGACCGTCCCGCTGGGACACGACGAAAGGGCGATCCCGTGACCGTCGAACTGACCTCCACGGACCTGGCCACCTTGCTGAAGCAGAAGGCCGGGGTCACCGTCAGCCCGCTCGACCTGGACCGGCCGGGCGCCACCTTCGAGGACTTCGGGGTGGACTCGCTCGGGCTGCTGGCCGTCGTCGGGGAGCTGGAGAACCGGCACGGCCGGTCGATGACGTCCGCGGAGACCTCCAAGTCCTCGGCCGAGTTCCTGCAAGCCGTGAACCTCTCTTTGAAGGAAGGGTCCTGACATGCCCGGGCACACCGACAACACCGTCGTCATCAACGCCCCGCTGGATCTGGTGTGGCAGATCACGAACGATCTGGAGAACTGGCCCAGCCTGTTCAGCGAGTACGCGTCCGTGGAGGTGCTGGACCGCACCGGCGAGCGCACGCGCTTCCGGCTGACGATGCATCCCGACGAGAACGGCAAGGTCTGGAGCTGGGTCTCCGAGCGCGAGACGGACCGCGAGGCGCAGGCCGTCCGCGCGCGCCGGGTCGAGCCGGGCCCGTTCGAGTACATGGACATCCGGTGGGAGTACGGCGAGGTCCCCGAGGGCACCAGCATGCGCTGGATCCAGGACTTCGCGATGAAGCCGACCGCGCCGGTGGACGACGCGGGCATGACGCAGCGGATCAACAACAACTCCCGGGTCCAGATGGATCTGATCCGGGAGAAGGTCGAGAAGCGCGCGGCGGAGGTGTGACGGACGTGCATCGCACCCTCATCGTCGCCCGGATGAAGCCGGGTTCCGCGGACGGTATCGCAGAGGTCTTCGCCGACTCCGACCGGGGAGAGCTGCCGGATCTGATCGGGGTCCGGGGCCGCAGCCTGTTCCAGTTCGGGGACGTCTACATGCACCTGATCGAGTCCGACCAGCCGGCCGGGCCGCAGGTCGCGCGGCACGCGGCGCATCCGGAGTTCCGGGCCGTCAGCGAACGGCTGGCCGCGTACGTCGACGCCTACGACCCGGAGACCTGGCGCGAGCCCAAGGACGCCATGGCCCGCGAGTTCTATCGCTGGGAACGGGCCGGGGGCGACTGGCCGTGACCACCGTCGAGGGCGCACGGGAGTCTTCGGCGTCGCACTGGGTGCGGTGCGAGGGCTGCGAAGGGCTGCTCTACGCCAAGCGCTTCATCAGGATGCTGAAGGTGTGTCCGGAGTGCGCACGGCACGGACGGCTGACCGCGCCCGAGAGGCTCGACCAGTTGCTCGACCCCGGATCGGCCGTACCGATCCGGGGCGGCCCGACGGTGCACGACCCGCTGGAGTTCGTGGACAGCCGGCCGTACCCGGACCGGTTGCGGGACGCCAGGGCCGACACCGGGTTGTCCGATGCCGCGGTCTGCGTCAGTGGCCTGATCGAGGGGCATCCGGTGGTGGCCGTGGCCATGGACTTCCGGTTCCTCGGCGGCAGCCTCGGGTGCGCGGTCGGCGCGATGATCACTCAGGCCGCTGCGACGAGTCTGGCGCGCCGGGTCCCGCTGTTGGTCGTGACCGCGTCCGGCGGGGCCAGGATGCAGGAGGGCGTGCTGTCGCTGATGCAGATGGCGAAGACCGCCCAGGCGTTCGCGGCGCTGGACGAGGCCGGGATCCTGACGGTGTCGCTGATCACCGATCCGACGTACGGGGGCGTGGCGGCGTCGTTCGCGAGCCTGGCCGACGTCATCTTCGCCGAACCCGGGGCCCGGATGGGGTTCGCCGGGCCGCGGGTGATCGAGCAGACGATCGGCGAGCGTCTTCCGGAGGGGTTTCAGACTGCTGAGTTCCTGCTGCGGCACGGGATGGTGGACGACGTGGTGCCGCGCGCCGGTCTTCGGTCGGCGTTGGCGCGGGTGCTGAGCATCAGCGGCCGGTCCGATGCGGCTTCGGAGCCGTGCCCGCTCCCCACGGCTGTCGAGGGCGCCGGGAACGTCAGGGGCTCCGCCGAGACGATCTTCCGCACGGCCGATCAGCTGACCGAACGCGCGCCCTGGGACACGGTGCGCCTGGCACGGCATCCCGAACGCCCGACCACGCCGGACTACATCCGGCACGTCGTCGACGACTTCCAGGAGCTGCACGGCGACCGTCTGGCCGAGGACTGCCCGGCCATCGTCGGCGGGACCGGGCTGGTCGCCGGGTTCCCGGTGATGCTGATCGGCCACCACAAGGGCGGACCGGATCTCACCGAGCGCCGGCGGCGGCGGTTCGGCATGGCGACCCCGGCCGGCTACCGCAAGGCGGCGCGGCTGATGCGGATGGCCGCCAAGCTCGGGCTGCCGGTGGTCACGCTCATCGACACGCCGGGGGCGAATCCGGGTCCTGATGCCGAACGCGCCGGGCAGGCGGTCGCGATCGCCGAGAACCTGCGGCTGATGGCGCGGCTGCCGGTGCCGATCGTGGCCGTGCTGACCGGTGAGGGCGGCAGCGGCGGGGCGCTGGCGCTGGCGGTGGCCGACCGGGTGCTGGTGAGCGCGAACGGGATGTACTCGGTGATCAGCCCCGAGGGCTGCGCCGCGATCCTGTGGAAGGCGCCGGAGGCGGCGACGACAGCGGCTGCGGCGCTGCGGGTACAGGCCGGTGACCTGCTACGGCTCGGCATCGTCGACGGGGTCGTCCCGGAGCCGCCCGACGGCGCGCACCGGGATTCCGCCGGGGCGGCCGTGCTGCTGGAGAGCGCGTTGAAGGCGACGCTTCAGGAGCTCATGCCCTGGGACCCGCAGCGGCTGATCGCCGAGCGCAGAGACCGTTTCCACCGGTTCGGAACTGAAGACGCCGAACCGGTGGGACCCGAGGAAAGGAGCAGGCCGTGACCACCGACCTCAGAGACGAGGCTGCCAAAAACGGCGTGGTGCGACGCCATGCGACGGGTGTGATGCGGGCTGCTGTGGCCGGGCCGGAGACGGCTGATCTGGCGGCCATGTGCCACCACGTCGCGGATCTGGCGCGGACGCGGCCCGAGCCGCCGAGCCGGATCCGGCTGGAGCATCTGGGGACCGCGTTGGAGATCGAGTGGCCTTCGCCTGTTCTAGAGACGAGCGCGTCTGTATCAGTGCCCGGGGTCGGTCCGAATGCGGCCGAATCCTCTTCTCCGCGCACGGATTCTCTGGCTGCCAACGCTGCCGATGCCGCCGCTGCTGCCGGCGCTGCCGGTGCTGCCGACGACGGGCTCCAGCGCGTGTGTGCCCCGATGATCGGCACGTTCTACCACTCCCCCGAGCCCGGCGCGCCGCCGTTCGTGGCGGTGGGAGACAGCGTCGTGCCGGGGCAGCGGATCGGGATCCTCGAAGTGATGAAGATGATGAGTCCGGTGGAGACGCAGATCGCCGGCATCGTGCGGGAGGTCCTCGTGCCCGACGGCGGTGCGGTGGAGTTCCAACAGCCGCTGATCGTCGTCGAGCCGGTCGGCGGGCGCTGAGCGGCATGTTCGGGACCGTGCTGATCGCCAACCGCGGAGAGATCGCCCTGCGGGTCGCCCGCACCTGCCGGGAGTTGGGCATCCGGACCGTGGCCGTGCACTCCACCGCGGACCGGGAGTCCGCGGTGGTGCGCTTCGCCGACGAGTCCGTGCACATCGGGCCGCCGTCGGCGAAGGCCAGCTACCTGCACATGCCCTCGGTCATGGAGGCGGCGCTGCGCACCGGCGCCGACGCGATCCACCCCGGGTACGGCTTCCTGTCGGAGGACCCTGATTTCGCAGAGGTCTGCGAGGCCCACGGCATCACGTTCATCGGCCCGCCGCCGCACGTCATCGAGAAGCTCGGCGACAAGGCCCTGGCCCGCGCCCTGATGGCGGAGGCCGGACTGCCGGTGCTGCCGGGCTCGGTGGGCGCCGTGACCGGCCTGGCCGAGGCGCGCAAGGTCGCCGACGAGATCGGATACCCGCTGATCCTCAAGGCGGTGGCCGGCGGCGGCGGGCGCGGCATCGCCGTGGTGCGGGCCGGCGACCAGCTGACGCAGGCCTTCCGGCAGACCAGCGCGCACGCCCGCGCCGTCTTCGGCGACGACCGGCTGTACGTGGAGCGCTTCGTCGAGGACGCGCGCCACATCGAGGTGCAGGTGCTGTGCGACCGGCACGGCGCCGCGGTGCATCTCGGCGAGCGGGACTGCTCGGTGCAGCGCCGGTATCAGAAGCTGATCGAGGAGGCGCCGGCGCCGAACCTGCCCGACACGCTGCGCCGGCAGATGTGCGACGCGGCCGTACGCGGTGCGCTGGCGGTGGGGTACGTCGGGGCGGCCACGTTCGAGTTCGTACTCGCGCCGGACGGCTCGTTCCACCTCATGGAGGTCAACTGCCGCCTGCAGGTGGAGCACCCGGTCACGGAGATGACCACGGGGATCGATCTGGTGCGGGAGCAGCTGCTCATCGCGGCCGGACTGCCGCTGGGCTTCCGGCAGGAGGACGTCACGCCGAGGGGCTGGGCCATCGAGAGCCGGGTCAACGCCGAGGACCCGGACCAGGACTTCGCGCCGGCGCCGGGACTGCTGACGGAGTTCGTGCCGCCGGGCGGGCCGTTCGTCCGCGTGGACTCGCATGCCTATCCGGGGTGGCTGGTGGGGCCGGACTACGACTCGCTGCTGGCCAAGACGGTCGTCTGGGCACCCGACCGGGACCAAGCCCTCGCCAGGATGGACCGCGCGCTCGGGGAGTTCCGCGTGGAGGGGCGGGGGCTGCGGACGACGATCGGGTTCCTGCGCGAGCTCCTCGCGCACCCGGCGCATCGGGCCGGGCGGCATACGACGGGGTTCGTCGCGGGGATGGCGGCGGAGCGGGCGAAGTAGGTCCACCGCACTTCGCCGAGCGTCGCAGGATCCTGCCGCGCGCCGCTGTACTCCCCCGCGAGAGAATCAGCTTCCTCCCACGTCAGCACTGAAGTTCAAACGTTCGCTTGACAGGGTCGCGCGATCGGCGCCATGCTTCTAACTGTTCAAACGAACGCTTGATTTAATACCAGTGACGCCCCGCACCGACCTCAGGAGAAGACCATGAACTCGCTCGCCCGCAAGACGATCGTCACCGCCGCCGCCGTCGCCAGCCTGACCGGCGTCGCCATAGCCGCCGCGCCGGCGCAGGCCGCGAGCCCGGCCGGCGTCACGCAGTCGCACGCGGCCCTGAGCCGCGGCCAGCTCGCCGCGCTGCCGCTCACCAACCGGCACCTGACCGCGCACGAGATCGCCAACCTGGCCGTCGTGCTGGGCGCCTACCACGACGCCGAGGGCAAGAGCCTGAACGTGAAGGCGTTCATCGACAGCTTCACCAAGGACGGCGTCTTCAACGACAAGGTCGCCGGCCAGAGCTACCAGGGCCAGGCCCTCGGCGACGTCCTGACCCGCATGGCCGGCATCTTCCCCGACGTGCACCGCGACCTGAAGAGCATCACGGTCGAGGGCGACACGGTCACCCTCGAACTGTCGATCCAGGGCACCTTCGAGGGCCCGGCGCAGACCCCGGCCGGCATCCTCAAGCCGAACGGCGCGCGGATCGACGCCCCGACCGCCGACTTCTGGTACCTGCACGACGGAAAGATCACGAAGTTCGACTGCTTCGTCGGCTACACCGACATGTACGCGCAGATGGGCGTGAACCTCGACTGGGCTGGCGCGGTCGCCAAGGGGTGAGCCGGCCCCGTACCCCCCGAACGGCGTACCACCCGACGGCAGACCGCCACCCCACACGGCATGTTGGCATCAGCCCGACACCCGGCAGGACAGGAGCTGGCCCGATGGACGTCCAGTACAGGCACCCCAGCCGAGCCAGCCGCCGCGAGTACGAAGCACGCCAGGCCCGGCAGCTGCGCAACCGCAAGGTCGGCGCAGCGGTCGGCGGCGTGTCGGTGGCCGTGACGGCCGCGTTGGCGATCCTGCGGGCGGCCGGGGTGGGCGGTCCGTCGTCGGGGCCCGGTCGGACAGCCGGCCGGAGCTGACAGGGCCTAGCCGGCGACCCGCGCCTCCAGCGCCGCGACCGCCCCGGCGACGGCCCCGGGGCTGTTGACCGACGTCAGGTGCTGGGCTCCGGGAATGACGGTCGGGGCCGGGGCGCCGATCCGCGCCGCGGTGGTCTGCGGCGAGCTCGGGTCGTAGGAGGAGTCGGCGCCGCCGAACACGACCGACTTCGGGATCGGCAGCGTGGCGAGTTCGGCGAGGCGGGCCGGCGGGAGACCGGCGACACCGAGATTGACCATGCTCCACAACGCTTCCTCGGCGCCCGGCACCTCCAGGGGACGCCGCCACTGGTCCAGCCCCGCGGCGTCCAGCTTGGGGCAGCCCGAGCCGCACGTGGCGCCGTAGATGGCGCGGACGACGGTGTCGGAACGGATCGCCAGCCGCATCAGGGTCGTGCGATACGGGTTGAGGAACAGGTGTGTGAGCGGCGTCTTCTGCCCCGCGCCGGTCGCCAGGCCGTCGCCGTCGAGGAACATGACGCCGCTGACGTCGCCGGGCTTGTCCAGCGTCGCGAGCGCCGCCACGGCCGCGCCGCTGGAGTGGCCGACGAGCAGCGGCTTGTCCAGGTGCAGGGCCTCGATGAACGCGTCGAGCTGGCGCGCCTGGTGCCCGACGTCGAACGGCGCGACGCGCTGCGTGTAGCCCCAGCCGTCGATGTCGAGCGCGTAGACCCGGTGCCCCTGCGCGGCGAGGAGCGGCGCGAGGTACTGCCAGGTGTCGGCGGACTCGACGAAGCCGTGGACGAGGACGATCGGCGTGCCGCCGGCGCCCCATTCGCGGTAGCGGGTCGAGACGTCGCCGGCCTGGACGTAGGTCAGGCCGGCCGGTACGGAGGCGCGGCCGTTGGTGGCGGCGTTGTACGCGGTGGACAGGAAGGTGCTGGCGACGAACAGCACGGCGACGGTCTTCGCCGCCCGCCGAAGCCAGCGTCTGCGACGGTTGCGGTAGGGGATCAGCTGGACCGGCGGGGGCGGCTCGGTCGGCTCGCTCGGCTCGGTCGGCTCGATCGACGACGCCGAGTCTTCGGGCGGGTCCTCGTCGAGGAGATCCGTCGCAGTCACGTCCACGTGGTTGACGATAGTCGGCGGCGCGCGTGTAGGTCGTCCGCGGGTGCGGCCGCCCACCTGACCCTCGCTAGCGGACGAGCGCGCCCGCCACCTCCAGAGCAGCGGTCATCCTCTCAGCCTCCGTACCGCCGAGCTGCGCACCTCGCGCGTTCGCCATGAACAAGGCGGTGAGCGCCAGCCGTCCCTTGAGACGGCCGTCAACCGTGTCGGCGGGACTGAGCAGACCGCCGACCTCGTCCATGCGCCGGGCGAACTCGGCGGCCGCGGACAGGTCGCGCATCGCCGCCTCGTTGGCCTGCGCGAAGCGGCTGAACGTCCCCCAGGGCCCGGCCATCAGGTCGTGCAGCCGGTGCAGCAGCTCCTGGCGGGTGGCGCGGGTCTTCGGCTGCTGCTTCGCCCAGGTGAGAACGTCGTCGACGGAGACGGCGAGGTCGTCGTGGATGCTGGAGAGAATGTCCTCTTTGCTGCGGTAGTGGTAGTACAGCGCCGGCCTCGTGATCCCGAGGAGGTCGGCGATCTGCTGCATGGTGGCCCGCTCGTAGCCGTGGTCGGCGAAGACCCGCAGGGCCGCGTCGTGGATGCGGGCTCGGGTGTCGGTGCGGCGGCCGTCGATCGGGTCGGCGGTTCCGGCTGTCGTTCCCGTTCCGGTCCCGGGTGCTGAAGGTTGCCTGGCCATACCGACTAGCTTACGCTGGCGTCAGCTAAATAGATGACAGTCGCGTAAGTCAGTTTCGGAAAGCGAGTCAACCAGCCATGCCGCACCGCACCTTCCTCATCACCGGCGCGAGCAGCGGCCTCGGCCGCGCCACCGCACGTCACGCCCTGGACGCCGGGCACATCGTGATCGGCACCGTCCGCACCGAGCAGGCGCGGAAGGAGTTCGAAAAGCTCGCGCCCGGCCGCGCCCACGCACGGATCCTGGACCTTTCCAGCACTGATGACGCCGCCGCCGTCATCACGGAGGCCCAGGCCTCCGTCGGCCCGGTGGACGTGCTGATCGCCGCCGCCGGCTACGGCCACGAAGGCACCGTCGAGGAGTCCACGCTGCCCGAGTGGCGCCGCCAGTTCGACGTCAATGTCTTCGGCACAGTCGCCGTGATCCAGGCCGTCCTGCCCACGATGCGTGAGCGCCGCTCGGGCCACATCATCACGATCACGTCGGTCGGCGCCCTCATCCCCTCCCCCACCCTCGCCGCCTATGCCAGCAGCAAATCCGCCCTGGAGAGCATCACCCGCGCCCTGGCCGCCGAAGTGGCGCACCTCGGCATCCACGTCACCGCCGTCGAACCAGGCGCCTTCCGCACCGACTGGTCCGGCCGCTCCCTGCACCGAACCACCCGCACGATCCCCGACTACGACCAGCTCGTCGACCCGATCAGCACAGCCCGCGCCGACTTCAACGGCCACCAGCCAGGCGACCCCACCCGCGCCGCCACAGCACTGCTGCGCCTGACCGAGCTCCCCGAGCCACCCAGCCATCTGGTGCTCGGCTCCGACGCCTACCGCGCGGTCACCGAGAACCTCGCCGCTTTCGCCGCCGACGTCGAACGGTGGCGCGAGCTGAGCGTGACGACCGACTTCGTCGCTCGGCCGGAGAACACCGACGGCGTGCCGTCAGCTCTCGCCTGACAGCACGCCGCACGTGCCGAGCCGGCCGCAAGCGGCCAGCCCGCTCTGCTCTAACTCCTACTCAAGCGAGAACTTCTGCGCCGCGGACTGGTTGCAGGTGTAGATCTGCAGCTGCGTCCCGCTCGCCGTGTTGTCCCCCGGGTCGTCGAGGCACAGGCCCGACTGCGGGTTGAACAGCGAGCCGTCGGACTGCTGCTGCCAGACCTGGCCGCCGACGCCGTTGCAGTCGTACAGCTCGACCTTCGTGCCGACCGCGGTGCCGTTGCCGTCGATGTCCAGGCAGCGGCCCAGGGTCTCCAGCGAGCCGTTCGCGTTGTGGTGCCAGTGCTGGTCGGCGGCGTAGGGCTGGCAGTCCCACAGCTGGACGTGCGTGAGGTTGCCGCCGTTGTCGTCGCCGGCGACGTCCACGCACTGGCTGCCGGGGCCGTTGACGGTGCCGCCGCCGTTGACCGAGAACTGCTGCGCGGGGGTGTTGTTGCAGGTGTAGATCTGCAGCTGGGTGCCGTTGGAGGTGTTGGCGCTCGGGTCGTCGAGGCAGAGCCCTGATTGCGGGTTCAGCAGCGAGCCGTTGCCCTGCTGGATCCACTTCTGGCCGCCGACGCCGTTGCAGTCCCACAGCTCCACCTTGGTGCCGACCGCGGTGCCGTCGCCGTCGATGTCCAGGCAGCGCCCCAGGGTCTCCAGCGAGCCGTCGGAGTTGTGCGTCCAGTGCTGGTCGATGGCGTTCGGCTGGCAGCTCCAGAGGTTGACCTGGGTGAGGTCGCGGCCGTCGTCGTCGCCGAGCACGTCCACGCACTGGCCGCCGGGCAGGGTGATGGTGCCGCCGGAGGACTGCGGATGGCCGCCGCTGTTGCCGCTGTAGTTCTGCGCGACGATGTTGGCCTGGACGGCGGCGTCAGCGGCGTCGCTGGGCACGCCGGCGGTCATCACGCCCTCGAAGAACGTGCCCATGTCGCTGTTGCTGTTGTCCCCGCCGGTGCCGAGGACGATCGCGCCTTCCAGCGACATCGGCGTGTAGCCGTTCGGTGGCAGTGAGCCGTTGTACCAGGTACTCAGCCCGCCGGATTGCGAGTTCCCGCCTTCGACCTCGAACGTCGACTGGTTGTTGCTCTTCACCATCCCGGTGACGAACTCGCTGTTGTTGCCGGTGTTCCCGAGGTTGCTGCCCGCACCGGTGTAGAGCCCGTTCTCCAGGTCGCCCTGAACCCACGGACCGCTGCCGGCGCATGGGCTCTGCCCGCACGCGGTGCCTATGTAGACCGACTCCATGTGGCCGTTGCCGGTGTCCTGGTTGTTGGTCTCGGCGTTGCCGTAGTCGAAGCAGCAGCCGTTGTTGACGTGCGTGCCGCTGGCGACCATGTACGCACCCTGAGGCTGACCGCCGACGGGTACCGCCCTGGTGTTGTCGTCCCGGTAGCCGACGCCGGGCCCGACATACAGACCGTAGGCCTTGGAGCCGTTGACGACGATGTGCGCGGCGTTGGCGTTCGCCGCGACGTCCGGATTCGGGGCCGCACCGCCGCCGCCCTCGATCGTGAGGTCGTTGTGCTGCGGCGACTGGTCGTAGACCTTGTTGATGGTGCAGGCGGTCTGCACGCAGAAGACGTCCTGCGAATCAGCGTTCGCATAACCGCCGGCCGAGATCACGCCGACGTCCGTGGTCGCACCGTCGGAGGCGCGTCGGACCTGGTAGAGCGGCCCGTTGTAGGACGTGTAAAGCGCCCGGACCGTGCTATGTGCGGCCACGCACGGGGTTCCCGCGGAGGCGTAGATGTCGCAGGGTTCTTGCGAACCCGCGGCCCGGGCGGCGCCGGGGCCGGTGGTGAGGACGCCGAGGATGAGGACCACGACCGCGCCGATCGACATCGCGAGGCGGTGCCAGAGGCGCGCGTGCGGCACGGCGCCCCGGTCGGCGGGGCGGGCAGGTGGGGATGAACGCATGGGCGATGCTCCCTGGGGACGGGGATACACGTAGCCTTACAACCACACGGCCGGTCGACGGCACGCGTGGCTGGACACCCCGAGGGTGTGGGTAAGCGTCCGAACGGCACGGTACGGCGGGGGTTGCTTTCCGTCAATAAGTGCTCTGTTTTGCAGATCGATGTTCGATCTTTACGAATCCATGGGGTCCCAGGACATTGACGGCAGACTGCCGGGTTTCCATACTCTGAGGCGACCCGCTTGTCGTAAACGTTTCCGGCCCCCACCCCATGCACCTCCCCACAATCGGTGCAGACCGCTCCCGAGGAGCGCCCCATGATGAATCGCAGAAAACTGCTGTCCTCCGCCGTCGCGCTCGGCGGCACCGCGCTCGGTCTGGGCACCGGCGCACTGGCCTTCCGGGCCTCGGCGACCACCCCCACCCTGCAGATCGCCCTGCAGAACACCACGACCTCGAACCAGGTCTACGCCTACGTCACCGGCCAGGCGATCGACAACAACAACGCCCTGATGCTGCTGGAGTCCGACGGGCACACGGTCTACTACCCGTCCTCGCCGGGCTCCCCCGGCAGCCCCCTGGGCGCCAACTGCGCGATCGCGCTCGGCGCGCCGGGCAGCACCACCACGATCACCATCCCGCACATCGCCGGCGGCCGGATCTGGTTCTCCGTCGGCGCCCCGCTGACCTTCCTGCTCAACCCGGGCCCGGGCCTGGTCGAGCCGTCGGTGAGCAACCAGTCGGACCCGAACATCAATATCAAGTGGGACTTCTGCGAGTTCACCTACAACTCCTCGCAGATGTTCGCCAACATCAGCTACGTCGACTTCGTCTCGCTGCCGATCTCGCTGGCCCTGACGAACGCCTCCGGCGCGACGCAGACCGTCAGCGGCCTGCCGACCAACGGCCTGGACACCGTCTGCTCGAACCTGATCGCCCAGCACGCCTCGGACGGCGCCGGCTGGGACCAGTTGGTCGTCAAGTCCGGCGGCGCCAACCTGCGCGCGCTGAGCCCGAACAACGGCATCGTGATCAACAGCGCGCTGTTCTCCGGGTACTACCAGCCCTACGTCGACCAGGTCTGGTCGCAGTACTCGAACCAGACGCTGACCGTTGACACCCAGGCCTCCTGGGGCAGCGTGACCGGCCAGGTCTCCGGCGGGCAGCTGACCTTCCCCGGCCTGGGAAGCTTCGGCCAGCCCTCGGCCGCCGACATCTTCAGCTGCAGCACCGGCCCGTTCGCCAACACCGCCGGCGCGATGGGCCCGCTGACCGCCCGGATCAGCGCCGCGTTCAATCGCAGCACCCTGCTGACCGACGCCAACCAACCCGACGGCGAGAACCCGGCGAACTACTACAAGAACGCGATAACCAACCACTACTCGCGGATCGCGCACGCGGCCAGCCTGGACGGCCGCGGCTACGGCTTCCCGTACGACGACGTCGCCCCGAACGGCGGCGCCGACCAGTCCGGCGCCGTGTCCGACGGCAACCCGACGTTGCTGACCGTCGCGGTCGGCGGCGGCACCGCGACCGGCCCCGGCGGCGGGCCGAGCCCGAGCCAGTCCTCCAGCTCCTCCAGCGGCGGGGGCGGCGGCAGCGTCAGCGCGTACTCGACGATCCAGGCCGTGAGCTACAGCTCGCACAACGGCACGCAGAACGAGGCCACGTCGGACTCCGGCGGCGGCCAGGACGTCGGCTGGATCGCCAACGGCGACTGGCTCGCGTACTCGAACGTCGACTTCGGCAGCGCCGGCGCGACGCAGTTCAAGGCGCGGGTCGCCTCCGGTGCCGCGTCCGGTGTCAGTGGCCTGGTTCAGGTCGCGCTGGACAGCCCGACGGCCGCGCCGATCGGCAGCTTCGCCCTCGGTAACACCGGTGGCTGGCAGTCATGGGAGACGGTGCCTGCCAACATCAGCAAGGTCACCGGCGTGCACACCGTCTACCTGACGTTCTCCAGCGGCCAGCCGGCCGACTTCGTGAACGTGCACTGGTTCACTTTCGCGCAGTCCTGATTCACCGCTCGCGCTCGGCCCCGTTCCAGTCCGGCTTTCCAGGAGGTGCTCGTCATGCGCAGGATCCTGATTCTCCTCACTGCCCTGGTCACGGCGATGGCACCGCTGTTGCTCGGAGCGCCGACACGGGCCGGCGCGGCGACCACCGTGTGCGCGCTGTACTGCGACACCCGCGATCCGTCGCTGGCCCAGCAGGAGACGTTCCCGACGCCGAACGTGTACGTGAACGGCCGCGTGGTCGAGCTGCACGTGGACGACGTCGACGGGATGGCCTGGGCCAGCATCGACAACGGGCAGCTGAACGACTCGGTCTGGATCGACCGGTCCTGGGACGCCGGCAGCAGCTGGGACGGCCTGCTGGGCAAGGCCTGGATCCCGAGCACGTGGACCGGTACTCGAACCCTGATGTACAACATGTCCGACCCGTCGAACCACCGGCGCGCGGTCGTGCGCGCCTGCGGTGACGCGAACGGCGTGGTGTGCACCAACTGGGTTCACCTGCAGGTGTGCGCGGCGCGGTGTGACGGCATCAGCTCGGGGAGTTCGACCGGGAACACCTCGCCGGTGCCGGACACCACGCTGTCCGGCCGCGACATCTCGCTGCACGTCGACTCCGGGGGCATGGCCTGGGCGTCGATCTCGGGCGGCGCGGCCGGGGACGAGGTCTGGATGGACCGGTCTTGGGACGGCGGAGCGAGCTGGCCGGACGGGTCGAGTAAGGGCCGGGTGAGCACGCCCGCCGGTGCGACCGGGACTCAGACTGTTGAGATCAACATCGACGACCCGCTCGGCAAGCTCTACGGCGGCGCGGTGCGGGCCTGCGGGCGTGCGGTGACCGGCCAGAACGGGAGCTGTACGTCGTGGGCGCGCGCCGACGCCGTGCCGACGCGCGCCGCCGCCGACGCGCTGATGTGGTCCTACGATCCGTACGACGCGTGGTGGCCGTCGAGCTGGTGGAACTCGGCGGTGGCACTGACCTCGGTGATCGACTACACGCGGGCTTCGGGGGACACGTCGTATCAGTGGATCGTCGATCGGACGTTCCAGGTCAACAAGGTGGCGTTCCCGGCGGGGGCGCGGAGTTCGGACGCCATCCAGGGCGATTTCATCAGCCAGGCCACGGACGACACGGAGTGGTGGGCGTCGGCGTGGATCGACGCCTATGACCTCACGGGGAACCAGACGTATCTCAACGAGGCCGTCACCATCATGAACTATGTCAGTACCCTGTGGGATACGAGCAGCTGCGGGGGCGGCGTCTGGTGGAACACACAGAAGACGTATAAGAACTCTGTGACGAACGCGCTGTATGTGGACCTGACCGCCGCGCTGCACAACCGGATTCCGGGCGACACGGCGTGGCTGGCGCAGGCGACGACGGCATGGAACTGGTTCCGGTCCAGCGGGCTGATCAACGGTTCGGGGCTGGTGAACGACGGGCTGACGAGTTCGTGTGCGAACAACGGGCAGACGGTCTGGACGTACAACCAGGGGCTGGCCATCGGGGCGGCGCAGGAGATGTACCGGGCCACCGGGGACGGCGGCGACCTGAGCGAGGCGCGGTACCTGGCGGACTCGGCGGTGAACTCGCCGACGCTGGTGTCGAACGGGCTGCTCACGGAGTCGTGCGATGCGTTGAACGCGACCTGTGATGACAATCAGAAGCAGTTCAAGGGGATCTTCATGCGGTTCCTGGGGCAGCTGAACAGCGACAGCTCGGTCGGGGGCGCTTACAGCTCGTTCATTCAGGCTCAGACAGGTTCGCTGTGGGCTTCGGACCGCAACTCGCTCAATCAGATCGGGGAGCGGTGGTCGGGGCAGGGGTCGAGTTCGAACCCGAACGTCAGCGACTGGCGGACGCAGGCCAGCGGACTGGAGGCTTTGGACGCGGCGCCTTGATCGCATCGCGTCCCGGTGACCCGGTCACAAACCCGCCTCCGAGGCCGCGGCCCCGATCACGTCACGCAGCATCTGCGGGGTGAGGCGTCCGGTGAAGGTGTTCTGCTGGCTGACGTGGTAGCAGCCGTGGATCGCCAGGCCGGCGCCGCCGTCGGCCGCGCCGAGCTCGACGCGGGTGCCGTGCCCGAAGGCGGGGCGGGGCTTCGGGACGTGCCAGCAGCCGGCGGCGGCGATCGCCGGAAACAACGCCTGCCACCCGAACGCACCGAGCACCACCATCGCCCGCACACTCGGCCGCATGAGCTCCAGCTCGCGCACCAACCACGGCCGACACGTATCGCGCTCGCCGGGCGTCGGCTTGTTGTCCGGCGGCGCACAGTGCACCGGGGCGGTGAAGCGTACGCCGCGCAGCTCCAGCCCATCGTCGGCGGCGACCGAGGTCGGCTGGTTCGCGAGGCCGAGAGCGTGGAGCGCCTCAACGAGGATGTCCCCGGACCGATCACCGGTGAACATGCGACCAGTCCGATTACCGCCATGCGCCGCCGGCGCGAGCCCGACGATGAGCAGACGAGCGTCGGCGGGCCCGAAACCAGGAATGGGACGCGCCCAGTACGTCTCGTCGGCGAAGGACTTGCGCTTGACACGCCCGACCTCCTCCCGCCACGCGACCAGCCGCGGACACGCCCGACAGTCACACAGCTCGCGGTCGAGGACGCCCAGATTCGGCGCGGCCGCTGCCTGCTCGCTCGGTTGCACATGCGCAACTTACCGGCCGAGGAGGCCGGGCGCGCGGCGAGGCAGACGGCGAGGCCGGCCAAGCAGGTACCGAGCTGGCGCAACGGAAAGCTCGGCCAGGCTGATCGCACTCGGCACAGCGGACCAGCAGGCGGCGAGGCTGGCACGGTGTGCAGCGAAGCCAGCCAAGCATGCGGCATGCAGGAGCGGCGGTGCCGGAAACTTGGCGGGGCCAACCGGCGCAGTGAACCGGCAAGCAGCGAGGCAGCCAGGCGGCGAGGCCGGCGCGACGTAGGGCGAGCTCGCGGTGCGCACAGCCAGCACGGCGTGCGGCGCTAGCTAGTCCCGGATCGTCGCGGGCGGGAAGCTTGGCCAAGCCAACCGGCGCAGTGAACCGACAAGCAGCGAGGCAGCCAGCCAGCGTGGTGTGCGTCGCCAGCTAGTCCCGGATCGTCGCGGGCGGGAGTTTGCTGCGGCGTGTCGTGCGGTCGGCCGAAGTGTGCGCCGCGGCCCGCTACCCACGCGGCGGCAGCTGCTCGCGGATCGGGGTGTGCGGCGGCATCACGAAGTCGCGGCGGAGGTGGTTGGCGCCGTCGATGACCAGGGTGTGCCCGGTGAGGAAGGCGGCGAAGGGGGAGCACAGGTAGGTCGCCGCCCAGCCGAGTTCGTGGCGGCGGCCGGTGCGGAGGGCTGGTTGGCGGGTGGCGTCGGTGTCGGGCGAGGGGCGGAGGGCCTTGAGGTCTTCGCGCATGTCGTCGTGTGGGAACAGGCCTGGGGCCAGGGCGTTCACGCGGATGCCGTCGGGGGCCCATTCGACGGCCAGTGACTTGGTCAGGTTGCCGACGGCTGCTTTGGCCGCGGCGGCGTGGGACATGCCGGGGCCGCCGGTGAAGGCTTGGGTTGCCAGGATGTTGAGGATGGCGCCGGGGCTTTGGCGGGATGTGCAGCGGCGGTGGAGTTCCTGCGAGCATAGGAAGGTGCCGTCCAGGACGATGGCGGTCACGGCTCGCCAGCCGTTCGGCGACAGGTCGGCGGCGGCGATCGGGAAGTTGGCGGCGGCGTTGTTGACCAGCACCGTCACCGGCCCGAGCGCCTCCTCGACGGTATCGAACGCGGCGCGGATCGCCTCGGGGTCGCGGACGTCGCAGGGCACGCCGACCGCCTCGCCGCCCGCCGACCGCACCTCCGCGACGCCCCGCTCCCGGTGCCCGGCGTCGCGGCTGGCTATCCCGACCGCGGCGCCGCAGCGGGCGAACTCCGCCGCCATCGCCCGGCCCAGGCCCGTGCCGCCGCCGGTGATGAACACCGTGACGCCGGCGAACGCGCCCGGCGGGAGCATCGCGGTGCCGGGCGGGGGCGGTTCGGGGAGGCCGGGGTACATGGGGAGCTCCTTAAGTAGACAGAGGCAAACACAACACTCAGTCGCGGCGCGGTTCGACGTACCATTCACGGCGGCCGAGCAACGCGGCGAACAGAGGCGTCGGCATGCGGACCAGCATGCGGTGGAACAGCCCGCCCCGGCCCTTCCCCAGCTGCGTCCGGTGCTCAGCGAGCGCCGCCTGCTTCGCCCCGGCGTAGCGCCGCACGTCGTACCGGTGCGTGATCGCCGCACGCGGGCTGCCGAACCAGCTGGCGTCCGAGAAGTCGTAGCGTCGCAGGACCCTCACAGCCTGCAACGCCTTCCCCAACCGCACCGCCGGCTCGCGCGGCACGGTCGCCTCCAGCACGCGCACGCCGGTCAGCTCGGCGGCACGCGCCCCGACCTCGTGCACCCGCACGTGATCGCGATGGCCGTAGCCGCCGGCGGCGTCATAGCTGAGGAGTAGATCGGCGTGCTCCTCCTCGATGACGGCGGCCAACCGCCTCGCCGCCTCGTCGACCGGCGCGCGCATGAACCGCGGCCGGTCCGGAGGGTCCGGGTAGAGAATCGCGCCGTGGCCGCTGTCGGCGTAGCCGAGGTGGTGCACGCGCGCCACCCCGAGCACCCGCGCGCTGGCCCGCAGCTCGTCGAGCCGCACCAGCGCGCCGGGCTCGGTGGCGTCGCCCATCGCGCCGTCGCAGGCCACGACGATGACCGTGCGATGCCCCTCGGCGGCGAGGCGCGCCAACGTTCCACCGGTGAGCAGCGCCTCGTCGTCGGGGTGTGCGTGGAAGGCCACGACAGTCTTAGGAGTGGACATGCCGGGAGGACGCCGACCACAACCACAGCGGTTGCGAAGCGATCCACCCTGACACCGACCCACGGCGACGTGCCTGGCCGAACCCCTCATTTCCCCTCGAACTCCGCCGCCCGCCGAGCCGCCTTAGCCGCGTACCCCACCGGCGCGTCCTGCGACACGAACGTCGTCGCCGCCAGCAGCGCCGCCTGCCCCATCGCCTCGGCGAGCCCGCGATCCGCGAACGCGTCCACCGACCGCTTGATGGCCTGCACCGCCAGCGGCGCGTTCGCCGCGATCTCGCCCGCCAGCGCGTAAGCCGCCGGCAGCAGCTCCTCGGGCGCGAGCACGTCCTGCACCACGCCGATCCGGGCCGCCGTCGCCGCGTCGACGCGCCGTCCGGTCAGCGCCAGCAGCTTTGCCCAGCCGCTGCCGGCGTCGCGGGCCAGCCGCATCTCGCCGCCGGCGTCGACCGCCACGCCGATCGTGGCCTCGGGCAGCGCGAACACCGCGTCGGCGGCGGCCAGACGGATGTCGCACATCAGCGCCAGTTCGAAGCCGAAGCCGAGGCAGTAGCCGTGCACCGCCGCCACGATCGGCTGCGGCAGCGTCGCGAACGCCCGGAACTGCTCGTGCACCCAGCGCAGGCCCTCAGCGAAGTTCCGGGCACGTTCGGCGTCCGAGCGGCCGGTGATGCGGTCCTCGGGCAGCCCGAGGTCCACACCGGCGCAGAAAGCCCGGCCGGAGCCGCGAACCACCAGAACCCTGATGCGGTCGTCGAACCGGATCCGGGACGCCAAACGCGCCAACTGCCGCGACGCCTCCCAGCTCCAGGCGTTCAACTTCTCCGGGCGGTCCAGGACAAGGGTGGCGACCCCATCAGGCGAGTCGCCGACCTCCAACCGCAGCTGCCACTCCTGCTCCGGCAAAGCCGGCTCGGTCCGGAACATCGGCGCTCCTATCTGACGGTACGTCAGATTACCCAACGGCGTGTCGCACCTGGAAGGGCCACCGCATACAGTTTCCTGACCTGCGTGCCCGCACAACTCCTCAAAGAAGGCCCGCGTCGGAAGATCCGCGACGCCCAAAGCGCGCTGCGCAAAGCCCCCCACACCGGCCGAGCCCTCGCCGCCTACTCCCGCTACTACCGCATCGACATGCGCGACGCGGCCAGCGCCGTCGTCTACTACAGCACCCTGTCGCTCCTGCCGGTCCTCGTCCTCGGCTACCTCGGCCTGGCCTGGCTGGCCCAGCGCCACCCCCACCGATACAGGAACGCCGACCAGAACCTCGCCAAGACCATCGGCATCCCGGTCCAGGACGTCAGCTCCCTGTTCAACGCCCAGGCCCACGCCCTGCTCACCGCCACCACCTCGATCATCGGCACGATGGGCGTCCTGTACGGAGCCTGGGCCTGGATGAACACCCTCGCCCGGGCCCAACGCACCATCTGGGGCGCCGAGGACGACCCGGTCCCGTGGCGCCGCGGCGTCCGCGACACCGTCGCCGCCCTGGCCGCGATCCCCTTGATGTTCCTGGGCTTCGCCGTCTCCGGTATGAGCTGGGGCCGTCTGCGCGTGCGCTGGCACCACTCCGGCGCGAGCTGGCAGACACTGACGACACTCGTCGCCTCCCTCGTGCTACTCGCTCTGGGCACGGCGCTGTTCACCGTCATCAGCCACCAGCTGTGCCGACGCCTCGGCGGCGCCCCGCCCACCAAAGACCTGTGGCTCAGCGCCGCCGCGACCGGCCTGTGCACCGCCGTCCTGTCCGCCGCCGCGCAGGAGATCGTCCGCCACACCGCGTCCAACCCCTACGGCATCGTCATCGACTTCGTCGGCCTGATGGTGTGGGTCAGCATCGTGATCCGCATCCACCTGTCACTGACACTGTGGGCCGCCGAGGAAGATCCCTCGACGGCCCACGGGAACCAGCAGATTCAGCTGATCACAGCGCGAGCGCAGCCAGCGCCGCGTTGACGATCGCGCCGGGCACCAGGTCGTGCTGCGCGTACAGGTCCGCGACGGTCCCGGACTGGCCGAAGGTGTCCACGCCCAGCGGCACCGCCGGCACCCCGACCGCCGAGCCGAGCCAGGCCATCGCGTGCGAGGCGGCGTCGTGCACGGTGACGATCGGCGCGCGCCCCGGGAACAGCTCCTTGAGCACCGACGGCCGGCGCGGGCCGGTGGCACTGCGGTAGTCCTGCTGCAGCGCGCGCCGCCAGCCGGTGTACAGCCGGTCCAGGCTGGTCACGTCGACGACGTGCGCCGCGACGCCCTCGGAGGCCAGCTCGGCGGCGGCCTCCAGCACCTCCGGCAGGACCGCGCCGGAGGCCGCCAGGTGCACCACAGGCGCGCCGGCGGACTCCAGCTCGGCGGCGATGTGCAGGCGGTAGCCGCCGGCCAGCACCTGCTCGCGCAGCCGCTCCTCCCCCACCCGGGCCAGCGCGGCCTCGAACGGGGCCTGGTCGATCGGGCGGGTGGTGAGCCGCAGGTAGGCCGAGGAGCCGGCCTCGCCGCGGCCCATCCGGGCCAGCGCGTCGCACAGCACCCAGTCCAGCGTGCGGGTGTAGGCGGGCTCTGAGAACACCACGTTCGGCAGCTCCAGGCCGATCGAGGCGGTGATCGTGGACTGGTGCGCGCCGCCTTCGGGGGCCAGGGTGACGCCGGAGGGCGTGCCGGCGATCAGGAAGCGCGCGCCGGAGTAGGTCCCGTAGATGAAGGCGTCCAGGCCGCGGCAGACGAAGGGGTCGTACACCGTCCCGATCGGCAGCAGCGGCTGGTCCGACAGGTCCCAGGCCAGGCCGAGCTGGCCCAGCAGCAGGAACAGGTTCATCTCGGAGATGCCCAGCTCGATGTGCTGCCCGGACGGGGACTCGGTCCAGCGCACCGGGGAGTCGGCGGCGGTGTAGTTCTGCACCTCGGCGGGGGCGAAGACGCCGAACTTGTTGATGAACCCGGCCAGGTTCGTCGAGGTCGCCACGTCCGGCGCCGTGGTCACCAGATGCCGCGCCACCTCCGGGGTGCGGGCCAGGCCGGACACCAGACGGCCGAAGGCCTCCTGGGTGGAGGTCGGCTTGGCCGGGGAGCGCGTCTCGACCTGGGTCGGGACCGGGATCGCCGGGTGCGCGGTGGGCAGCGGGCGCTTCAGCCGCTCGGCGCGGGCCGCGGCCAGACGGCCGGCGGCGGTGTCCGGGGGCAGGCGGTCCCACTCGGTGGCCTCGGTCAGGCCCTGGGCCGCGCGCAGGACCGCGATCTGCTCGGTGCTCAGCAGCGCGGAGTGGTTGCGGGGGTTGCCGGCGATCGGCAGGCCCCAACCCTTCACCGTGTAGGCGAAGACCACGCTCGGCCGGTCGGTGACCGCGTCGCATTCGGCGTAGGCGTCGAGCATCGCGGTCAGGTCGTGGCCGCCGAGGTCGGTGAGCAGGGCGCCGAGGTCGTCGTCGGGGACCACCGCGATCAGCGGGGCGACCTCGGGCGGGGCGCCTTCCAGGAACGCCGAGCGCAGGCGCGCGCCGTCCAGGCCGAACAGCGACTGGTAGCGCTCATTCGGCATGGCGTCGATCCACGCCTTCAGCGCGCCGCCGCCGGGCCGGTCGAAGACCGCCTGCAACCGGCGGCCGTACTTGACCTCGACGACGTGCCAGCCCGCGGCCTCGAACTGCAGGCGCAGCTGGCCCTCGCGGATGCCGGGGACCACGCGGTCCAGGGACTGCCGGTTGAAGTCGACGATCCACATGACCTCGCCCAGGCCCGCGCAGGCCGGGTCGGCGATGGCCTCCCAGACGTTGCCCTCGTCCAGTTCGGCGTCGCCGAGCAGGGCCACGAAGCGGGAGCGGGGCCGGGCGCCGAAGTGCGCGTCGACGTAGCGGCGCGCGGCGGCGGCGAACAGCGGCGCGGCCGGGCCCAGGCCCACCGAGCCGGTGGAGAAGTCGACGCGGTCGGGGTCCTTGGTGCGGCTCGGGTAGGACTGCAGGCCGCCGAAGGCGCGCAGCTTGGTGAGGTAGGAGGCGTCCAGTTCGCCGAGCAGGTACTGGATGGCGTGGAAGACCGGGGAGGCGTGCGGCTTGACCGAGACCTTGTCGTCCGGGCCCAAGTAGCGGAAGTAGAGCGCGGTCATCGCGGTGACCAGGGAGGCCGAGGAGGCCTGGTGGCCGCCGACCTTGACCCCGTCGCCGGTGGCGCGGTCGTGGTTGGCGGCGTCGACGATCCGGGTGGCCAGCCACAGGACGCGCTGCTGGATCTCGTTCAGCGCGGCCAGGTCGGCGGGAGTCGTCGGGTCGGTCAGGGGAACGGCTGCGGGCATGGCGCATCCCTCGCGGTTCGGGGGCGGACGTCGTTGTCACACGCCCGGCTTCACGGGGTCACCGCGCCAGGCTCGTGGGCTCATTATCGGACGTCGGCTCCGCTGCGGGAAACTCCGAGGTCGGCCGGGGGATCTTGATCCACGGATCGTGCCTTCGCTCCCGGGCCCGGTCGGTCCTGGTCAGCGGGTACAGCGCCAGCCCGATGCCGAAGGCGACCAGGTGCCCGAGCGGGGTGTAGTCGACGGTGGCGTCGAAGTCCTTCAGCGAGGCCTGGTAGAGCAGGTAGGCCAGCATGAGAGACCACGCCGAGAGCCGGAACGGCCAACGCAGCCGGTAGGCCAGCAGCGCGGCGCAGGCGTAGGCGCCGTAGCTGATGCCGACATCGATGGTGCGGGAGTAGACCCGGTCCTGCTCCGGGGTGAGGACGACCGTCTCCTCGATCCACAACGCGATCAGGATCGTGGCGCCGATGTGGCCGGCCAGGAACGCCAGCAGAGTGCGCCAGGTGCCGATCCAGCGCTCCAGCGGCGCCAGGTAGATGAAGGCGGTCAGGGCCAGGAACAGCAGCTCACTGACGTCGGTCCACATGGCCGAGCCGAACAGCACGGTCAGCGGCTCCTGCTTGAGGTGGGCCAGCGTGGTGGAGTGCGTGAGCAGGACGGCGTTGCGCAGCCGCGGGGACAGCCCGATCAGCATCCAGGCGTGCACCGCGACCAGCAGCGAGAGCACGGTGGTGAACGGCGCCAGCTTCGCCCAGGCCTTCAGCCAGTTCCAAACGCTGCGCACGTGGTGGCTGGCCCAGGTGTTGGTGCGCAGGAGATACACGACCAGCAGCACCGCCGGAATGGCGGCGAGTTCGATCCAGCCGGTCCTCATCGCTTCGCTTCTCCCTGTCACCCGGTCAGTGCTCGCGCTTGGTACTTGTATTCCCAAGACACAGCAGCACTGTGCAGCTTCCCGCTGAGAAGGCGATGAAAAGCGCGGGAACGCGGCGAGGACGGGGCCCGGATCCCTGAGGACCCGAGCCCCGCACGCGCTACTTACCTCTTTATACCTGCCGATATCCAGCGACGCTTGTCGGCGGATGTCGGCAGGTATCGACCGGAACCCCGGTGTGACCGGAACCTAGCGCGAGCGGGCCGGCTTGAACTTGCGGTACATGAGCGTGCCGCCGCCCATCAGCGCCGCGCCGATCGGCGCCAGCATCAGGGCGTCCGCGCCGGTGTGCGCGAGCATGCCGGTGGCCGGGGCCGCCGGGACCGCGCCGCCGGCCTCGGCGCCGGTGGTGTGCGGGGCGACCCAACCGCCGGGGGTGCTGGTGGTCGGCGGCGGGGTGGTCGTGGTGGGGGGCGTGGACGGCGTGTTGTTCGCGCACGCGTTGCCGTCGGCGTCGTTGCCGACGCCGACCACGTTCACCGAGTCGCCGCAGGCGTTGACCGGCACGGAGATCGGCAGCTGGACCGTGTTCCCGGACAGGATGCCGGGCGAGCCGACCGAGCTGCCGGTGGCGGTCGCGCCGCCGGTGGAGCCGGAGCCGCCGCTGTTGTGGCAGTGATTGCCCTTGGCACCGTTGCCGACACCGACCACGTTGACGGTGTCGCCGCAGAGGTTGACCGGGACGTCGACGGGGACCTGGACGGTGTTGCCCGAGAGGATCCCGGGCGAGCCCACCGAGCTGCCGGTCGCCGTGGCCCCGCCGCTGCCGCCGGTCGTCGCGCCGCCGCCGTTGTGGCAGTGGTTGTCCTTGGCACCGTTGCCGACGCCGACCACGTTCACCGAGTCGCCGCAGACGTTGACCGGGATGTGCACCGGCGCCTGGATGGTGTTCCCGGACAGGATCCCGGGCGAGCCGACCGAACTGCCGGCGGCCGTGGCGCCGCCGCTGCCGCCGGCCGTCGCGCCGCCCGCGGTGGCGCCGCCGTCGTTCGAGCAGTGGTTGCCGGCCGCCGGGTTGAGCAGGCCGATCACGTTCGCCGTCACGCCGCAGACGTTGATCGGGATGTCCACCGGGATCTGGATGGTGTTGCCCGAGAGGATGCCCGGGGAGCCGGCGGTGGTGGTGCCGGAGTCGCCGGAGCCGGCGCTCGACGCCTCCGCGTGCGCGAACCCGGCGCCGCCGGTGGCGAGCAGCCCGCCGGTGGTGAGCCCGAAAACGATCCGCCGCTTCACTTGCGATTGCATGAAAGCCCCTGCCTTGTTCCGTCTGTCGTTACTTCAGACGAGCCGATAGACCTATCCGGCTAACGAGGCGGATTGCGGGAGGTTTTTCGGACTAAACCCGGAATCGTTCGTACGAGTGAATACCGGCACCCCGGGGGCAACCCCGCGCGGAGCTGGTCGTCGGCGCACAAAAAGGGGCGGCCCCGAGAACCCGCCAGGGATCCTCGGAGCCGCCCACCGCGCGCGCCGCGCTGAGTGTCAGCCGTTGACGCAGGTGTTGCCGAAAGCCGGGTTCAGGAGACCGATGACGCTCACGGTGAGGCCGCAGGCGTTCACGGGCACCTCCACCGGAACCTGGATGTTGTTGCCCGAGGCGATGCCCGGGGAG
Source organism: Catenulispora sp. GAS73 (assembly GCF_041262085.1). Classification (NCBI taxonomy): domain Bacteria; kingdom Bacillati; phylum Actinomycetota; class Actinomycetes; order Catenulisporales; family Catenulisporaceae; genus Catenulispora; species Catenulispora sp. GAS73. Next base: position 101,434 of record NZ_JBGCCM010000022.1, read on the forward strand.
TCCTGGGCGGAGCCGTGGGCGGTGGCGTCGGCGCTGGCCATGCCGGCCCCGGCCATCACCAGACCGCCGGTGGCGGCGACAAGCGCGGCGATCTTCTTGGTCTTCAGCACTGGTACTTCCTCCTGTGTAGCGGCGGCACCGATCACGTGCCGCTCGTCCGGAGAAACGACCACCTGTCACCGGGCGAAACGCCCAGCGACCGCCGATCAACCGATCTGGTGAAGGTCCGACTTGTGAGTGGTTGGACGACAAACCGGACGGCGAACCGGGCGAAGCCCGGACCCCTCAGATCCCCAACAGAGCCGGATCGCTCGCCACCGCCGCCAGCCGCTCAGCCGGGTTCGGCACGAGCTTGCGCGCCTGCAGGTCCAGGATCCCGCCGACCACCACGATGTCGGCGCAGACCGTGCCGTCCTTCTTCAGGACCTGCTGCTTGAACTGGAAGACCTTGCCCTCGGCCCAGGCGAGCTCGCAGGTGACGTCCACCTCCTCGCCGCCGCGCAGTTCGCGCAGGAACCTGACGTTCATCTCGACCACGACCGGGCCGATGCCGCCGGCGATCAGGTCGTTCTGCTGGATGCCGGCCGCGCGGAGCAGTTCCCAGCGCGCGTGCTCGGAGTACTGGAGGTAGACGGCCTGGTTGAGGTGGCCCTGGGTGTCGAGTTCGTAGCCTCGGACGGTGACGGGGACCGAGAAGACCATGGTCGTCTCCTTGTTGGGGCGTGAGCAGCGTGCGGTGGCGCTGGGCGGATGTGCGGCGGACAGGTATCAGGGGCGATCGTAGTGATCGCCCCTGACATGTTACCCGCTGGTAGCTTCAGTTCTCCTCCGACAGCGGCTCGCCGGTCTCCAGCAGCGACTTCAGGCTCGCCACCACGGCCGGCCAGCCGTGGCTGACCATCTCGGCGAACTTCGAGCCCGGCTCGAAGCCGTCGTGCACGACGGTCAGCTTCACGACCTGGCCGGCCTCCTCGTCGATGGTGAACGTGACCTTCGAGCGGGCCTCGCCGGAGAGCTTGGCCAGCGTCTCGTCGTCCCAGTCGAAGCGCTTGGCCAGCTCCGGGGTGACGGAGTGCCAGGTGTAGGAGAGCTTGCTGTAGGGGTCCGCCTCCAGCACGACCTGCTCCGGGTCGGCGATCACCACGCCGTGGTTGTCCCAGGTCATCGGCGAGCCGACCTGCCAGTCGGTGGTGAACTCCGTGGACCAGTAGCGCTGGGTGAAGGCGGGCTCGGTCAGGGCCTGCCAGAGCTTCTGCGGAGTGGTGCGGATGTAGGTGGTGTAGACGAAAGTCGGGGCGTCCATCGGGGTCTCCTCCAGGGCGAGTTTCAGGTCCGCCAGGGCTTGGACCCTGGCCTGGTCGAAGCGGCTGATCCAGCGGTGGGCGATCTCGTGCACGGGCGCGGCGTTGAGGTAGTGCAACTTCTCGCGGCCCCGCCACACGGTGGTCACCAGCCCGGCCTCCTCCAGCACCGTGAGGTGCTTGCTGACGGACTGCCTGGCCATCTCCAGGCCGGCGCAGAGCTCACGCAGCGTCTGCCCGTTGCGGGCGTTGAGCGTGTCGAGCAGCGCACGCCGACTCGGGTCGGCCAGCGCCTTGAACACGTCGTCGAGCGCGTCGTCCATGCCCGCCCACACCTCCGGTCCGCCGAGCTTCGATATGCAGCCTTTCGGCTGCCTTTAATTTAGGCAGCCAGATGGCTGCATGTCAAGACGAAAGGACGGATACAGATCGTGGGGCCGAGGCCAGGCCTTAGCCCGCCCTCGACCCCACGATCTGATCTCGTTTCGAGAGCCTGAGCTCCCGGTTACTCGCCTACTTGCCGAAGCACCCCGTCTGGAAGTCCTGCGTCACATAGCCGTGGTCGGCGGCGATGTAGTGCCCGTAGCACCCGGACCGGTCTGCGCCGACGTACAGCTCGGAGTCCGAGCCGTCCGCCGCGGTCACGACCCCGTTCACACGCTGCAAACCGCCCTTGGCCTGCACATGGTCGTCGACCGCTGAGATCGGCTTCCACGCGTCGCCGTGGTCGGTCTCCGTGCTGGTCAGCTGGCGCGTGACGCTGACCTGCCCGTCGACGGTGTACGAGTCCGAGTTCGCACCCGGGACGTAGGTACTGGTCATGTCGATCGGGTACGACCAGCTGTCGTTCCGCACCTGCCGGTTCCCCAGCCCCGGTCCGCGACCGGTGGTGGTCTGGGTCCAGCCGGAGTCCCGCTGCTTCACGGTCTGCACCGACCCGGCCTGCGCGACGTCGTCGGAGTTCGAGTACGCGCTGTGCCGCACCACGCTCGTGGTGATCCGGCCGTGCGAGGTGTCGACGTAGCCGGCGACCGTCCAGTCCCGCGTCACCGCCGCGGTGATCAGGTCGCTGCCGTCGGACTGCGTCGCGACCGTGTAGTTCACGTCCGGAGACGGCGTGATCGTGTCCTGCGTGACCGCGCCGGAGGTCTGCGTCGAGCCGGCGTCCACGTTCACGAACAGGCTGCCGTCCATCAGCCACGTGTCGCTGATGTCCGAGGGCGGCACCAGGGTCACGGTGTGCGGCTTGCCGTCGGCCAGGACCCCGGCGAACGGTGTCAGGTCCAGGTCGTACGGCTGGGTCCGGAACGCGTCGATGCTCGGGATCGGCCGCCACATCAGCGGGCTGACACCCCCGGTGTAGATCACCGGGAACGGCTGCGCGGTCCCGGCCGCCTTGCCGTCGACCAGGACCTGCACCTCGCGGTACGTCCCACCGCCGCACAGCCCCTCGCTGGAATGCGACGCGGCGTAGAAGTCCGGCACGTTCGAGTACCAGAACTCCTCACAGCCGCCGCCGCGCGCGTACAGCTGCAGATCGGCGCTCTCGGTGTTCCGCGGCAGCGTCACCGTGGCGCTCGCGGTCTGGCCCTTGGTCAGGCTGTACCAGCCGGCCGCCGACGTGCTCTGCGAGATCGGCACCACGACATCGCTGTGCGCGGCCTGCGGGTTGTGCTTGTCGGCCTGGTAGTACGTCACGGTCATCGTCATGTGATAGGTCGCGGTGTATGTGCTGTTCACGATGTTCCCCAGGTCAACCACCACCGGCTGCGGCGTCCGCAGCAGCGGGATGAACGCCGAGATGTCCTGGTCCACATGCCAGCTGATGCCCGCCGGATCCGGCTCGGGCGTGCTGGTCCGGAACACCTCCGAGCCGCCGATCCACACCCCCGCCAGCCGGTCGTACTGCCGCCCGGCGGCGTTGCCGGACCAGTCCAGCACCACCTTCGACCACGGCCCGGGACAGTTCGCCGGCGGCGTCAGGGTGCCGACGAAGGGCTGGCCGTAGCTGTTGGCGAAGTCGTGCTGCATCGCCGTGACCGTACAGCTCGGGGTGTCCGGCCGCGCGATCGGCGGCAGCGCCGTCACCGGGTTCTGATAGTTGATCTCCAGCGTCGGCGCGGCGGCCGCGGCGGTGCCCGCGAGCGTGCCGGCGACGAACATGGCCGCGGCTGCGGCCAGAACCAGGGGTCTCCACATGGCTGACACCCTGGCGCGACGCGCCACGACGCACAATACCTAGATCTCTTCTTTCCACGTGTAGGTGCGGCCGGCCTCGGCCTGGAAGCGCATCAGCCCCTTGAACAACCGGCAGCGGATCTGAAGGACCTGGTGCCGATCCGAGGTCAGCGAGACCTCGGTGACCTGCCCATCAGCCCAGGCGATGTCGACGCGGACCGCGCCGCGGGCCCGCAGGCCGGTCACCGCCCCGACCGGCCAGGCGGCAGGCAGCGCGGGCAGGATCCGGATCTCGCCGAGATGGCTCTGCAGCAGCATCTCGGCGATGCCCGCGGCGGCGCCGAAGTTGCCGTCGATCTGGAACGGCGGGTGCGTGTCGAACAAGTTCGGCAGGGTGCTGCCACGCAGCTGCTCGGCGAGCAGTCTGTGGGCGTGGTCGCCGTCCCACAGCCGGGCCCAGAAGTTGACCTTCCAGGCCTTCGACCACCCGGTCCCGCCGTCGCCTCGGGCGTTCAACACGGTGCGGGCCGCGGGGACCAGGTCCTCGTCCCAGAGCCCGTCGATGTCCTGGCCCGGGTGCAGCGCGTACATCTGCGAGACGTGGCGGTGCTGGTTCTCTGGATCGTCGAGGTCTTCCTTCCATTCCTGCAACTGACCCCAGGAGCCGACGCGCAGCCCGGGATCCAGGTCTTCGCAGGCGGCGTTGAGACGGTCGAAACGATCCGTATCGGGCTCGTACACGCCGGCGAGGCCGACCGTGGTGTCGAGCAGCCCGTGCACGATCTGCTGCGCCATCGCCGCGCCGGCCGTGTACTCGCCCTGCTCCGGGGAGAAGCTGGGGTTCACGACCAGCTTGCCGTCGCGGGGATCGCGGCGCAGGTTCGCGAGCCAGAACTCGGCGGCCTCCAGCATCGCCGGATAAGCGCGCTCCCGCAGGAAGTCCTCGTCCATCGTGAACTGGTAGTGCTCCCACAGGTGCAGGCACAGCCAGGCTGCGGCCTCGGGGAACCAGAACGACTCCGGCCAGTCGTGCACGCCGGTGAAGCCGAACGGGTTCGTCTCGTTGTGGACCACCCAGCCTTCGGTGCCGAACATGGTGCGCGCCGAGACCCGGCCCGGCGCGCGCAGAGCCTCGATGAAGTCGAACAGCGGCTCGGCGCACTCCCCCAGCGCGCAGGGTTCGGCCAGCCAGTAGTTCATCTGCAGGTTGATGTTGACGTGGTAGTCGGCGGACCACGGCGGCGTCGGCGAGGCGTTCCAGACGCCCTGCAGGTTCGCGGGCAGGAGGTTCCCGGGGCGGGAGGAGGCGATGAGCAGGTAGCGGCCGTGGTCGAAGAACAGCTGTTCCAGGGCGCGGTCGGCGTCCGGGGTCGAGTCCGGCGTGCCGTAGGCGGCCAGGAGGCGGTCGGTGGGGACGTCGTCCGGCAGGGTGCCGCCGAGGTCCAGGACGACGCGGTCGAACAGGGCGCTGTGGTCGGCGACGTGCGCGGCGTGCAGGTCTTCGTAGGCGGTGGCCGCGGCTTTGGCGACGGCGTCGGCGACCGGACCGGACGGGTCAATTCCGTTGCGGTAGGCGGGATAGGCGGCGCCGTAGTCGGTCGCGGCGGCCAGGACGACGACGATCTGGTCGGCGCCTTCGACGGTGAGGCGGCCTTCGTGCGCGGTGAGGCGGCCGCCTTCCGGGATCACCTTGATCCGGGCGGCGTGGCGTAGGCCGTTGTCGGGCAGGGCGCCGTGGATGACGATCGTGGCGTCCTCGGTGGTGACGTGGGCCGCGTCGATGCCGGGTTCGTAGCGCAGGACGCAGTCGAGGGCACCGGGCCGGTCGACGGCCAGCCTGCCGACGAGGACGCCGGCCGGGTGGCTGACGAAGTATTCGCGGCGGTGGCGCACGCCGTCGGCTTCGAAGGCGACGCCGGCGAGGGCGTCGGAGATGTCGAGGGTGCGGCGGTAGTCCTGGACGCTGTCAGTCAACGTCGGGATGGTGTTCAAGGTCGGGACGGCGTTCAACGTCGGGAACTCGATGATCAGGTCGCCGTAGTTCTGGAAGTTGCCGAAGCCGGTCTTGGGCTGCCCGAGCAGTTCGGTGACGGTCGCCTTGGGCAGGAAGCCCTCTTCGTCGATCCGCCGCCGCACCTCTTCTAGCGCGCCGGGCCGGGGTTCGCGCCAGTCGCCGTGGTCGTAGCCGAGGTGCCCTGGTCCCCCGGTCCAGAGCGTCTTCTCGGTGAACTGGACGCGCTCGGCGGCGACCCCGCCGAAGACCATCGCGCCGATCCGGCCGTTCCCGATCGGCAGCGCCTCGCGTTCCCAGTCGGTCGCCGGGGCGTCGTACCACAGCAGGTGTTCCATAGTCCGCGATCCTGTCGCTGGTACGACGCCTCGTGCCATGCAGTCTTGTCAGGCGTATACCGGAGTTTCGACCGGCCCCTCGGACTCCGGCTGGTGCAGGTAGCGGCGGCCGGCGAGCTGGATGAGCACCGCGGCGCCGATTCCGGCGACGGCGGTCACGGCCGCGGCGGACAGGCCGGCGTGCGCGATCACGAAGCCGCTGATCGCCGCGCCGGTGGCCGCGCCGACCTGGAACAGCGTGATCAGCCAGGCGAAGGCCTCGGTGGCGGTGCCGGTCGGGGCGAACTCGCCGGTAAGCATGAACAGCACGGTCAGCGACGGCGCGAAGCAGACGCCGGAGACCACCATGATCGCCACCATCAGCGGCGGCGCCGGGACCAGGAGCAGCAGAGCGTAGGCGACGCCGAGGCCGAGGCGCAGCGCGAGCAGATGGCTGGTTGCCGAGCCGCGCCACTTGCGCGCACCGTAGACGAGGGCGCCGATCAGCGAGCCGAAGGCGTTGATCGCCATCAGGGTGCCGGCGCCGCCGGGGAACTTGTGGTGCTCGGCGTAGTCGACAAGCACGACGTTCAGCGTGCCGATCGCGACGCCCAGGCCGATCAGCGAGGTCAGCAGCACCACCAGGCCGGGGCTGCGCAGCGGCCCGAGCCAGTGCGCCTCGCGCGGCTCCGGGCGCCACCCGCGCACCGGCCGGGTGGTCGCGACCACCAGCACGCCGATCGCGCCGAGCGCCGCGCCCAGCCACAGCGCCGCCACCGGCGAGGCCCAGGCCACGCAGCCGGCGACGACCAGCGGCCCGGAGACGAAGATCAGCTCCTGTGCGGCGGAGTCCAGCGAGTATGCGGAGGCCAGGCCCTCGGCGGGCACCAGCGAGGGCCACAGGATGCGGATGCACGGCTCCAGCGGCGGCGCGGCGGCCCCGGCCAGCACCACGCCGAGCAGCACGGTCGGCCGGTTCCCGGGCGCCAACGCGAGGATCGCGAAGCCGACGCCGGAGGCCGCGGCGGCGGGAACCAGGACCCTGACTTGCCCGACGCGGTCCACGAGGCGGCCCAGGACCGGGCCGCCGACCGCGGCGGACACCGCGAGGGTGCCGGAGGCGATGCCGACGAAGCCGTAGTCCATGCCCGAGCGGCGCAGGGCCAGCGGGATCATGAGGATGGACATGCCGCCGGGGAGGCGGCCGATGAGGGAGCCGGTGAGCAGGCGGGCTATGAAGGGTAGGCGGAGGAGAGCGAGGTAGCCCAAGGGGGGTCCTTGTGTCGAAACGGCCGAACGATCTAGCCGCGTTCGGGGCAGGGGTTGCCTACGCCTGGCATGGTCTCATATCGGGAGTAGGGGTCAATAGTCGGTTTCAGGCATGACCGGGCCTCGGCCGACACCAGAGTCTTGCGACGGGTGGTGAAAGCTGGCAGAAATGAGCCATGTCGGAGCTTCGCGCGGAACAGATCGCCGCCTACCTCGACCGTATCGGCGTGGCCGGTCCTTTGAAGCCGGACGTCGATACGTTGCACATGCTGCACCGCGCGCATGTGATGACGATCCCGTTTGAGAACCTGAGCATCCACCTGCCGGGCGAGGAGATCTCGCTGGAGCTCGGCGCGCTGGTGGACAAGATCGTGACGCGGCGGCGCGGCGGCTTCTGCTACGAGCTGAACGGGCTGTTCGCGGCACTGCTGGAGGCGGTCGGGTTCGGCGTGGAGAGGCTGGCGGCGCGTACGTACTCTGCGGAACTCGGGGCGTTCACCAACCGGCCCCTGGACCACCTGGCGCTGCGGGTCACCGACGCGGCCGGCGGGGTGTGGCTCGCCGACGTCGGCTTCGGCAAGCACAGCGAGCTGCCGCTGCGCTACGCCGAGCGCCGGGAGCAGCGCGACCCGTTCGGGACGTTCCAGCTCGTGGAGACCGCCGACGGCCGACTCGACGTGCTGCTCGACGGCGCGCCGGAGTACCGCGTCGACCCGCGCGCACTGACGCTGGCGGACTTCGAGATGGGCCGATGGTGGCAGGTCACGGCGCCGACGTCGCTGTTCCGGCGGAACCTGATGTGCTCGCTGCCGACAGCGGAGGGACGGGTGACGCTGAGCGGGCGGAGGTTGCTGGTGACGGATGGTGACGGTAGGCGGGAGCGGGTGTTGAGGGAGGACGCGGGGGTGTTGGCGGCTTATCGGGAGTTGTTTGGGATTGTGTTGGCTGTGGTTCCGACGGTGGTTACGACGGTGGTTGCGACGGTGGTGTGAGGATATTTGCCGGTGCTCCAGCGGCTTGGTGTGCGTGTCGGCGGCGCGTGCTATATCTGTTTATAAGGGGCGATAATTTTCTAACAAAATGCCGCCACGCCCGACTCGCATACCGGGTTGCGTTTGCGGCTGCCGGTTTTCGTGTCCACGACCGCGCGGCGGTCCGAGTCACTGCGCATGTCGTAGGCGGCAATCGTCGGGCGTGGTGGGCACCTTGAGGCCTCCGGCGGGCGCTCTACAGCGAGGGGGCGACCCGCGCGACCTGCTGTTTGGCGGCGGTCCGGGACTGGTCGGCTTTCTATCCGCTGTTGCCTGCGTTGCGCTGGTTGGCGGCGGTCGCTGCTTGTGGTCGCCAGGGTTCTGGGTCCCTCGCCGCGTCGTCGCCGTAAACGGAACCAGCCCGGTTTGGCGGAATCAAGCCGCATCGCTGTTGCTGTGGTACAGCCTCGTCCGGCTTGACACCGCCAAACCGGGCAGGTTGGCAGAGCCCGCCGACGCGGCGAGGGACCCAGAACCAACACCCCGCATGGTCCTTCGGACCCCCTCACCACGCCGCGAGTCGCGCTGACCCGTCACCAGCCGCAGCGCCAAGGCGCCGGTTCTCGCCGGAACCGGCAACCTGGCCACACCAGCAATGCCGGCCCCTCACCGAAAGTCCCGAGCCCTCCGCCCCACCCCCGCCCGCAGTGCCTCGATCCGGCCGGCCACGACGTTCACCGCGCCGTCGGTTCGCTCCAGCGTCCCGTGGATTAGCAGTGCGCCGTGCTCCAGTGCCACGCGCCGCTGTGCCTCCCAGACTGGGGCCGGGCAGATCACGTTGATCAGGCCGGTCTCGTCTTCCATGCTCAGGAAGCAGGTGCCGTGTGCGGTTGGGGGGCGCTGGCGGTGCGTCACCAGCCCTGCGACTCGGACCAGGGTGCGGTTGCGGGCGGTGCGTAGTTCGGCGGCGGGGGTCACGCCGCGCAGTGCCAGGTGGGGCCGTAGGTGGCCGATTGGGTGGTCCTCCGGGGTGGTGCCGGTGGCCCACAGGTCGGCCAGGGTGACTTCGACCGGGGTGAGGGGGTCCAGCTTCGGGAGCGTTGTGCCCGGGGCGGTGCCCGGCAGGTGGCCGGGGGTGGTGCCGGCTAGCGCGCCGGCCGTCCAGAGTGCCTCGCGGCGGTCCAGGCCGAAGCAGCCGAAGGCCCCTGCGGTGGCCAGTGCCTCCAGTGTCGGGCGGGACAGGCCGGTGCGCACGATGAAGTCCTCGATGTCGGTGAACGCGCCGGCGGCCTCGCGCTCGGCCACCACCCGCTCGGCCGCGTCGTCGCCCAGGTCGCGTACGCTGCTCAGGCCCTGGCGGATGGCCGGTTGCGGGATCGGTGAGGCGTGCTGGTGGTGGCGGCGTGATCGGGAGCCGTTTCGGTGCGACGGATCAGGGCTTTGCAACGTGGCTTTCGCCCCGGAGGCGTTCACGTCGACCCGCTTCACCTGCACCCCGTGTCGTCGCACGTCCGTGATCAGCGAGCCGGGGCTGTAGAAGCCCATCGGCTGGTTGTTCAGCAGCGCGGCGGTGAACGCGGCCGGGTAGTAGCGCTTCAGGTAGCAGCTGCACCACACGATGTAGGCCATCGACACCGAGTGCGACTCGGGGAATCCGTACCCTGAGAAGGCGTGCAGCTTGGCGTAGATGTCCTCGGCGACCTCGCCGGTGATGCCGCGCTCGGCCATGCCGGCCAGCAGCCGCCCTCGCAGTTCGGCCATCCGCTCCGGCGAGCGCTTGGAGCCCATGGCCTGCCGGAGCCGGTCGGCCTCGGCGGCGCTGAATCCGGCCGCCGCGATCGCCATCTGCATCGCCTGCTCCTGGAACAGCACCACCCCCAGCGTGCGCCGCAGCACCGGTTCCAGTGTCTCGTGCGGGTAGGTGACGTCCTCGTCGCCATTGCGCCGCCGCAGGTACGGGTGCACGGCGCCGCCTTGGATCGGCCCGGGGCGGATCAGCGCCACCTCGACCACCAGGTCGTAGAAGGTTCTCGGCTTCAGTCGCGGCAGCGTCGACATCTGCGCGCGCGACTCGATCTGGAACACCCCGACGGTGTCGGCGTCCTGGATCATCTCGTAGACGGCCTCCGCCTCGGGGTCCCCGTCCTGCGGCAGGTCGTGCAGGCCCAGCCGGGTGCCGTGGTGGTCGGCGATCAGGTCCAGCGCCTCGTGGATCGCGGCGAGCATGCCCAGGCCCAGCAGGTCGAACTTGACCAGACCGGCGGCCGCGCAGTCGTCCTTGTCCCACTGCAGGACGGTGCGGCCTTCGCGGCGGGCCCACTCGATCGGCACCACCTGCGCCAGCGGTCGGTCCACGATCACCATGCCGCCGTTGTGGATGCCCAGGTGCCGGGGGCGGCGCTGCAACTGCCCGGCCAGCTCCAGCACCTGCTCGGGGACGTCCTGCGAGCCGTCCGGGACGCCCTCGTGCGGTCCGATGCTGCCGGCCCAGGCGTCGACGGTGCCCGGCGAGTAGCCCAGGACGCGTGCCGAGTCGCGCAGCGCCAGGCGGGCGCGGTAGGTGATCACGTTGCAGACCATGGCCGCGCGGTCGCGTCCGTACTTGGCGTAGACGTGCTGGATCACGTCCTCCCGGCGCCCGGCCTCGATGTCGACGTCGATGTCCGGCGGGCCGTCGCGCACCGGGGACAGGAAGCGCTCGAAGACCAGGCCGTGCCGGACGGAGTCGACGCTGGTGATGCCCAGGGCGAAGCAGACCGCGCTGTTGGCGGCCGAGCCGCGGCCCTGGGCCAGGATGCCGTGGGTGCGGCAGAACTCTGCGATGTCGTAGACGATGAGGAAGTAGCCGGGGAACTTCAGCTCCTCGATGACGTCGAGTTCGTAGGCGATCTGCTGGTAGGCCTTGGGATTCCCGCTCTCCGGGCCGTAGCGTTCGGCCGCGCCGAGGTATGTCAGGTGTCTGAGCCAGCTCGCCTCGGTGTGGCCGTCGGGCACCGGGTAGTCGGGCAGCTGTGGGTTGATGGTCTTGAAGTCGAAGGCGTGCTCGGCGGCCAGCTCGGCGCTGCGGACCACGGCCCGGCCGTACTCGTGCACGGGGAAGCGCGCGAGCATTTCGGCGCCGCTGCGCAGGTACGCGGTCGGGGCGCCGGGGAGCCAGCCGTCCATCTCGGCCAGGGTGCGGCGGGCCCGGAGTGCGGACATCGCGGTGTGCAGGCGGTAGTCGGCGGGGCGGGCGTAGTGGACGTTGCCGGTGGCCACGGTCGGCAGCGCGTGGCGGGTGGCCAGGCGGGCCAGCAGGCGGTTACGGGCGTCGTCCAGGGGCTGGTCGTGGTCGGTGAGCTCGACCAGGACCCGGTCGGGGCCGAACAGGTCCATCAGCTTCCTGAGTTCGATGTCGGCCGCCTCGAAGCCGTCCTCGTTCAGGCCATGCCGCTCCAATGCCTGGCGGACGGTGCCCTTGCGGCAGCCGGTCAGTATGGTCCAGTCCCCCTCGCTCGCCGCCTCGGCCAGATCTTCGAGGTCGTAGACCGGCTTGCCCTTCTCCTTGCCCGCCAGCTGCGCCTTGCCGATGGCCGCCGACAGCCGCCGGTAGCCCTCGGCGCCACGCGCCAGCACCAGCAGATGGTGGCCTGCCGGGTCCATGACGCCGGTGCGCGCCGCGGTCAGCTCCAGCGACAGCTCGGCGCCGAAGACCGTGGCCAGGTCGGCGTCCTCGGCGGCCTGCTTGTACTGCATGGCGCCGGCGAAGCCGTCGTGGTCGGTGACGGCCAGGCCGTGCAGGCCCAGCCGGGCGGCCTCGGCGACCAGTTCGGCGGGGCTGGAGGCGCCGTCGAGGAAGGAGAAGTGGGAGTGGGCGTGGAGCTCGGCGTAGGGCGGGTCGAGCTTGGCGGTGCGGCGGGGCGGCGGGGCCGTCGCCGCGTCCGCTTCCGGCTCCGGAGCCGCCTGCTCGGCCTCGCCGTAGCGGCCCCAGGCCAGGCGCTTCTCCAGCTCGCGCCAGGTGATGACCGGGTTGAAGGTGCCCATCAGTCGTCCACCGCCATCAGTCGTACACCGCCTCGACGAACCAGCGGCCGTCCTGCACGATCAGCAGCCAGGCGCGGCCGTCGGCGGTGACGGCCTGGAACCGGGCCCGCCGCACCGCCGCGCCCGGCTCCCACCACCGCTCGGCCAGCGGCCAGGGCCCGGCCCACGACAGGATCCTGAGACGCTCGCCGGTCCCGGACAGCGTCAGCAGCACCGGCCGGGCGGAGATCCGCAGGCGGCCGGAGACGCCGACCGGGTTGCCGGTGGCGTCGGCGACCTCGGCCGGGCGCGGCTCGCGCGGGACGTCGGCGGGCGCCGGCGCCGGGAGCGCGGCCGGCCAGGGCGCGGGCTCGGGGCCGGGATCGGGCGGCGGCAGGTCGCCGTAGGGGGTGCGGACGCCCTGGTCGGCCGGGCTGCGGCCGCCGCCGTCGGCCGGGAGGGTGACGGCGTTCGGGCCGTACATGGCCTGCAGTCGCTCGGCGGCGCGGGCGATGCGGTCCGGGGCCTCGTCCGCGCCCCACAGGCCCGGCTGGACGCCGCGGGCCGGGACGAGGTGGTCGGGGATCAGGCGGAGGCGGGTGATGCCCTGGTCGGCAACAAATGTATGAGGGCCCTGATCATCTGCCTGAAGCTTCGCCTGCCATCCGGACAGCTGCCAGCGCACCCGCTCGGCGACCGCCGTGCTCGACAGCAGCCCCTCGTGCCGCCACAGCCGGTAGGAGACCTCCGGCTCGGCGCCGGGACCGGCGCTGCCATGGATCTCCACCGCCACCCGCACCCCCGCCACCCCGGCCTGCGCGAGCACCGCGTGCAGCTCGTCGGCGAGCGCCTTGGCGGCGAACACGATCCGCTCCGAGCCGTCGGCCGGCGGGTCGAAGACCGCCTCCACGGACAAGTCAGGGCCCTGACGCAGCGGTGCGGGCGGCCGCGCGTCCAGCCCGCGGGCCAGCCGGTGCGCCGCCACGCCGTCCGCGCCGAAGCGTCCGGCCATCGCGTCCGCCGGCAGCTCGGCCAGCCGGCCCAGGGTCTGCACGCCGAGCCGGGACAGCGGCTCGACCAGGTCCGGCAGGTCCAGCACGGTGGTCGGGAACGACGCCAGGAACTCCGCGGTCCGCCCCGGCACCACGCGCGTGTCGGTGCGCGCGGCCAGCGCCGCGGCGAACACCCCGTCGGCGACCCCCACCCCGGCTCCGATCCCCGCGTCCCCGACCCGGTCCCGGATCGCCCGCACCACCAGGTCCTCACCGCCGAAGTAGCGCGCCGGACCGTCCAGCGGCAGCGCCGCCAGGCCCGGCCGGACCACCTCGAAGCGCGGGGTGAAGTCGGCCAGCACGGTCAGCACCGGCTCGAAGGCCCGGGCCTCGGCGGCCTCGTCGCGCGGGTAGAGAAGCAGCCCCGGCGCCAGCCGCTGTGCGTCCCGCGTGCGCTGCCCGCGCCGCACCCCCTCGGCGCGCGCCGCCGAGGAACTGGCCACGATCAGGCCTTTGACGACGACGGCCGCCGGGGTGTCGGGGTCAGCGCCGACCGCCACCACCGGCCAGTCCGGGCACCACACGGCCAGCGCGCGGTCGGGGACGGCGGAGACGGCGGGGCGGGCGGACACGGGTGGCTCCTTTCTTGGACGGTGGACGCTGGATGGGTTCGGGTTCGGGTTCGGTTCGGACTCAGATTCGGTTTCAAGTTCGGGCTCGGATGCGCGGGTAGGGCCGGTTGCCCCCTACGCACTCCACAGCCGCACGACCTCACCGCCGTCCCGGATCTGCGCCGACACCCCGAACCGCTGCTCGGCCCGGTCCCCCGGCAGCCCCGGCGCGTCCGTCTCCGCCGCCCATTCGCGCACCGCCCCGTCGGCGGCCGGCAGCCACAGCCGGGCCGTGCGCTCCCGCCCGGCGGCACCGCGTCCGGCGGCGGTGATCGCGACCCGGCGCCCGGTCAGGTGCCCGGTACCGTCGCCGAGCCCGGACCACGCCGACTCCGTCAACCGCAGCCGCAGGTCGGCGCCGGGCCACTCACCGGCCACCACCAGCGCCGCACCGCGCTGGCGCACCGTACGGCGCAGGCGCGCACCGATACGCCGCACCTGCTCGCCACCGGGCCGCCGCGGCGGCCGCACCAGCACCAGGTCCACCGCACCGGCCAGCACCGCCACCGCCTCGGCCCACCGCTCCCCGGGCTCGTCCAGCATCAGGAAGCGCCCCAGGTCGGCGCCCATCCCCGAAGCCGCCGCGATCCCGAACGCGGGCAGCCCCACCACCCCGCACCACGCCCCGCCCGCCGAAGCCCCGGCCGCCAGCGCCAACGCCAGGTAGCTCGGCGCGTCACCCCACGGCCGCACCCGGTCCTCCACCGCCAGCACCCCGCCGCGCCGCAACACCCCGCCGGGCACCAGCGCCCGCAGCGCCGCCAACACCGGCACATCCGCGACCCCAGCCCCCTCAGCACCACCCGTCCCCGCCGCACCCCCGCCGACCAGCACCCGCAACCGCGCCACGGCCGCGGCGTGCTCCGCGTCGTCCTCGAACGTATGCGCGATCAGTGCCACCCGGCCATATTCGAAGTTCTGTTCGAGAGTGTCAACCGGTGAGCGCCTTCGTGCCGGATCGCAGCGGTCGCGACTACCAGTTGTAGTCGGCGAGCCCCAGAAATCTCGTGGCAGCCTGACCGTGCGGCCGGGATCATCGTCTGCGATGTCGGATGACCTAATCGTTTTCGAGTACGCCGAGCCGGAGACACTTCTCGGGCAGCTGCAGCGTGGCCGGGGACTGGGGGCGCGTCGAGCCTTGGCCGAGCCCGGGGCCGGAGATCTGGTGGTCGGGTGCGTCGTTCGAGACCCCCGATGGGATGCCCAGACCGAATCGCGCGACGAGTATCTCGCGTGCTTGATCCATCGGATGGAGTTACCGCTGGACCCGATCGCCCACCACCTGTTCGGGGAACCGGGGCGCACGGAGCTGCGCGACGTTGAGCTCTCGCTGCAGGTGCTGGCCTGGTTGGTGGAGCTCGAACGAACCGACGCGGCTCCGCTCCTTCGACGCTATGCGGCCGAGGGCAAGTACTGGAAAGCAGCCGTGGACGCGATCTGGAACTGGGAGGTCGCAGAACTGTGGGACGGGCTGGATCAAGAAGTCCTCGCCCGGTTGGACGATGAGGAACTCGCCGAAGCGGCTTATGGCTGGGGACCGTGGCCGATCTGGGCCCGCTCCCATCAGCGTGTTCGCACGGTCCTTGACGGCCGCGCCGAGGCACGGAGGAACCGTCCGGGACCCGAAGCGATCAAGGACCTGAGCTCGGAAGCAATACTCGACGGGATCAAGGCCGGCAACAGCCCGAGGCGCTGGATGGAGCTGCTGGAGCTGGCGGGACGGGGCGAGCTCGCTCTCCTGGACTTCGCCGAGAACGCGGAGCTGCGCAGCTCCGGTGCGATCCCGAACATCGCGGCGGCGCTCCGAGGCCTCGGCGGCGCGGCGGTCAACCGGGCCCGGGAGTGGGCAGCAGGCACTGACCCAGAGCTGCGCCGCCTGGCCGTCGATGTCCTTGCCGCCAACGGAGATGGCGCGGACGTCCCCGTTCTGATGAACTCGCTCGCGACGGCGTTGGCCGATGAGGACTGGTGTGGCCTGGAGACGCCCGCGAAAGGTCTCGGCCGCTTGGCCGTCGCCGACGCGGCAGATCTCCTGGTTCGAGCGTGGGAATCGACGGTGCATTCCTATGCACGGGTCGCCTTGTTCCAGAGCTTGACCGGCTGTCTGCCCGCGGGGCTCGACCGCTTCGCCGTCGAAGGACTCGACGATTGCGAAGTGGCGGTGCAGGAGATGGCGTGTTTCAAAGCTCCTGCGACCCCGTCGGTGATTGAGCGGCTACGCGAGTGGCAAACAGGCCCGGACAACTCCGATCGTCGCGACTGCGCGGCCATCCGGCTCGAAGAGATCGAAAACCTGGCTCGCGCCAGCCATCCGCGCAGGTGAGCGAGATGGATCCCTTGGTGCCGGTGCTTGCCGGGCTGGTCGTGGACATCGTGTGGTGGCTCGACAGCTGCGGCGACGAGGAGGTCGACCCGCACTCCGCGGTGAAGATGATGGAGAACGTCGCCTGGATCATGGGCGAGCTCCCGGCAGATCAGCAGCAGCGCTTGATCGAGATCCTGGGCGAGTTGGCTGATGCCGAGGACGACCCGGCACGGGCCAGTCAGCTGCGGTCGTTCCCCTTCGCCTGCGGACTCGTCGAGGACGAAACGACATCTCGCACTGGCTACCCCGTGAGGCACGTGGGCCATCCAGGCATGACGGTACGATCAGGCCGCCCAGTCTTGCGGCCCGGTACGCCATGAAGATACGTACCAATTCGCCAAGTAACCCTGGGAGAACTCGCCAACTACGGCTTGGAGCCCGTCGCTCCGCCGCAGATCGCCTGCTTCCCGCTCGCCGAAGTCTTCCGAGAGTGTTCGCCGAGGGCCCCCGACCCATTAACAGGGCTCTGCCATGCTGACCGCCATGACCGATCCGGCTGTCCAGGACTGCTGTGGGTTCACCCGTCGCGACCTCGTCCGGCTCGCCGCCGGGGCTGGGGCGGGGCTGGTTCTGCCGGGGCTGCTGCCCGCGCCGGCGGCGGCCGCGGCCGCGCAGGGCGTGTTCCCGCAGGATCTGGAGATGGTGACGGTCACCGATACCGGCTTCGTGCTGACCTGGTACACCGCCGGCGGGCCGACGCCGGCGATTCCGTATCAGCCCGGGCAGGAGCCGGCGCCGGTGGCCTGCGACGGGGTCGTGCGCTACGGCACGCGTCCGGATCGGCTGGACCGGGTGGCGGTGCAGCGGCACGGCGACAGCGCTTACCACCAGGTGGAGGTCGTGGGGCTGCGGCCCGGGACGACCTACTACTACCGGGCCCTGTCCGCGAAGGTGCCGGCCACGCCGCGGATGCTGCCGCAGCTGACGTTTCCGCCCGGCGGCCTGGTCATCCCGCCCAACCCCACCAACAGCCAGCTGCTGGCGATCCTCGCGCGGCTGCTGTCCTCCGGGATCGTGCACTCCGCGGCTCCGGGGCAGGTCACGACCCTGGTGCCGCCGCGTGGCCGGCACCTGTTCTCGCTCGCGCTGGCCAACGACCTGCACATCGGCGAGACCGTGAGCGGGCTGGCCACGGCGAGCTTCCCGCCCGGGTTCAGCCAGGCGCCGGGCCTGCCGCCGTATCCGGAGGTGATGGCGGAGTCGATGATCGCCGACGCCGGCCGGCACGGCGCCGACGTGCTGCTCGTCGCCGGCGACCTCAGCTCCGCCGCGCTGCCGGCCGAGCTGGCGGGCTCCAAGCACCTGCTCGACCGGTTCGGGCACCTGACGCTGGCCGGGCGCCTGGACGCCGGCCGGTACGTCGTGGCCCGCGGCAACCACGACCAGCCGAAGACCGGCGCCGGGTACCAGACCTGCCCCGCGGTCGGCGACACCGGCTACAACGACTGTGTACCAACCGTCTACGACCTGCCGCAGGGCCGGCTCACCAGCACGCACCTGGCCGGCCTGCGCATCATCGGCCTGGACACCACGACGCTGAACACCCCCGGCGGCGCGCTCGACGACGCGCAGTTCGCGGAGCTGACCGAGATCCTGGCCGACGACCCGCACCGCCCCACGCTGGTGTTCGACCACCACCCCGTCACCGACGCCTCGGCGGTGTCCACGATCGCCGGCCCCGCCTTCGACCTGGCGCGCCCCGACGCCGCCCGGCTGGAGGCGCTCTACGCCAGGACACCCGGCGTGTTCCTGCACCACGCCGGACACACGCACCGCAACCTGCGCACCACCTCCCCGGCAGCGCCCGGGGTCGACTTCCTGGAAGTCGCCGCGACCAAGGAGTACCCGGGCGGGTTCGCCCTGCTGAAGGTGTACGAGGGCGGATACATGGCCAACTTCCACAAGTCCTCCAGCGCCCTGGCCCGGCAGTGGAGCCAGACCACGAGCGGTGAGTACCTGGGCCTGTACCCGGCCTACACGCTGGGCTCGGCCGCGGACCGGAACCACGTCGCGAGCCGCGACTTCGAGCGGCTGTCGGCGGTGCACGGGCACTGATGATCGCCCGCGCCGTGGCCGCCTGCCACCGCGAGCCGACCCGCCTGGCCGTGGTCGTGCCTTAGGCCAGCGCCCGGCCGCGGACAAGTCAGGGGCGCCGATAATCGCTCGACACGCAGCTGAGCGCTACCAAGCGCCTCAAGCACTGCGCCGCGTAGAAGTCGACTTCGTCGCCGGCTTCTTCCGCGCGGGCTTGTGCAGGTCCGCGGTCTTCGCCGCACCCCGCGCACCCTTCGCGGCCCGCGCCGGCGTCGCAGCGCTCTTCGATGCTGCCGCCGACCCCGACCCCGACCCCGACGCCGAAGCCGCCGTCTTCTTCGCCGCCGCGGTCTTCTTGGCCGCGGCCTTCTTCGCCGGCGCCGCGGGCTCCTCCGAGGCGCCCGCGCCGCCGCGCGTCTTCTTCGCCGCCTCCACGCTCGCCTTCAGCGCCGCCATCAGGTCGATCACCTGCGCGCCGCCCTCGGCTGGGGCCGGGGGCGTGACGACCTCGCGGCCGGCCACCTTGTTCTCGATGATCTCCTCCAGCGCCTCGCGGTAGTTGTCGTGGTAGTCCGCGGGGTCGAAGTCGGTGCTCAGCGAGTCGATCAGGAGTTCGGCCATCTTCAGCTCGGCGGCCTTGGGCTCGATCTTGGACTCCAGGAAGTCGAAGTCGGGCTTGCGGACCTCGTCGGCCCACAGCATGGTCTCCAGCGTGAGCACGTCGTCGCGCACGCGCAGCGCGGCCAGGCTCTCCCGCTCACGCATCGCGAACCGCACCACGGCCACCCGGCCGGAGGCGGCCATCGCGTCCCGCAGCAGCGCGTAGGGCCGTACGCCCAGCTTGTCCGGCGCCAGGTAGTACGACTTCGAATACATGATCGGGTCGATCTGCTCCTCCGGCACGAAGGCCTCGACCGAGATGGTCTTCGCGATCGCCTCCGGCAGCCCGTCGAAGTCCTTCGCGGTGAGCACCACGACGTCGCCGTCCGGCAGCTGGTACCCCTTGGCCACGTCGGACAGCGCCACCTCCTCGCCGTCGAGCTCGCAGACCCGCTTCTGCCGCACCCGGCCGCCGTCGGCGACGTGCACCTGATGGAACGCGACCCGCTTCTCCTCGGTCGCGCCGAACATCTTCACCGGCACCGTCACCATGCCGAAGGAGATGACGCCGCTCCAGATCGCCCGCATGCCCCGACGCTAATTCGGATCATCCGGACTCGCACCCCGGCCGGGCCCGGGATGTCATGGAGCCGTGCCTCCTGCCGCAGCGCCGGAACCCGACCGGCTGCACGAGTACCGCGCCAAGCGGGACGCCGCGCGCACGCCGGAGCCGGTTCCCGAGACGCCGCCGAGGAAGCGGCGGGGCAAGCAGCCGATCTTCGTGGTGCAGGAACACCACGCCACCGCCCTGCACTGGGACTTCCGTCTGGAACACGACGGCGTCCTGGTCTCCTGGGCCCTGCCGAAGGGCGTCCCCACCGATCCCAGAGGCAACCACCGTGCCGTGCGCACCGAGGACCATCCGGTGGAATACGCCGACTTCACCGGCCGCATCCCGGCCGGCGAGTACGGCGCGGGCACCGTCGCCACCTACGACCGAGGCACCTACGTCCCGGAGAAGTGGACCGAGGACGAGATCAAAGTCGAACTGACTGGCGAACGCCTGTCCGGCCACTACACCCTGTTCCGCACCGGCGGCGCCGGCAGCTCGGACTGGATGATCCACCGCGAGAAAGGTCAGGACCCTGACTTCGCCGCGCCCCCGGACAACCTGCGCCCGATGCTGGCGATCCCCGGCACCGCCCCGACCGGCACCGGCTGGGCCGCCGAGTTCAAATGGGACGGCATCAGGGCCCTGTGCCGCGTCGAGGGCGGCCGGGCCCGGCTGCGAACACGCAACGGCAACGACGTCACCGACACCTACCCGGAGATCAAGGCCCTGGCCAAGACCGTCAGCAGCGCCCAACTCCTGCTGGACGGCGAGATCATCGCCCTGGACGACGACGGCAAGGTCAGCTTCGGCGCCCTGCAACCCCGCTTCGGCACCAGCGGATCGGAAGCGACGCGGCTGTCCCGGACGAATCCGGCCTCTTACTTGATCTTCGACCTACTGCACCTGGACGGCCGCTCCACCCTGGAACTCCCCTACCAGGACCGCCGCGAACTGCTGGAGTCCCTGGAGCTGTCCGGACCGCACTGGCAGACGTCGCCTTCGTTCCCTGACACACCGGTCGCCGACGTGCTGAAAGCGGCGCGTCAGGCCGGCCTGGAAGGCATCGTGGCCAAGCGCCTGGACTCGACGTACCAGCCGGGGACGCGGTCTCCGGCCTGGCGCAAGGTCAAGCTGACCGCCACCCAGGACGCGGTCATCGGCGGCTTCACGCCGCTGAAGGGCCACGGCGCCGTTCCCGGACGCCCGCCTCGCGAAGTCGGCGCGCTGCTGCTCGGCATCCCGGACGACGCCGGACACCTGCGCTACGTCGGCAAAGTCGGCAGCGGGTTCACCGAGCACGATCGCAGAGTCCTGCTGGAGGCGCTGTCGGAGCTGGCGACGCCTGAAAGCCCGTTCGCGACGGCCGTGGACGCCGTCGACGCCCGCGTGGCCACCTGGGTCGAGCCGGTCGTGGTGGCCGAGGTGAGGTTCGGTGAGTGGACGATGAAGGGCCGCCTGCGTCATCCGGTCTTCAAGGGCATCCGCCCCGACAAGGACGCCACGGAGGTGGTCCGTGAGTCCTGACGCCCAAGCATCGCAGACCATTGAGATCGACGGCCGGGCGGTGAAGCTGACCAACCTCGACAAAGTCCTGTATCCCGAGGACGGTTTCACCAAAGGCGAGATCCTCGACTACTACGCGCGCGTCGCCCCGGCGATGCTGCCGCACCTGACCGACCGGCCGGTGACCTTCATCCGCTACCCGGACGGCGTGGACGCCTCAGGGTTCTTCGCCAAGCACGCGCCGGCGCACCGGCCGTCCTGGATCCGCACCGCCGACATCGCGGCGACCAGCTCCGGCAAGAAGGTCGAGTACGTCCTCATCGACGACCTGTCCTCGCTGATGTGGGCGGCGAACCTGGCGGCGATCGAGTTCCACGTCCCGCAGTGGCGGGTCTCCGACCAGGAGCACCACGACCTGCTGGTGCTGGACCTGGATCCGGGGGCGCCGGCCACGGTGGTGGACTGCGTGCGGGTCGCGCTGGCCGCCCGCGATCTGCTGTCCGCGCACGGCCTGGAGCTGTCGGCGAAGACCTCCGGCGCCAAGGGCCTGCACCTGTACGCGCCGCTGGAAGGCGTCACCGGCGAGCAGGCCCGCGAGCTCGCGCACACCATCGCCCGAGCCCTGGAGGGCACGCACCGCGACCTGGTGGTCTCCAGCATGTCCAAGGCGGAGCGGCCCGGGAAGGTGTTCGTGGACTGGTCGCAGAACACCCACGCCAAGACCACCATCGCGCCCTACTCGCTGCGCGCCACGCCGCATCCGGCGGTGTCGACGCCGGTGACCTGGGAGCAGTTGGCGGCGGCGAAGAGCCCCGAGGATCTGCGCTTCCCGCCGGCGCGCGCATTGGATCAGGTCGCGCGGTATGGCGATCTACTATCAGGGCTGTGACGCAGACTCCTCAGGTTCCCCAGGCACCCCAAGTTCCGAAGGCACTTCTGCTCGACTCCGGCGGCGTCCTGATGCAACCCATCGGCGGCCGGTGGAATCCCCGCGCCGACTTCGAGGCGACGGTGAAGGCGCATGTCCCGCACGTCACCGACGAAGAGCTGGCCGAAGCTGTCCGCGAAGGCGACCGTTTCATGGCCGCCAGCACTTCCACCCCGGACCACGACGACTACCATCGCGCGATGCTGACACACGTCGGCCTTCAGGCGTCACCGGAGCTGTTGGCCGCGCTGGTGCGGGACGTCCCGCCGGAAACCCTCCTGGAGACCTTCCCCGAGGTCATCGAGACCCTGACGGAGCTGCGCGAGCGCGGCGTCCCGATGGCCGTCGTGTCCGACGCCTGGCCGAACCTGCCCGATCTGCACGCCGCCATCGGCCTCGGCGGTTTCTTCGACGCCTACGCGATCTCGAAAGTCCTCGGCTGCACCAAGCCTGATCCGCGGATGTACCACCACGCCAGCGAAGCCCTGGGCTTGGCACCGGCCGACTGCCTGTTCGTCGACGACGATCCGGAGCTGGTCGCGGCCGCCATCGCGCTGGGATATCAGGGCCGCGCGATGATCCGGCCGGACGATTCCAGGACGACGCCGGAGGACGTGCACGTGCCGGTCATCAGCTCCCTGACAGAGCTGCTGCCCCTGATCTGAGCACCTGTGACCACAAAGGTGCGGGGCGGGCCGCCAATGTCGTGCGGCCCGCCCCGCTTCTGGGGGGAAAAGTCCTCCGGTCCGGTCACGCGGCGCCAAACCGCGCGGCCGTCACTGCCTCCACTATGCGCCTGGTTGCGCCCGCCGTCATCCGCACGAGGTGGTGGCGGTGGCCCCGTTGACGGTGCCAGTCGCCGAAACGCACAGGTCGCGGCCGAAGATCATCGGCGTCCAGAACACGGCGCCCTTGCCGCTGGCGGACATCTTGGCGCCGTCGGAGCGGGTGGCCGTGGCGGCCAGGTTGGCCGTCCCGACCGCGGAGACCACGCGGGCCCAGTTGTTGCCGCAGTACGGAGACCACCGTAGTTCGACCCAGCCGACCTTCTTGCCGTGGCTCATGATGTTCGCGGTCCGGATGTTCCGAGCCTGGAACGTCTGCGAACA
This sequence comes from Catenulispora sp. GAS73, assembly GCF_041262085.1. Taxonomy (NCBI): domain Bacteria; kingdom Bacillati; phylum Actinomycetota; class Actinomycetes; order Catenulisporales; family Catenulisporaceae; genus Catenulispora; species Catenulispora sp. GAS73. The sequence goes on from NZ_JBGCCM010000022.1 coordinate 124,298, forward strand.
ACCGGTGGCCTGCGGGTCCTTGCCGTTGCAGCCCTTGTTGCTGCAGCTGGCCGGGGCCTTGGCCGGCGCGTGCGCGGCGGTGGCCGCGGAGGCCGCCAGCGGGGCGCTGGCGAGGGCGAGCGCGCCGAGTCCCACACCGATCCGGGAAGCGATTCGACCAGAGATCATGATTCCCCCTCGGGGGATTCAGAAAGCGCCGTCGCGGCGAGAGGATATCCCGCCGACCCGAGGCGACGCCTGGTGTCGAACACCTCCGCCATCCTTGCTCCGGGCCGCCGAGGGGTGGCGAGCCGCCATGCGCCGTTCGGGGGACGCTGAGCGTGCGGTCGAGCGGCCGGTGCGCCACGGCCCCGCCGCAGGTTGAAACGTCAATCGGAAGGAGCCTTGGGGCAGACGTCACCCGATCTCAGGGCACCGAGTCCCGGTGTAGATCGTCGGCATGCAGCGATTGCAGTGGATGCACAGCGACGGCGTGGAGGCGTCGGCGGCGATGCGGTTCACCAGATCCGGTTCGCGCAGCAGGGCACGCGCCATCGCCACGTACTGGAATCCGGCGACCATCGCCCGGTCCATCGTCGCGCGGGTCGTGACGCCGCCGAGCAGGATCAAGGGGAGCGTGAGTTCGGCCCGAAAGCGCAGCGCGCGCTCCATCAAATACGTGTCCTGATAGGGATAGGCGCGCAGGAACTTCTTGCCGAACAAGCGAATTCCGAGCCGTGGCAGCGGCGGGAACTGCGCGGCGAACTCCCGCAACGGCACGTCCCCGGTGAACAGGTACATCGGGTTCATCAGGGAACTGCCGGCAGTCAGCTCCAGCGCATCCAGTGTGCCGTCTTCTTGCAGCCACTGAGCGACCTGCAAGCTGTCCTCAATCCGCAGGCCGCCGGGATAGCCGTCCTCCATGTTCAGCTTCGCGGTGACCGCGATCCGGTCGCCGACCTCGTCCCGGACGGCGCGCGCCAAGCCCAGCGCGACTTTGGCGCGGTTGGCGAGCGGGCCGCCGTACTCGTCGTCGCGCTTGTTCAGGCGCGGGGAAAGGAAGGCGCTGGCGAAGTAGTTGTGGCCGAGGTGGATCTCGACGGCGTCGAACCCTGATTCGACGGCGAGCCGGGCCGCCCGGGCGTGATCGGCGGTGATCCGCTCGATGTCGGCGGCGCTCGCCGCGCGGGTGCGGCGGAAGCTGATCGGGTTCAGCATCGGCGAGCAGGACAGGGCCGCGGCACGGTTCGAGCGCGCGTCGGCCACCGGTCCGGCGTGCCCGATCTGCGCCGAGACCGCGGCGCCCTCGGCGTGGACGGCGTCGGTGAGCGCGCGCAGCCCCGGCACGGCCTCGGGCCGCCAGTGGATCTGCCGACGCTCGGTGCGTCCCTCCGGGGAGACGGCCAGGTAGGCGACGGTGGTCATGCCGACGCCGCCGGCGGCCGGACGCCGGTGGTAGGCGATCAGCTCGTCGGTAACCAGGCCATGCGGGGTGGCGCCCTCGAAGGTGGCGGACTTGATCACGCGGTTGCGGAGCCGAACCGGCCCGAGGGTCGCCGGGGCCAGGACGTCGGGCGTATCAGGGGCAGCGGGGGTTATCACGGCGCGGACCATAGAGCGGCGCCCGCGAACATGCCAGAGACATTGAGGGCTCTTACATTCAATACCGATCCGGCATACGCTCCGCGCCATGTCCACCATCGCCATCACCGGCGCCGCCTCCGGCATCGGCGCGACGCTCGCCGCCTGGCTGGCCGACGACGGCCACCGGGTCATCGGCGTGGACCTGGCCGGCACCGAGGTCGAAGCCGACCTGGGCACCGAGGAGGGCCGCTCAGCCGCGATCGCCGCCATCACAGAACACTGCGACGGTCGCCTGGACGGCCTGCTCCCCTTCGCCGGCCTGGCACCGGCCACCGGACGCCCCGGCTCGCTGCTGGTCTCGGTGAACTACTTCGGCGCCATCGCCCTGCTCGAAGGCCTGCGTCCGGCGCTGAAAGCCGCCGGACGCGGCGCGGTCGTGCTGCCGTCGTCGAACTCCACCACTTGCCAGCCGGGCTGGCCGGTCGAGATCGCAGAGGCCTGTCTGGCCGGCGACGAACCGACGGCCCGGGCGCTGGCCGACACCCACGGCGACCTCGCCGCGGTGCAGGCCTACCCCGCCACCAAGGCCGCGCTGGCCTGGTACGCCCGCACCCGAGCCGCCGACTGGATCGCCGACGGCGTAAGGCTCAACGCCGTCGCCCCCGGCATGATCGACACCCCGATGACCCGCGCCAACCGCACCGACGACCTCACCGCCGACGGCATCGCGGCCTTCGAGAAGGCCATCCCGGCAGGCCGCCCCGGACGCCCCGAAGAGGTCGCCGCCGCCGTGGCGTTCCTGCTGTCGCATCAGGCCTCTTTCATCGTCGGCTCGGTCCTGTTCTGCGACGGCGGAACCGACGCGATGCTGCGCGGAACGGACTGGCCGGCGCCCCGGCACCCGGCACGGTAGCCGATCGACAACTGCGAGCAACCCGCGAGGTCTGGCAGAGATGGATCATCACCAGTAGCCTTCGGCAGCATGGCTTTCGGGGACTACAGAGGCGCAGATGACGACGACCGACGCCGCCGCCGCGCGCTTGCGCGCCGTGAGGCGTCCCGATCGCGTCGCATACCCCTGATCCGGTGGCTGCGGCCGCTGCCGCGGCTGCGTCGGCGCGCGCCGGACCCGCGCTGGATCACCGGGCTGGTCGTGGGTCTGGCCGCGATCCTCACGCTGGGCTGGATCGGCCGCACCGTCGCGCCGTACTGGCCGAACTTCGCGCTGAACACCGCCGCCGACCTCATCGGCGCGGTGTTCACCATCTACGTGATCACCCCGATCATCGAGCGCGCCGGGCAGGGCGGCGTCCGGGAGCACGCCGAGCTGGACTACTCGCAGTTCCTGGCCCACGCCGGCCGCGCGACCAGCGTCGTACGGATCCTCGACACGTACTCGAACCTGCTCGCCGAGCCGTACGCGCAGCGCTTCGAGGCGATGGTGCGCGCGGCCGTGGCGCGCGGGGTGTCCATCAGGGTCCTGCTGATCAACCCGACCACCATGGCCGCCGAGCAGCGCGATCTGGAACTGGGCCGGGCCGACGAGCTGGGCCCGATGCTGGAGCGCAACCTGGAGACCGTGGCCCGGCTGCACCGCGCCTTCGAACAGCAGGGCGGCCCGCGCGGCCTGGGCATGGCCGCCGACTTCCAGGTGCGGCTGTACTCCTCCGGTCCGGACATCACGATGTACCGCTGGGACGACCGCGCGCTGGTGTCGTTCTACCCGGTCGGCAAGCTCTCCGGCCGCGCCGAGCAGCTGGAGGTCACCGTCGACAGCGCGCTGGGGTCCTTCGTCAACAACCGCTTCCAGGCGGTCTGGCACGCTGCCGCGCCGCACCAGGCGCTGACCCCGATCACCGTCGCGGACGACAACATCGAGCGCACCTACCTGGTCCGCTTCGTCGACCTCGACGACGGCCGCCGCTTCGTGGCCTCGCGCCGCGTGGAGCGCTTCATGCGGCGGGCGGTCGGCGAGGTCGCCGCCGCCAACCGCGGCCAGGACTACCAGCTGGAGGCCGCCGACCGGCACGAGGTCGGGGCGGTGCTGGACGCGGCGTTCCGGCGGATCTACGGGGAGATCCCCGACACGGCCTATCTCCTGCTGCGGACCTCGGATCCATCGGTCGGCGGCGTCGGGTAGCGTCAGGCTGTGCAGCACACCGCCGCCGGCCGCTCGGCCGGCAACCGGTTCCAGGCCCTGGGCCCGAACCGGCTGGACGACATCGCCGCGAAGTACGGACTCCGATCCCGACTCCGCGAGAGCGTCCGCCTGTTCTCCCTGGTCCTGCCCTTCCGGGTCAACGAGTACGTTCTCAGTGAACTGATCGACTGGTCGCAACCGGACGCCGACCCGATCTTCCATTTGTTCTTCCCGCAGCCCGGCATGCTCTCCCCCGACGACGAGGCGTTGCTCACCCGGGCCCGCGACGGCGGCGACGCCGGGGAGCTGGCGCGGGCGATCGCGGGCATCCGGGCCGGGATGAACCCGCATCCGGAGCACCAGCAGGACCTGAACGTGCCCGGCGACTCCGCCGGCCCGATCCCCGGCGTCCAGCACAAGTACGAACAGACCCTGCTGTACTTCCCCTCGGCCGGCCAGACCTGCCACGCCTACTGCACGTACTGCTTCCGGTGGGCGCAGTTCGTCGGCGAGCCGGAGCTGCGGTTCGCGGCCCCCGAGCCGTCCCGGACCGTGGAGTACCTGCGGCGGCACCCGGAGATCACCGACGTGCTGGTCACCGGCGGGGATCCGATGGTGATGACCGCCGAGCGGCTGCGGCGGCACCTGGAGCCGTTCCTGGCCGTGGAGTCGCTGCAGACCGTGCGGATCGGCACCAAGTCGGTGGCCAGCTGGCCGCACCGGTATGTCACCGACCACGACGCCGACGCCACGCTGCGGCTGTTCGAGGAGATCGCCGAGGCCGGCAAGACCCCGGCGGTGATGGCGCACCTGAGCCACCCGGTGGAGCTGGAGCCGGCCATCGCCCGCACCGCCCTGGCGCGGATCCGCGACACCGGCGCGGTGGTCTACTGTCAGGCCCCGGTCATCGGCCGGGTGAACGACGACGCCGCGGCCTGGGCCCGGCTGTGGCGGGCCGAGCAGCGCGCCGGGGCCGTGCCGTACTACATGTTCGTGGCCCGCGACACCGGCCCGCGCGACTACTTCAAGGTGCCGCTGGCGCGCGCCGCGGAGCTGTTCCGCGACGCTTACAGCACCCTGCCGGGCCTGGCCCGGACGGTGCGCGGCCCGGTGATGTCCACGACCGGCGGGAAGGTCGTGGTCGACGGCGTGGCCGAGGAGCCCGGCGGTGGGAAGTTCTTCGAACTGCGCTATCTGCAAGCGAGGGATCCCCGGCTGGTGGGCAGGCCGTTCCGTGCTGTTTACTCAGCAGATGCCGCTTGGATCGACGACCTCGAACTCGTCCCCGGAACCCCCGCGGACATCCGCAGCGCGGTCACGGCCGGGGGCGACGCCGGGTACGGCTCCGGCGGCGAGGACGGCGAGGATTGAGGGCCGATGATCGACCAGCCCGAACCGGTTCCCTATCCTGGGACGATGAACACATCCGGCGCGCGGCCGACCCCGGCCCCGGCCACCTCGGCCACGGTCCGCGAGCTGAACCTGCGCACGGTGTGGCGCGTGATCGGCGAGAACGCGCCGATCTCCCGGGCCGAGATCTCGCGCGCCACCGGGATCTCCAAGCCCACCGTCTCGGCGGTCCTGGAGGACCTGCTGCAGATCGGGCTGGTGGTGGAGACCGCCGACGCCTCCCGCGGCTTCACCTACGGCGCGGTGTTCTTCAAGCCGCGCCCGGAGGCGGCGCACGCGGTGGCCTTCGACGTCGGCGCCCGCCACCTGCGCGCGGCGCTGGTCGGCCTGGACGGCGCCGAGGTGCTGCGCCGCGACGCCGAAGTGGACGGCCTGGACGCCGACGCCATGGTCGGCGCGGCGGTCCAGCTGGCGAAGGAGCTGGTCAAGACCGCCGCCGTGGACCCGGCCTCGGTGAAGCACGCGGTGATCGGCGTCCCCGGCGTGGTGGACCGCCGCGACGGCCGGGTGTCGCAGGCGGCCAACGTCAGCGGCATGGAGGGCTTCGCCGCACGCGAGAAGTTCAGCGAGGCCCTGCAGACCCCGGTCACGGTCGAGAACGACATCAACCTGGCGGCGCACGGCGAGTACGCACGCGGCAGCGGAGGCAGCGCCGACAGCTTCCTGTTCCTGTCCATCGGCACCGGCGTCGGCGCCGGCCTGGTCCTCGGCGGCAACCTGGTACGCGGCTTCAAGGGCGCGGCCGGCGAACTCGACAGCGCCTTCGAACCCGACTTCGTCGAAGGCCCGGACGGCCTGGAGCCGGAAGTCCCGACGTCGATGGACCCCTGCGCCATGGCGATCCTGCAGTACGCGGCGGACAAACTCCCCGACGAACACGACCTGGCCATGGAGCGCGTCTTCGAACTGGCCCGCGCCGACGACGCCGGGGCACTGGACGTGGTCCGCGAAGAGGCGCGCCGGATCGCGAACTACGTCGCGGTGGCCGCGGCGGTGGTGGACGTGGAGCTGGTGGTACTCGGCGGCGGGATCGGACTGAACGGCGACCTGCTGCTGGCACCGGTGGCCGAGCGGCTGGCGGTACGGCTGCCGTACCCGCCGCGGCTGGAGACCTCGGCGCTGGGCAGCGGCGCGGTGCTGGCCGGGGCGGCGGCGCTGGCGGCTTCGCTGACGGTGGAGCAGCTGATTCGGGACTACTTCCGGGGCTAGGTGCCGCGCTGTGCCGGCCGGAAAGCCTGTCGGCGGTAGCGCAGCGCGCAGGCGGCGAGGCTTGGCGCGGCAGCAGCAGCAAGATCGGCGGCAACACCTACGAATTGCGGCAGCCTGCGAGGCTAAGGCGCTGCGCAAGCAAGCAAACCAATCGGCAGCTCGGCGGCGCCACGGGCGCGCGCGGGGCCAGACTGCGGCAGGCAGCACAAGGTACTCCAGCAAGCGGGCGGCGAGGCTAGGCGCGGGGCTGATGGCCGGTGCGGTGAGCACTGCCGAACTGCGGCAGCACACGCGAGGCTAGGCGCGGGGCTGACGGCCGGTGCGGTGAGCACTGCCGAACTGCGGCAGCACGCGCGAGGGCAGACGCAGGCCTGGCGGCGGCCCCAGCCAGCACCACCGGCGAGCCGTGGCGAGGCCTGGCGCGCGCCGATCGAAGCCCAGCTCAGCGCCCCGCGAGAGCGACCTGTTGCCGAATGTTCGCGAAGAAGACCGCTCGGGCCACTACCCTGCCCGGGTGGTTCAGGAGAACGTCGCCGTCCAGTCCCCGTCGGCCGAGCGCGCGGCGCGCCGGGGTCGGCGCTTTCATGCGTTGATGGTCGCGGTCGTCGCCAGGCTGCCCTTTGGGCTTTCGCGCGTAGTCGCGCCGAGTCTGCTGGGGTTCGCCGTCATCAACGGGTTCACCTTCTCAGTGGACCTCGTGTTGCTGACGCTGGCGCACCGCGTGCTGCACTGGCCCTATCCGGCGGCGGTCACCGTCTCCTACCTCGCCGCGTTCGCGCTGAGCTTTGTGCTGAATCGGGCGTTCAACTTCCGGTCGCACGGTGCGCTTGGGGCGCAGACCACGCGGTATGCGGTGGCCGTCGGGGTCAACTATCTGGTCTTCGTGCTCGGCGTCGGCAGTGGGCTGACGTCGATCGGGGTTGGGTTCGCGGTGGCGCGCGTCGTTTCGGGGCTTGCCGAGGGTATCTACATGTACTGCGTGATGCGCTGGGTGGTGTTCCGGAACGCCGACGGCCCCTGATCCGCCAGCATCAGGGGCCGCACTCGCACGCCGCGCGGGCTCAGCCGCCCAGCGTCTCCTGCATCGCCGCGCCGAGGACCGCCGAGCCGGTCATGTCCAGCGCCGGTTCGTCGGTCTGCCAGGAGCGGACGTCGTCGGAGAAGCGGCTGCTGCGGCCGGTGAACTTGTTGTACGCGTCCGTCCCGCCGACCGGGCACTGCTTCATCCCGGTCTGGTAGGAGCCCAGGCCGCCGGCGAAGTTGCTGGTGTTGTTCGGCCCGTTCATCACCGCGCCGGTCGCGATCGCGCCGGTGCCGGTCAGGCTCCCGGACAGGTTCGCCACCTGCTGCTGCATGCACTTCGGGAAGTTGCTGCCCTCCCCGACCATGAACGCCAGCCCCCACGCGTTGGCCCCCAGCAGCCAGTCGCGCTGCTCGGTGGCGAACGCCGCGAACGAGGTGTCCCCGCTGGCCTGCCGGTACAGCGCCTCCTCGGTGAGGAACCCGAAGGTGTGCGCGTCGACGTCGAAGTCGGCGTAGTTACCGCCGGCGTGGAAGACGTCGGAGGCCGCCTTGCTCGCCGCCGACTTCACCTGACGCTTCAAGTCCGCGGTCAGCGCGGCCGGAGTGACCGCCAAGCCCGAGGGGCTGCCCGCGGCGGCGATCGCCTTGATCAGGTCGGCGTGCGCCAGGGCGCTGTTGTCGTACAGGTTGAACGTGTCGCCGGTGTCAGAGGCCAGATAGTCCTTGGCATAGGTGGCCGCCTGCGACAGGTACGAAGACGAGCTGTGCCCCAGCTTCTGCGCCGCCAGCGCGAGTTCCGCGCCGCCCAACTCCATCGCGTCGTGCCAGATCGGCTCGGGGTAGTACGCGTTCGGCAGCGCCGTGGTCAGCGGGTTCGGCGGGGCGCTGGTGTCGGCCTGGGCGTAGACCGAGGCGGCGGCCCGGTACTCGGCGGCGGCCTGCGTCGGGTTGCCGGCGGCGTCCACCTGCGCGGCCAGGGCGAACGCGGCGGCCACGCGCCCGGCGATGTTCGGACTGATCTTGCCACCGGGGCTCGCGGCCAGGAACGCCGGACGGTGCGCGGCGGCGTACCGGTCGGCGGTGGCGGTGTCGCCGTCGTCCTTCTGGGGCAGCCGCCACAGGTCGTGGTCGCCGAAGAACGTCCCGGCGGAGTTGCCCGTGCCGATGCCGACCTGCAGCACCAGTGTCTTCGTGCTCTGATTCCAGGCCTTGTTCAGCCAGGTCTCGCCGTAGTGCGCCTCGGCGGACAGCGTGGCCGGGGCCGCGGAGCCCAGGGCGCGCTGCGCAGCCAGCAGCGTGATGTCGCCGAAGGCCTCGTTGTTGGAGAACTTCAGGTAGTCCCCGGCGTCGAACCAGCCCCCTGAGACGTCGACCGTGCCGCTGAGCTTGGTCAGGTCCGAGGTGGTGATGGTGTCCGAGCCGCCGGCGGCGAACGTCGGCCAGGCGTAGACGCTCGCCGAGGAGTCGTGCAGGTGCGAGGGCTGCCGGTTCAGGGCGCCGGCGATGACGTCCGAGCCGTCGCGCTGGGTCTGGAAGAAGGTGACGCCGTCGGCGACGAGCTTGCCGTACAGCGAGCCGGCGCTGGTCACGGTGAACGACGGCGAGGTGCCCGCGGCGCTCCCGGCGACCTTGATGTGGTACGTCCCCGGGGTCTTCAGCCCGCTGAAGACGATCGGGTAGACGTCCGGGTAGGCGGTGTTCCACTTGCCGAGGCTGGTCCCGCCGACCTTGCCGGTGAACACGGTCGCCCCGGCGGCGTTCAGCACCGAGAACGACGCCCCGGACACCGCCGCGCCGGTCATCAGGTACGCCTGCTTCACGTCGCCGGCCAGGAACCCGGCCTGGTCCACCCGGACCAGCCCGGTGGTGGCGGCCTGCGCGGGCTGCGACAGGACGGTCGCGGTGCCGACCGCCAGACCGGCCAGGCCGACGGCGGTGAGCGCGGCGACGGCCTTGCGGTGGCGGCGGATACGTGGTCGTGCCCTGGAAACCATGGGTGCCCCCTCCTTAGTTAGGAAAGGTTCCTAACGAGACGTGCGGTGAACCTACCCAGGGCACCGCACGCCGTCAAGGGTCTGAATCGGCCCGGAACAGACGACGCCGCCACGCTAATGTGGACGAAGGCCTGTAAATGAACGGTGGGGGGTGGACATGGCCGATCACACGAGTGCCCGGACCAGGGGTGGACTGGCACTGATCCTGACGCTGCTGCTGGTCTTCGCCGCGGCGTGCAAATCGACCGCCGATTCGAGCTCGGGTTCGGGCTCGGGCTCCTCGGGAGGCTCATCCGGCGGCACGACCGTGGTGGCCTCCTCGGCGTCGACGACCGGTGACGCGCAGAAGATCTGCGGGGCCCCGCCCTGCGTACGCTTCATCTCGCGCGGCGACACCAGCACCCTGTCCAGCACGGTCTCTGCCCACCCGATCCTGAGCACGGTGGCGCTGCACGCGGCGGTGATGGTGCTGTGCGGCGGGATCCTGTGCCTGCTCGGCGAGGGCATCAGCCTGGATTACTTGGCGCACGCGGCAAAAGACGCGGCGAACCAGCACGCGTGCCTGAAGGTGAACATCCTGTCCGATAATGACAAATGGAAGCTGATGAGCCTGAGCACGTCGAACCAGAGCCCCTACTGTACGGACTGAGCATGCGCGTTGATCCGTTCGCCATCGCTGTGCCCGACGCTGTACTGACCGATCTGCGCGAGCGGATCGCCCGGACCCGGTGGCCGGACCCGGCGCCCGGCGATGCCTGGAGTCAGGGCGTCGAGGCGGGGTATCTGCGAGAACTGCTGGCGTATTGGGCCGACGGGTTCGACTGGCGCAAGGCGGAGCGTGAGCTCAACCGGTATCAGCACCGGGTCGCCGAGGTCTACGGGACGCCGATCCACTTCGTGCATCACCGTGGTGGCGACGAAGGCGGCAGCGACCGGATCCCGCTGATCCTCACCCACGGCTGGCCGAGCACCTTCGCCGAGCTGCTCGGGCTGGTCGACCGGCTCGGCGACCGGTTCGACCTGGTCGTGCCCTCGCTGCCGGGCTACGTCTTCTCGCAGCGGCCGGCGCGTGCCGGTGTGGACCGGCGGTACGTGGCGGGCCTGTGGCACGAGCTCATGCAAGGACTCGGATACCAGCGGTACGGGGCGTGCGGCGGCGACTTCGGCGCTGGCGTGGCCACGCAGATGGCGCTGGTGGAGCCCGAGCGCGTGATCGGGATCCACTTGAGCACCCCGGAGCTGGCGCCCTACACCGGCCCCGGCTCCGCACCGCTGACACCACAGGAGCAGGCGTACGTCGAGCATCTGGAGCGCTGGGAAGAGACCGAGCGCGGCTACAGCGCCGTACAGTCGACGCGCCCGCAGACCCTCGGCTACGCCCTGAACGACTCCCCCGCCGGGCTGGCCGCGTGGATCCTGGACAAGTGGCGCTCCTGGTCCGACAGCGGCGGCGACCTGGACGCCACCTTCGGCCGCGACAGCCTGCTGACCATGCTGACCCTGTACTGGGCCACGGACTCGATCACCACCTCGATGCGCGACTACTACGACAACCGCTGGCACGGCAGCCCGATCGGCCCCGCCGACCAGGTGCGCGTGCCGACCGCGATGGCGGTGTTCGCGAACGAGTTCGTGCCCGAAGGCGAAGTCCCGCGCTCGTGGTACGAGCGGCTGTACCGGATCGAGCGCTGGACGGTGTTCCCGCGCGGCGGGCACTTCGCGGCGATGGAGGTGCCGGACGTGCTGGCCGCGGATATCGGGGAGTTCTTCGACGGGTTGCGGTAGGGCAACCTGAGCATCAGGTTGTTCGAAACCGGCGGGTCGATCATGCTGTACGGCGTGCTCACGGTACGGATGAACGATGCGGCGGCGGTGTCGCTGGGCCCTGACTTCCCGCTGGGCGAGGCCCCGCCCGCCAAAGCGCCCCGGCTGCACCAGCTGCTGGCCGAGGGCGTGGTACGGCGCGACGAGGTGATCGTGCTCGCCAGGCACCGCGATCAAGCCGGCGGCGCGCCGGGCGGCTTCGGCGACCTGACCGGTTGGGAATGCGGCACCAACAGCTTCCACCTCGACGACGTCATCCCGGTCGAGCGCCGCTTCCGGGCCGACGGCGAACCCGTGATCGGCGAAGCGGATCAGGCGCTGTTGTTACGACACGGGCTCTGGTTCGCCGTGCGCGTGGCCCACCTGGTGGCCGCGCTGGAAGCCACGGTACCGGTGTGCTGCATCGTCAGCACGAACAGCACCGGCGGCACGTTCCGCCTGCATTGCGCGCGGCCCGGTCAGAGCTGGCTGGCCGCGGATCTCGACGGCTACGCCACCGAGAAGATCATCGCCGTCGACTTCTCCCCCGCCGAGCATGATCCATCGTAAAGCCGGGACCGGATCCGGCGGGGGAACCGGCCCCGACGACTGGAATCAGGCCCCTGCGGCAGCCAGGGCCTGAGTGAACGAGGTCGCCATGCCCCCGGAGGTCGGCACGTTCCACTGCGTACCGTTGATGAACACCGACGGGACGCCGACCAGCTTGCCGGAGCCGTACTCGGCGGCGTACGTGCTGTCGATCGAGGCGCCGTACGGCTGCGTCCGCACGCAGTCCTCGAACGTCGGGCTGTCCAGTCCGGAGACGGTCTTGGCGATGCTGATCAGCTCGTTGGGATCGGCGAAGGCGTCGGTACTCTCGCTCGGCTGCGCGGCGAACAGCGCCTCGCGGTACGGCTGGAACTTGAACGCCTGCAGCGCGCAGCTGGCCGCGTTGCCGGCAGCCAGCGAGCCCTTGCCGCCGGTGTTGTGGTCGATGAGGTCGACCGCGTGGAACTCGACCTTGATGCTGCCGGCGCCGAGCTTGGAGGAGATCACCGGCTGGATCTGGTCGTGCACCTGCTTGCACACCGGACAGCGGTAGTCCTCGTAGATGACGACCCGCACCTTGCCCACGCCGACGATCACCGTCGCGTCCTTCCCGGCCACCGACCCCGGCCCGGACGCCGACGCCGACGTCGACGCACCGGACGACGGCGCGGCGGACGTATGGCCGGCGGCAGCAGAGCTGGCGGTACCGGTGGCACCGGAATGCGCACCGCTCGGCGCCGCGCCGGACGCACCGCCGATCCCCGAGCCCGCCCCGGAGCTCACCGCGACCCCGGCGCCCGGTCCGGTCGCGGGATCGGTCCCCGCCCCGGTGTCGGATCCGCTTCGGGATCCGGTGGCCGAGCCGGCTTCGGTGCCGGTCCCGGAGCCCGCGCCGCGATTAGTCGTGCCCTGCGACGCGCAACCCGCCATCAGGACGCCGGAAAGTATCAACACAGCTAGTCTCCCCCTCATGGCTAGCCATGCTAGAGGGCAGACGGCCAATTATCACAGCACAGTGCGAATTTGCCCGACGCAATCCAGGGAACCGGCGGCGCCGCTCGACAAACGCCGCGCGCAATCGTAGAGCGCCGGGTCCGGCGCCAGGCGGTCTTGCCACGCCGCTCGCCTGGCGCCGAAATCGGCCCTGTTCAGAGCCATCCAGAGCGCTCCTACTCGATCCGCTCCCCGCGCTCGGCCTTCTCGACCAGCGACTGCGGCACCGCGAACCGCTCCCCGTACTTCTCGTGTAGCTCCTTGGCGCGCGCCACGAAGCCGGTGACGCCGCCGTCGTAGCCGTTGATGTACTGGATCACGCCGCCGGTCCAGGCCGGGAAGCCGATCCCGAGGATGGAGCCGACGTTCGCCTCGGCGACCGAGCGCAGCACGCCCTCGTCCAGGCAGCGCACGCTGTCCAGCGCCTCGGCGAACAGCATCCGCTCCTGCATGTCCTGGAACGGGATGCCGACGTGCGGCGGGAACGCCTCGCGCAGGCCCGGCCACAGGCCGACGCGCTTGCCGTCGGCGTAGTCGTAGAAGCCGGCGCCGGCCGAGCGACCGCCGCGGCCGAACTCATCGACCATGCGGTTGATCACGCTCTCCGAGCCGTGCTCGACCCAGTCCTGCCCGGCGGCGGCGCGCGCCTCGTTGCGGATCTTCTGCGGCAGCGTGAGCGTCAGCTCGTCCATCAGCTGCAGCGGCGGCGCCGGGTAGCCGGCCTGCGAGCCCGCCTGCTCGATGGAGTTCGGGCGCAGGCCCTCGTTCACCATCGCCACCGCCTCGTCCAGGAAGCGGCCGATCACCCGGGAGGTGAAGAAGCCGCGGCTGTCGTTGACGATGATCGGCGTCTTCTTGATCTGCCGGGCCAGGTCGAAGGCCTTGGCGATGGCCGCGTCCGAGGTCTGCTCGCCGACGATGATCTCCAGCAGCGGCATCTTGTCCACCGGCGAGAAGAAGTGCAGGCCGATGAAGTCCTCCGGCCGCTTGACGGCTTGCGCCAGGCCGGTGATCGGCAGCGTGGAGGTGTTGGAGCCGAGCAGCGCGTCGGGGGCGACGACGTCCTGGATCTCGCCGAACACCTTGCTCTTGAGCTCCGGGGACTCGAAGACGGCCTCGATCACCAGGTCAGCCCCGGCGGCGTCGGCAGCGGTGGCGGTCGGGCGGATCCGGGCCAGGACCGCGTCGGCCGCCTCGCGCGTCATCTTGCCGCGCGAGACCGCCTTGTCCAGGATCCCGGCCGAGTACGCCTTGCCCTTCTCGGCGGCCTCGACGCTGACGTCCTTCAGCACGACCTCGATCCCGGCGCGCGCGCAGACGTAGGCGATACCGGCGCCCATCATGCCCGCGCCGAGCACCGCGACCTTGGTGGCCTGCCATGGCTCGTAGCCCGCGGGCCGCGAGGCGCCGTTGGTCACCTTCTGCATGTCGAAGAAGAACGCCTGCGTCATGTTCTTCGCCACCTGGCCGGTGACCAGCTCGACGAAGTACCGCGCCTCGACGGTCAGCGCGTTGTCGAAGTCCAGGCGCGCGCTCTCGACGGCGGCGGCCAGGATGTTGCGCGGCGCCGGGTAGTTCGCGCCCTTGAGCTGCTTGCGCAGGTTCGCCGGGAAGGCCGGCAGGTTCGCGGCGAACTTCGGGTTCTTCGGGTCGCCGCCGGGGATCTTGTAGCCGGGCACGTCCCAGGGCTGCTTGGCCTCGGGGTTGGCCAGCACCCAGGCCTTGGCGGCGGCCGACATCTCCTCGGGCGTGGCCACGACCTCGTGGACCAGGCCGTTCTCCAGCGCGGCCTTCGGCTTGTAACGCTGGCCCTGAAGCAGGACCTTGAGAAGGGCGTCGGCGATGCCGAGGAGGCGCACCGAGCGCACCACTCCCCCGGCACCGGGCAACAAGCCGAGTGTGACCTCGGGGAAGCCGATCTCGGAGCCCTTGGCGTCCAGCGCGACGCGGTGGTGGCAGGACAGCGCGATCTCCAGGCCGCCGCCGAGCGCCGCGCCGTTGATCGCGGCCGCGACCGGCTTGCCGAACGTCTCCAGGCGCCGCAGCAGGGCCTTGATCTGCAGGTTGCGCGCCATGATGTCGGCGGCGTCCTCGGGCCGAGCCTGAATCAGCTCATTGAGATCGCCGCCGGCGAAGAAGGTCTTCTTGGCGCTGGTGACGACGACACCGGCGATCTCGTCCTTCTCGGCCTCCAGCCGATCCAGGACCGGTCCGAGGGCTTCGACGAACGCCCGGTTCATGGTGTTGGCCGACTGGCCGGGCGCGTCCATCGTCAGGGTGACGACGCCGTCGGCGTCCCGCTCCCAGCGGATGTGGTTCTGCTCGCTCATGTTCCTCGTCCCCGCCCTCAGACCCGCTCGACAATGGTGGCAATGCCCATACCGCCGCCGACACACAAGGTGACCAGGCCCCGGCGCAGGTCCCTGCGTTCGAGCTCGTCCACGATCGTGCCGATCAGCATCGCGCCGGTGGCGCCCAGCGGGTGGCCCATCGCGATCGCGCCGCCGTTGACGTTGACCTTCTCCAACGGCAGGCCCGCGCCCATGTCGCGCACGTAGCGCAGCACCACGCCCGCGAACGCCTCGTTGATCTCCACCAGGTCGATGTCCTCGATGCTCAGACCCGCCGTGGCCAGCGCCTTCTTCGAGGCCGGCGCGGGACCGGTGAGCATGATGGTGGAGTCGGCGCCGGAGACCGCGGTGGCCAGGATGCGGGCCCGCGGCGTCAGGCCCGCGGCCTGCCCGGCGTGCTCGTTGCCGACCAGGACCAGCGCGGCGCCGTCGACGATGCCCGAGGAGTTGCCGGCGTGGTGGACGTGGTCGATCTTCTCGACCCAGTGGTACTTCTGCAACGCCACGGCGTCGAAGCCGCCGAGGTCGCCGATCGCCTCGAAGGAGGGCTTCAGGCCCGCCAGGGTGTCCACAGTGGTACCGGGGCGGATGAACTCGTCCTCGTCCAGGATCGTCAGGCCGTTGCGATCGCGGACCGGGACGACCGACTTCTTGAAGTGGCCGGCGGCGCGGGCGGCGGCGGCCAGCTCCTGGGAGCGGACGGCGAACTCGTCGACATCGGTGCGAGAGAAGCCCTCAATCGTGGCGATCAGGTCGGCGCCGATGCCCTGCGGGATGAAGGAGATGTCGTAGGCGGTCTCGGGGTCCTCGAACCAGGCGCCGCCGTCGGAGGCCATCGGCACGCGGGACATCGACTCCACGCCGCCGGCCAGGATCAGATCCTCGCCCAGGCCCGAGGCGACCTTCTGCGCGGCGGTGTTCACCGCCTCCAGGCCCGAGGCGCAGAACCGGTTGAGCTGGACGCCGGCGGTGGTGTCCGGGAGCCCGGCGACCAGCGCCGAGACCTTGGCTATGTCCGAGCCCTGCTCGCCGATCGGCGACACCACGCCGAGGATGACGTCCTCGATCAGCGCCGGGTCCAGGTTCGGGTGGCGCGCCTGGATCTCCTCGATGAGGCCGACCATCAGGGAGATCGGCTTGACGGTGTGCAGCGAGCCGTTCTGCTTGCCCCGGCCGCGCGGTGTCCGGATCGCGTCGTAGACGTACGCGTTCGACATCGCTGTTCCTTTCTTTTCGGCTGTCCTGTGTCCGGTCCGCTACAGCGAGCGGGCGATCAGTTCCTTCATGATTTCGTTGGCACCGCCGTAGATGCGTTGCACGCGGCCGTCGGCGAAGAGCCGCGCGATGGGGTATTCGAGCATGTAGCCGTAGCCGCCGTGCAGCTGCACGCAGCGGTCGACGACTTCGGTCTGCCGGTCGGTGATCCAGTACTTGGCCATGGAGGCGGTGGTGGCGTCCAGGCCGCCGTCGAGGTGCTTCTCGACGCAGTCGTCGAAGAACACCCGGGCCACGCGCGCGATCGTGGCGCACTCGGCGAGCTCGAAGCGGGTGTTCTGGAGCTTGAACAGCGGCCGGCCGAACGCTTCTCGCTGCTTGGTGTAGGCGACGGTGTGGTCAACGGCGGCTTCCAGCATGGCCATGCCAGCGGCGGCGACCAGCAGGCGTTCCTGCGGGAGCTGCACCATGAGCTGGATGAAGCCCTGGCCCTCGACGCCGCCGAGCAGGTTCTCGGCCGGGACGCGCAGGCCGTCGAAGAAGAGTTCGGCGGTGTCGGTGCTGTGCTGGCCGACCTTCTTCAGGACGCGGCCGCGCTGGAAGCCGGGTACTTCCGGGCCGGTGTGACCGGCGTCGCCGACCTCGGCGACCAGCAGGGAGACGCCGTGCGCGCCTTGGGTGGTGTCGGTCTTGGCGACGATGACGATCAGGCCGGCGGTGTGGCCGTTGGTGATGAAGGTCTTGGCGCCGCTGATGACGTACTCGTCGCCGTCGCGGACCGCCTTGGTGGCGACGTTCTGCAGGTCCGAGCCCGTCCCGGGCTCGGTCATGGCGACCGCGCCGACCAGGTCACCGGAAGCCATGCGCGGCAGCCAGCGGCGCTTCTGCTCCTCGGTGGCGTAGGCGTTGATGTAGTGCGCGACGATGCCGGCGTGCACGATGATCGCCATCGCGCCGGCGCCGGTCCGGGTCTGCGCCTCGACGATGGCGACCTCGTGCGCGAAGGTCCCACCCCCGCCGCCGTACTCCTCGGGGATCGAAGCGCACAACAGCCCGACCTTCCCGGCCGCCTGCCACATGTCCTTGCTGGGGAAGCCCTGCGCCGCGAACTCCTCTTCCCGAGGCAGCGCCTCATTGGTGAAGAAGGACGTCGCCAGCTCCCGCAACGCCTCCACGTCCTCACCGGCCCAGGACGACCTGCTCATCTGCAGCTCCATATCTGCCGAGGCCCACAGCCTAACGGCGATTAACATCGCGCGCCCGGCACGTCGGTGTCAAGAGCACCGCGAGCATCAGCGCCCGCAACCGCCCGGCAAGCCCGGAGCGCTCCAGCAGCCGCCGGGTCCGCGCGGTGTCGTTGACGACGGCGAACGCCGCGAGCACCCGGATCCGGACCTCCTCAGGCGACGCCCCGGGATCGATCGAGGCCAGGAGCCCGGCCCAGTGCGCGGCATAGGCACGCTGGAAGCGCCGGGTCTCGGCGCGATCGCGGTCGGGCAGGTTGTGGCCCTCGGTGAAGTAGGCGGCGACGAGGTCTCGGGAGGTGAGGACGGTGGTGACGTAGCGGGTGGCCAGGTCGGTGAGGGCGGCTAGGGCAGCGGTGGGGTCGGTTTCGGCGACGGATTCGCGTGCGGCATCGGCGGCAGGCTGCTCGGCACCCGAGCTCGGCTCGCCGGTCGCGGCAGCAGATGCGCGAGAGGTGTCGGCGGGCTGCGCAGGATCTGGGCTGACCGCGGCTCCGGCGCTCGGCGCGGCGGCGGCGTGTGCTGTGCCAGCGGCGAATTCGCGCGCGGTATCAGCGGTATCAGCGGTATCAGCTGCGGGCGCGACATCGGCTCCGGCGCTCGGCGCAGCGGCGGCCATCGCGGCCTCACTCTCGGCGAGGTCCTGCCGAAGCCGCTCCCCGATCCGCTCCGTGATCGTCCGCAGCAGCTCGGCCTTCCCCGCGAAGTGGCTGTAAACACTCGGCCCGGCAATCCCCGCCGCCGCCCCGATCTCGTCCAGCGTCACCTCGTGGTACCCGCGGTCCCAGAACAGTCGCGCCGCCGCCGCGAGAATCTGCTCCTTCCGATCCCCCGCCGCCGGCTCGTGGGCCCTGTCGTCCTCGGCCACCCCCGCGAACTCCACCCCCGCCACGTCCATCGCGATCCCCGCCAGCAGCTCCTCGAACGCCGTGCGCGGCAGCCGGACCCGGTGGTCCGAGATGCTGCCCATCACGCTCATCGCCGCCCACGAGACCAGCTCCGCGTCCGCCGGCTCCAGCGCCGGCCGGAGCACGCGCAGCTCCGCGACCGCGGCGTCGGAGGCCGCCCCCATGCGCTTGGCCAGCTCGGCCGCGTCCTGCGGGGCCAGGTGGCGGTACTCGCGGCGCCACATCACGCCGAACTCCGGGCGCCGGATCACGAAGGCCGCCAGGTCGCGGTACGTCCGGCGCAGCCGCTCGGCCGGGTCCGAGGTGCCGGCCAGGTCGGCGGCCAGGACCCGGGCCATCTCGTCGAAGCCCGAGCGCACCACCTCGGCGAGGATCGCCTGCTTGCCGGGGAAGTGCCGGTAGATCGCCGGCCCCGACAGGCCCGCGGCCGCGGCGATGTCGCCGACGGTCACGTTGTGGTAGCCGTCGCGGGCGAACAGGCCGGCGGCGATCGCCGTCAGCTGGTCGCGGCGTGCGCTGGTCCGCGGGGTCCGGGTCGTCATGCCGCCAGCTTGATCCCGGGCCGCCGCCGCTGACAAGGCCGTGCCCGTCGGACTTCGGTGCCCGCCGGGCCTCAGTGCCCGCCGGCGTCGATCACGGCGACGTCCGCGACGTGCGCCCGGATCCGCTCCGCCGGCAGCGCCACCGCCTTGGCCCAGTAGTAGATCACCAGACTCAGCGCCGCGACCACGACCAGCGACCACCACTCGTTGAACCACGGGTGCTTCATCGGACCGAACGCGCTGGTCCACACGATGATCCCCATGGCCAGCAGGTACGGCAGCAGCCACTGCGCCGCACGCAGCTCCAGCGGCGGGTGCGCGGGGTTCAGGTGGAAGATCCGGGAGATCGCCAGCAGCACGTAGCCGATCACGATCGCGACCCCGAGCCGCCAGTCCGTGGACCAGCCGGCCCACAGGATGATGTAGTTCGCCACGATGAACGCGAACGGCGACAGCAACTCCCCGGCGCGCAGCCGGTAGGGCCGCTCGACGTCCGGCAGCTTCTCCCGGAACACGCCGAAGGCCAGCGGCGCGCCGGCGTACATCAGCACGCTGGCGGAGGTGATGAAGGACACCAGCTGCTGCCAGCTGGGGAACGGCAGGAAGCAGATGCAGCCGACGACGAAGGCGGTGAGCATCCCCAGCCACGGCACGCCGCGCTCGGTGACGTACTCGTACTGCACCGGCACGTAGCCGTTCTTGCTCAGGCCGTACGTGATGCGCGAGGTCGACGTCGTGTAGATCAGGCCGGTGCCGCCGGGGGAGATGATCGCGTCGATGTACAGGATGGTCGCCAGCCACCCCAGGCCCACCAGCGTCGCCAGCCCCGCGAACGGCCCGCTGATGTTCTTGTAGTCCAGGTGCGCCCACCCGGCGGCGAACGTCGCGGCCGGCAGCGCGGCGATGTAGACCACCTGCAGCAGGATGTAGATCGCGGCGCCGATCAGGATCGACAGGATCGTCGCGCGCGGGATGTCGCGCTTGGGGTTGCGCGACTCGCCGGCCAGCTGGATCGCCTGCTCGAAGCCGAGCAGCGCGAAGATGATGCCGGAGGTCGACACCGCCGTCATGATGCCGTGCGCGCCGAAGGGCATGAAGCCGCCGCCGGACTTGGCGGTGAAGTTCGAGCTGTGGAAGTGCGTGAACGCCAGCACGAAGATCGTGAACAGCGGCACGCCGACCTTCCACCACGTCGCGGCGTTGTTCACGGCGGCCAGCTTCTGGATCCCGAGGAAGTTCACGGCCGTGAACACCGCCATCAGGAAGATCGCGACCAGCTCGCCGTAGCCGGTGAGCGTGCCGTCCTTGTGCTGCCAGCTGTCGGCCCACGAGTAGTGCTGCGCGTAGCCGATCATGGCCTGCACCTCGATCGGCGGCACGGTCACCGCCTGCAGCCACGTGAACCACCCGAACGAGGCTCCGGCCGCGCCGCCGAAGGCGTAGTGCGGGTAGCGCGCGGTGCCGCCGGCGACCGGGAACATGCCGCCGAGTTCGGCGTGCACGAACGCCAGCGCGATGATCGCCACCGCGGCGATGCCCCAGCTGATCAGCGCGGCCGGGCCGGCCGCGACCAGCGCCTTCTGCGCGCTGTACAGCCAGCCCGAGCCGATGATCGAGCCTTCGGAGGCCCACAGCAGGCCGATCAGACCGATGTCGCGCCGCAGGTGGGTCGAGTGGTTTCCGGACGCCCCGGGGGCCGCGTCTTGTACCGCCATAGTCGGGGTGTGGTCTGAAAGGGTGCTTTTGTAACCTTTCTGCACCCGAACGGGTCACCCCGGGTCACCCCCGGCCGCCCGGCCGGGCCACCCCGAGCCACCCCGGGCGTCCGGGGCTTGTCAGGACGGTGGTACCGACGCCGCGTACTCCCGGGCTTCGGCCGGATCGTCGACGTCGCGCGCTCGCTCCGCGAGGTCTCGGCACTCCGGCAGCGTGCGCCGGCTCAACGAGGCGTGGACGGCGGGGACCGCGGCGGCCGTCATCGACAGCGACGTCACCCCCAGCCCGACCAGCACCGCGGCCAGCCCCGGATCGGCCGCCGCCTCGCCGCAGACGCCCACCGGCTTGCCCGCCGCGCGCCCGGCCTCGGCGGCCAGCGCGATCAGCTCCAGGAGCGCCGGCTGCCAGGGGTCGAGCAGGTCGGGCAGGCGGCCGTCCTGGCGATCGGTGGCCATCGTGTACTGGCCGAGGTCGTTGGTGCCGATGGAGAGGAAGTCGAGGTGCGCCAGGAGGCGGGAGGCGCGCAGAGCCGCGGCGGGGATCTCGATCATGGCGCCGACGTGCTGGAGGCCGTGCGCCCGGGCTTTCGCGGCGAACTCCGCGGCCTCGGCCGGCGTGGCGACCATCGGGGCCATGACCCAGACCTCGCAGGTCGTGGCCGCGGCGGCCGAGGCGATCGCGGCGAGCTGGTCGTCCAGGACCTCCGGACGCAGACGCGCGGTCCGCAGCCCTCTGACGCCGAGCGCCGGGTTCTCCTCGTCGGGCAGGCCGAGGAACGGCAGGGGTTTGTCGGCGCCGGCGTCCAGGGTGCGGATGACGACGCGGGTGCCGGGGTCGGGGAAGGCGTTGAAGAGCTCCAGGTAGGCGGCGTGTTGTTCGGCGACGGACGGCGCGTCCTTGCGTCCGAGGAACAGGAACTCGGTGCGCAGCAGGCCGACGCCCTGGGCGCCCGGGCGGACGTCCTTGAGGGAGCCGATGTTCAGGTAGAGGGATACGGGGTGGCCGTCCTTGGTGTGGCAGGGGCCGAGGTCGGCGAGGTTCGCCTGGGTGCGGACGCGCGGCGCGTTGTCCGCCGCCGGCTCGACACCGACGGTGACGATCCCGGAGGCACCGTCGACCGCGACGACGACGCCGTCGGCGATCTCGGTCACGCCGGCAACCGCGACGACCGCCGGGATGCCGAGACCACGCGCCAGGATCGCGGTGTGGCTGGTCGGACCACCGCGCTCGGTGACGATGGCGAGGACCTGCTCAGGGTTCAGGCTCGCGGTGTCGGCCGGAGCGAGATCGGCGGCCACCAGCACGAACACATGACCGGGATCGGGGATGCCGGGAATCGGACGTCCGAGGACAGTCGCCACGGCCCGATCACGCAGATCTTCGAGGTCCGCGGCCCGCTCAGCGAAGTAGCCACCGGCGTCGCGCAGCAGGTCGGCCTGGGCATCGAAGGCCTCGGTGACGGCATGCGCGGCATCGGTGCCGGACGCGATGCGCTGCTCGATATCGGCACCGAGCGTGGGATCCGCAGCCATCATCGCCAACGCTTCGAGGATCTCCTTCGCCTCGCCCGACACGCGCCCGGCTCGGACGGTGAGGTCGGCGGCGACGACGCTGACGGCCTGCCGCGCCGACGCCAGCTCCGCAGCCGAGTCGACGACCTGGTGCGGCGGAGGGAGCGGGGCCGGGGCCGTCATGCGCACGACCGGACCAACCGCCGTGCCCGGGCTCACCCCGACACCGCTGAGTTGCGGCGCATCAGTGGCCTGCTCATGAGCAGCCCGGCCTGCGGCACCGGCCGCACCACCAGCCGCGTCGCCGACCTGCTCCGCGCCGGCACCGCCGAGCGCCGCCGACTGCCCGGCAGGTTCGACCGCCGCAGCGAGCGCACCAGCTCGGGCCGCATCATTGGCCTGCCCCGCGCCAGCGCTATCGAGCGCCGCCGACTCCCGGGCAGCTGAGCCCGCACCAGCCGCAAGCACGCCAGACCCAGCCGCACCGCCACCCGCATCGCCGACCTGCTCCGCGTCGGCACCATCGAGCGCCACCGGCTGCCCGGCAGGTTCGACCGCCGCAGCGAGCGCACCAGCTCCGGCCGCATCATTGGCCCGCCCCGCGCCAGCACCATCGAGCGCCGCCGACTGCCGAGCAGCTGAGCCCGCACCCTCCGCAAGCACGCCAGACCCAGCCGCCGCGCCACCCGCCTCGCCGACCTGCTCCGCGTCGGCACCATCGAGCGCCGCCGGCTGCCCGGCTGGTTCGCCCGCCGCAGCGAGTGCACCAGACCCGGCCACACCACCACCCGCCTCACCGACCTGCTCCGAGCTGGCACCGTCGAGCGCCGCCCGCCCGGCGGCCCGGGCCGCCGCAGCCGCGGTCGCGCTCGTCCCGACGACCCCGCCTACCCCGCCGACCAGTCGCTCAGCCATCCTCCCCCTCCTCATCAAGGTTCCGCGCTATCAGCTCCGCGAGTGCCGCGACCGAAGCCTCGGCGCCCTCGCCGTCGGCCTCCAGCGTGACCTCCGTGCCCTGCTTCACTCGCTGCGCGAGCACGGCCAGGATGCTGCGGGTGTCGATCGGCGGGCGGTCGCCTACGCGCAGGCGCACCGTCGCCGGCTGCTTCGTGGCGGCCTGTACCAGCAGTTTCGCCGGGCGGGCGTGCAGCCCGCTGGTGGATCCGACGACGACGGTGCGCTCGACCATGGTTCCCTCTCCTTCGGTTCGGCCGGGCCCTTCTCAGGGCTCGATGGTGACCTTGATCGCCTCGCCCTTGGCCACGATCTGCAGTCCGTCCAGTACGCGGTCCAGCGGCAGCCGCACCGAGATCAGGTCCTTGACCGGCACTTCGCCGGTGGCGATCAGCTCCAGTGCGCGGGCGTTGTGCGCGGGTGAGGAGCCGTTGGCGCCGACGATCGTCAGTTCGCGGTAGTGGACCAGGTTCGAGTCCAGCGTGATGGTCGGCTTGTCCTTCGGCAGGCCGCCGAAGAAGCTGATGCGGGCGCGGGGGGCGGCGATCTGGAGGGCCTGTTCCTGGGCGGCGCCGGCGGCGGTGGCGGTGATCACCACGTCCGCGCCGCGGCCGTCGGTGAGCTTGCGGACCTGCTCGATGATGTCGCCGTCCTCGGCGCACACGGTGTCGTCGGGGTGGACGAGGTCCGCTGCCAGCTGGAGACGCTCGCGGTTGACCTCGATCATGATGATCCGCGCCGCGCCACGCGAGCGGGCGAGCCGGACGTGCAGGCAGCCGATCGGGCCGGCGCCGAAGACGGCCACCACGTCGCCGGTGCCGACGCCCGCCAGTTCCTGGCCGTTGAGGACGCAGGCCAGCGGCTCGGTGACCGACGCTTCGTCGGCGCCGACGCCGTCCGGGATGCGGTTCATCCCGTCCACCGCCAGCACGCTCGGCGGCACGACCATGAACTCCGCGAAGCCGCCCTCGTACTGGTAGCCCATCGACTCCTGGTTCAGGCACACGGTCTGGTGCCCGCGCGTGCACTCCTCGCAGGTGCCGTCCGGGATCGCGGCGATCACCTGCACCCGGTCGCCGGCCGCCCAGCCGGTGACGCCGGCGCCGACCTCGACGATCTCGCCGGCGATCTCGTGCCCCATCACGCGGGGCGGGCTGATGCGGAAGTGCCCGGAGCGGAAGATCTTCAGGTCCGTCCCGCACATCGAGCAGGCCAGGACCTTGATCTTCACCTCCCCGGCGCCCGCGGTGGGCTCGGGGACCTCCTCGATCCGGACGTCCCCGGGTCCGTGGAACACAGCGGCCTTCATACGTTCTCTGCCTCTCCTGCCGGCTGGAGCAGCCGGATCACTTCGTCAGCGGTTGTCGCCCTGTGCAGTTGTTCGGCCCGCTCCGGGTCCATCAGGACCTCGGCGAGCTCGGCGAGGATGTCCAGGTGCCGGTCGCCGAGGGCGGCGATCGCCACGCACGTCGACACCTCCTGGCCCTCGCCCCAGTCGACGGGTTCGGCCAGGCTCAGCACGGCCAGCGCGTCGCGCCGGACGTACTTCTTGCCGGCGGCCGTGGAGTGCGGGATCGCCACCCCGGCGCCGATGTACGTGGAGATCTCGTCTTCGCGCTCGCGCATGGCCGGGACGTAGTCCTCGGTCACGGCGCCGATCGCGACCAGCAGTTCCCCGCACTGCCGCACCGCGTCGTAGCGGTCGGCGGCCTGGACTCCGAACCGGACGGCCCGCTCGGCGAGCAGGCCGTCAGCGGTGTCAGACATCGATGGTGCCGCCTTCCTTCACGGCTTTGACGACCTTGTTCACGGCCGGGTCGCCCAGGAAGATCTGGAACGTCACCACCGGCTTGCCCGGCGCCGAGGCCCGGGCCCGCTCGGCCAGGCTCACCTGGGTCAGGATCAGGTCGGCGTCGGCCGGGATGGCCGAGACCTGCGCGTGCTCCACGGTCACGCCGGTGTTCTTCAGCTGCCGCTTCAAGGTGCCGGCCAGCATCACCGAGGACCCCATCCCCGCGTCGCAGGCCACGATGATCTTCTTGATCTCCGAGGCGGACAGAGTGCTCATGCGGTCGCTCCTTCAGGTGAGGACTGCGCGGGGACGGCATCGGACACGCCGGACGCGCCGCCCGCTTCTTCGGCCGCTTCGGCCTGTTCGTCTTCCGGCTGCTCACCGCGTCCGAACCCGAGCAGGACCGAGCCCACGACGAACGACACCGCCGCCGCGACCACGACGCCGGCCAGCACTCCGAAGTAGCTCCCGCGAGGGGTCTCGGTGAGGTAGGCGAAGATCGAGCCCGGCGAGGGCGAGGCGACCAGGCCGGCGCCGGTGACGGAGAACACTGAGATACCCGCGAACCCGCCGGCGATCGCGGCCAGGATCAGCCGCGGCTTCATCAGGATGTAGGGGAAGTAGATCTCGTGGATGCCGCCGAGGAACTGGATGACGATCGCGCCGGGGACCGTCGGGCGCAGCGTACGCGGGCCGAACAGCAGGTACGCGCACAGGATGCCCAGGCCCGGTCCGGGGTTGGACTCCAGCATGAACAGGATCGACTTGTGGTGCGCCGCGGACTGCGCCACCGCCAGCGGGTCCAGCACGCCGTGGTTGATGGCGTTGTTCAGGAACAGCACCTTCGCCGGCTCGATCAGGATGCTGACGAAGGGCAGCAGGTGGTGGTTCAGCACCCAGTTCACACCGGAGCCGGCCCAGTTCGTCACGTGGTTCACCGCCGGGCCGATCGCCCACTTGCCCAGCACCGCGAACGCGCCGCCGATGATGCCCAGGGAGAAGTTGTCGACCAGCATCTCGAACCCGGCGCGCAGCCGGTCCGCGGTCAGCTTGTCGAACTGCTTCAGCACCCACGCCGAAGCGGGGCCGGCGATCATCGCGCCCAGGAACATCGGCACCGAGGACCCGACCACCACGCCGGTGGTGGCGATGGCGCCGATCACCGCGCCGCGCTGGCCGTGCACGAGCCGGCCGCCGGTGTAGCCGATCAGGATCGGCAGCAGGTAGGTGATCATCGGCGAGACCAGCTCGCCGAGCGACTTGTTCGGGGTCCAGCCGGTCGGGATGAACAGCGCGGTGATCAGGCCCCAGGCGATGAACGCGCCGATGTTCGGCATCACCATCGAGGCCAGGAACGAGCCGAACTTCTGGACTGTGGCCTTCAATCCGGTGCCGGTCGGAGCCGGCGTATAAGCCATCGAAGACATCGCGTCCTCCTAGGGACGTCAAGCGAATCGTTGGGGTTTGTTCCTCACTCGTCGTGCGGTGGTGCGGGCAAAGATGCCCTCGTGATGGCGCCGGTGGCAGCGTCAGCCGTCGTCGGCCAGGCGGACCGCCCCGGCCGGTTTACCTCCCGGGTCGCGCACGACCCGGATCCCCTCCCGGCTGACGTCGGCCGGGCCGGGCATCTGGCTGCCCGGCAGGCCGACGGCGGCCCGAGCCCACGCCATGCCCTCGATCAGGGCCTTCTCGCCCCGCGCGCCGGCGGCCAGGAAGCCGGCCAGCATCGCGTCGCCGGCACCGACGGTGCTGACCGGATCGATCGGATCGGCGGTGCCGAGGACCGCGCCGGCGGAGTCGACGAGTACGGCGCCGTCGGCACCGAGGCTCGCCAGTACTGCTTTGACGCCCCGGGACAGCAGCTTCTCCGCCGCGGCGACGACATCAGCGATGCTGTTCAGGGGAGTCCCGACCGCCGCGGCCAACTCCTGCCGGTTCGGCTTGACCAGATCGGGACCGGCGTCGAGCGCGGCCACGAGCGCCGCACCGCTGGTGTCGACCGCGACCCTGACCCCGTGCTCGGCGAACACCGAAGTCAGGTTCGCGTAGACGCCGTCCGGCACGCCCGGCGGCAGGCTGCCGGACAGCACGGCCCAGGAAGCGGGAGCGTTCTCAATGCCCTGTGACACGCACCGGTCCACGACGGTGTCGGCGAGCAGCGCCACCTCCTCGCCGGTCAGCGCCCCGCCGGGGGCGTTGACCTTCGTGGACCGGCCGTCCGCCTCGACCAGCGTGATGTTCGACCGGGTCCACCCCGCGACCGGGACCTCGGTCACCGGGACGCCCGCCTTCTGCAGCAGCCGCACCAGTTCCTCGCCGTCCGGGCCCGCGCACGGGATCACCGCGTGCGAGTCGACGTCGAAGGCGCGCAGCACCCGGGTCACGTTGACGCCCTTGCCGCCGGGGTCGATGCGCGCGGAGGTGGCGCGCAGCACCTCACCGCGGCGCAGCGACTGCAGGCCCAGCGTGCGGTCCAGGCTGGGGTTGAGGGTCAGGGTCACGATCATGCCCGGACCACCCGCACCCCGGCGCCGCCGAAGTCGGCGGCGGTCTCCTCGTCCAGACCGGCGTCGGTGATGAACAGGTCGACGTCGTCCAGGCCTCCGAAGCGGGCCATGCAGTCGTTGCCGACCTTGGTGTGGTCGGCCAGCAGGACGGTGCGCCGGGCTGCGCCGATCATCGCGCGCTTCACCGCCGCCTCGGCCAGGTCCGGGGTGGTCAGGCCGCGTGCGACGGAGACTCCGTTGGTGGCCATGAAAGCCACGTCCACACACAGCTGGGACAGCGGCGCCAGGGCCCATTCGTCCACCGCGGCCAGCGTGCGGCCGCGGATCCGGCCGCCGAGCATCAGGACCGTGAGATTCGGCCGCGCGACCAGCTGCGCGGCCAGCGCCGGGGCGTTCACCACGACGGTCAGCTCCCGGTCGGCCGGCAGCACCGAGGCCAGCCGGCCGGTGGTGGTGCCGGCGTCGATGATGATCGAGCCCTCGTCCGGGATCTGGTCCAGCGCCGCCTTGACGATCCGCTCCTTCTCCGCGGTCATGCTCTGGTCGCGGACGGCCAGCGCGGGCTCGAATCCGAGCCGCTCGACCGGGATCGCCCCGCCGTGCACCCGGCGCACGAAGCCGGCCCGCTCCAGCGCCGTCAGGTCCCGGCGGATCGTCTCGGTGGTCACCGTCAGATCCTCGGCCAGGACCACGACGTCCACCCGGCCGTCGACGCGCGCCTTGTGCAGGATCGCCTGCTGTCGTTCCTCTGCGTACATGGGCCACCCCGGGTGTTCTTGGTTTCCGCGCCGTTTCCCTTTGTTCGTGTTGGTTTTACCGCCGCTGCGGAAGGCTGTCAAGGCTCCGACCTCGGCGGTCACAGGCCCCTGATTCTTTGGGCCGCGGGCTCTGGCCGTCCGGCCCGGGCGGGAGTAGCATCCCGGGTGAATTCGTGGATTGAATCGATTTAATCTCGCAAAACCAGCACTCCCGCCGCCTTTTCGCAGGCGCGTCCCCCCGTCGTGCTCGAAAACGTTTCATGAGGGGTAGATCCATGAAGCACATCCCCGTCGCCGCGCTCGCGCTCGGCCTGACATTCGGTGGTGTCGGCAGCGCCATCGGCGGTCCGGCACCGGCCCCCGCGAACGCGGCACCGGCACCACAAGCCGCACCGCATTCAACACCGCACTCAGCACCGCGACCGGCGAGCCTCCACACCGCCGCCACAAACCCTTGCGCCGCCGACAACCTGTCCCCCACCTCGCGGACAGTCGCCCCGGTCGCGGTCTACGGCACCAGCGGCACCGTCAGCAACTCCGCAGCGGTGCTCAGCGGTCAGAGCACCCGCCTGACCGGAAACGATTCCGCCGTGACCCTCGATTTCGGCAAGGAAGTCGGCGGCGTGGTGACGCTGAACTTCGCCGACGCCAGCGATTCGTCTCAAAGCGTCGGGTTGGCGTTCTCGGAGTCCAGCCAGTTCGTCGGTACCGGCAGCGACGCCTCCAGCGGCGGCGGCGCGGACGGCGCGCTGATCGCGGGGGTCCCGGCCGGCGGCGGCAGCTACACCATGCCGAAGGACAAGCTGCGCGGCGGATTCAGGTACCTGACCCTCTTCCTGAACTCCGGCGGTTACGCCGACATCAACGGCGTCTCCCTGGCGTTCAGCGCCGCTCCCAACGCCTCGGACCCGGCCGCGTACCCGGACTACTTCTGCTCGAACGACGACACCCTGAACCGCATCTGGTACGCCGGTGCCTACACCACCCAGCTGGACACCATCGACCCGACCGAGGGCCGGGCCTGGCCGCCGCCTTCGTCGGGATGGGAGAACAACGCCGTCATCGGCACCGGCACCGAGGTGCTCACCGACGGTGCGAAGCGGGACCGCACGGTGTGGCCCGGCGACATGGGCGTCTCGACGACCACCGCGTACGTCAGCACCGACGACCTGCTCGGCGTCCGCAACTCCTTGACCACGATGTACCAGGGCCAGAAGTCGACCGGCGAGCTGCCCTACAGCGGCCCCGCGTTCAACCTCTACGGCTCGGACACGTACCACATCTGGACCCTGATAGGGACCTACACGTACTACCTCGACACCTCCGACAAGGCCTGGCTGGACAGCATCTGGAGCAAGTACCAGCTCGGCATGAGCTTCATGACGGCCAAGATCGACGGCAACCACCTGCTGAACGTCACCAACACCAACGACTGGGCCCGTGGCGGCCAGGGCGGGGAGAACATCGAGGCCAACGCCATGCTGTACGAGGCGCTGACCACCGGTGCCCGGCTGGCCACGGCCGAGGGAAACAGCTCGCTGGCCGCGACGTACACGAATCAGGCTGCGAGCATCAAGGCCGCGGTCAACGCCACGCTGTGGGACGGATCGGCCGGAGCGTACAAGGACAACCCGAGCAGCACGCTGTATCCGCAGGACGGGAACTCCCTCGCCGTCTGGTACGGCCTGACCACACCGTCGCAGGCCACTGCGGTCGCCGCACACCTGCGCGGGAACTGGAACAGCCTGGGAGCTCAGGCCCCTGAGTTCAATAACAACCTCTCGCCGTTCTCCGGCTCAATGGAGCTCTTCGCGCACTTCACGGCCGGCGACGACGTCAACGCGCTCAACCTGATGCGCGACGAGTGGGGCTACCAACTCACCTCGCCGATCGGCACCGCCAGCACCTTCTGGGAGGGCTTCGCCAACAACGGAACGCTCAACGCGTATTCGAGCGCCTTCACCAGCCTCGCGCACGGCTGGTCGACCGGGCCCACCGGCGCACTGACCACTGACGTGCTGGGGGTCTCCCCCACCGCGCCGTCCGGGAGCGCATACCAGGTCGTGCCGCATCCCGGCGACCTCACGCACGTCGAGGGCCTGCTGACCGTGGCCTCCGGCAAGCAGATCCAGGTCGGCTACGACCACGACACCGCCGGGGACTTCAGCCTGACGGTGAACTCCTCGACCAACACCGGCTCCACCGGCGTGATCGCCGTACCGACGTGGGGACAGAGCCGGACGGTCACGGTGAACGGGCAGACCGCGTGGAACGGCAGTGCGTTCGTCGGGGCGCCCGGGATCGCGAGCGCCGACACCGACGGTCAGTACGTGTACTTCCGCGGCGTGGCCCCTGGCTCGTACACACTCGCGTACAGCGCCTCGGCGACCGCCCCGCCGATCAGCTACCGCGCACTGCCGGGGACGTGGACGCGCTGCGCCGCCGAGAACGGCACCTGCGCGGTGAACGGGACGTCGGTGATCGCCTTCGGCGCCGCGGCGCGCTTCAACTACCTGCAGACCGGCAGTGCCACCACCTGCTCGGACGCCGTCTTCGGCGACCCCGACAACGGCGTCGCGAAGTGGTGCTACGTGCAGACGACGCAGCCGCCCTCGCCGGGGTGGCAGCAGTGCGCGACCGAGAACCAGAACTGCTCGTACAGCGGCCTGATGACGATCGCGTTCGGCGCGAACGGCACCTACAAGTTCGCCACACTCGGCAGCGGCGGCACCGCCTGCGACGACGCGGTCTTCGGGGACCCGACCCCCGGCGTCGCCAAGGCCTGCTTCCTGCTCGGCCCGCCGCCGACGTTCGCGACCTGGACGTCCTGCGCGGTCGAGAACGGCACCTGCGCCTTCTCCGGCACCCACGAGGTGGCCTTCGGCGTGAACGGCCGGTACTACTTCGGCAGCTTCACCGGTGGGACTCCCTGCACGAACACCGTCTTCGGCGACCCGGCGTTCGGCTCGGCGAAGGCGTGCTACGTGCAGTAGCGCACGCATGACGCGGCCGCCGGCCGGCGTGGTGCCGCCACGTCGGCCGGCGGCCCTCGCATCGCGGTCAGTATGAATCGATTCATCATCGATCACCGGAGAGCTTCGCGAGGCCTTGAGTTTTTTATCAAGCTGCTTACATTCGCTCGTTTCTGATGATCGCTGCTGATCAGCATGCACTTTCGGCGCACCACCGCTGCCGGAATCCACCCCTGACTCACCGCCCCCGCTCCACGACCCTTGACGCACCCCACCCCCGGAGCTAACCTCGCGGCAATTTCATTGAAACAATTCACTCGTCGCCCGACGGCAACGCCGAGCAGACCCAGGGGTGTCGTCTCATGAAGAAACCCGACCCGGACCCCGACGTTCCGGTCCTCGCGCTGGAGGGGGTGAGCAAGTCCTTCGGTGCTGTGCGTGCGCTGCGTTCGGTGTCCCTCTCGCTCTTCGCCGGCGAGGCGCACGCGCTGGCCGGTGAGAACGGAGCCGGCAAGTCGACGCTGATCAAGGTGTTGGCCGGGGTGCACCGGCCGGATGAGGGCCGCGTGCTGCTGGACGGCGTGCCGGTGGAGTTCGGCGGGCCCGCCGCGGCGCGCGACGCCGGGGTGGCCGTCATCTACCAGGAACCGACGTTGTTCCCCGACCTGAGCGTGGCGGAGAACATCTTCATGGGGCGCCAGCCCAAGCGCTCGTTCGGCCGCGTCGATCACCGCGCTGTGCACCAAGCCGTGGCCGCCTTGTTCGCCCGGCTCGGCGTCGCGATGGATCCGGAGCGGCCCGCGCGCGGGCTGTCCATCGCCGACCAGCAGCTGGTCGAGATCGCCAAGGCGCTGTCCTTCGACGCGCGGGTGCTCATCATGGACGAGCCGACCGCGGCGCTCACCGGCAGCGAGGTGGCGCGGCTGTTCACGGTGGTGCGCGCGCTGCGGGAGCAGGGCGCCGCGGTGCTGTTCATCTCGCACCGGCTCTCGGAGGTGTTCGGGCTCTGCCAGCGGGTCACGACGCTGCGCGACGGGGCGCTGGTGGCCGCCGAGCCGCTGGCCGGGCTGACCGAGGCCGACCTGGTGCGGCGCATGGTCGGCCGCACCCTCGACGAGCTCTACCCCAAGCAGCCGGCCGAGGTCGGCGAGGTCGCCCTGGATGTCAGCAGGCTGACCCGGGAGGGCGTCTTCACCGACGTCTCCTTCCAGGTGCGCTCCGGGGAGATCGTGGGCCTGGCCGGGCTGGTCGGCGCCGGACGCAGCGAGGTCGCGCGCGCCGTGTTCGGCATCGACCGCTTCGACGCCGGGCGGGTCGCGGTCGGCGCACGGATGCTGAAGCCCGGTTCGCCGAGCCTGGCGATGGCCGCGGGCCTGGCCCTGGTCCCGGAGGACCGGCGGGCGCAGGGCCTGATCATGCAGATGAGCGTCGAGCGCAACATCGGCCTGGCCGATCTGCCCGCGCACCACCCCGCCGGCCTGGTCAGCCGACGCGCCGAACGCGACCGCGCGGTGGACTGGGCGGCCAAGCTCCAGGTGAAGTACGCGCGCCTGTCGGATCTGGTCGGCACGCTGTCCGGGGGCAACCAGCAGAAGGTCGTGCTGGCCAAGTGGCTGGCCACCGGGCCGCGGGTGCTGATCGTCGACGAGCCCACGCGCGGCATCGACGTCGGCACCAAAGCCGAGGTGCACCGGCTGCTCTCGCAGCTGGCGGCGGACGGCGTCGCGGTGCTGATGATCTCCTCGGACCTGCCGGAGATCCTGGGCATGGCCGACCGGGTCCTGGTGATGCGCGAGGGCCGGATCAGCGCCGAGATCTCGCGCGCGGACGCCACCGAGCAGACCGTGATGGCGGCGGCCACCGGCGCGGCGGTCGGGGACGCGGCGGGAGGCACGATATGACGGCCTCCACGACGGCGGCCGAGCAGCCGCTGCTCGCCGCCGAGGCGCCCCGGGCCCTGCTGGACCGGGTCCTGGTGATGCGCGAGCTGGCCATCCTGGTGGTGCTGGCCGTGATGCTGGTCGCCACGCAGATCGACAACACCTCGTTCCTGTCCGAGCAGGGAATCAAGGACCTGCTTCTCAACGGCACGATCCTGATACTCGTGGCGGTCGGCGAGGCGGTCGTGGTGATCACCGGCAACGTCGACCTGTCGGTCGGCTCGGTGCTCGGCGTCACGGCCTTCGCCGCCGGCGATCTGTTGCGGCACGGCGGGAATCCGGTCCTGGCGATCGGATTAGCGGTCGTCCTCGGGGCCGGCTTCGGCGCCTTCAACGGGATCCTCGTGGGCCTGGGCCAGGTGCCCTCGCTGATGGTCACGCTGGGGACGCTCTACATCATCCGCGCCCTGGACTCGATCTGGGTGGGCTCCCGCGAGGTCACCGCGAGCCTGTTGCCGAGCGGCTACAAGAGCTTCGGCCACAACGGAATCTGGGCGATCCCGTATCTGGCGCTGCTGGCCATCGTCGTGGTGATCGCGGTCGGGTACTTC
Source organism: Catenulispora sp. GAS73 (assembly GCF_041262085.1). Classification (NCBI taxonomy): domain Bacteria; kingdom Bacillati; phylum Actinomycetota; class Actinomycetes; order Catenulisporales; family Catenulisporaceae; genus Catenulispora; species Catenulispora sp. GAS73. The sequence continues at coordinate 157,943 of NZ_JBGCCM010000022.1, forward strand.
CTGCGCAACTACCGCAGCGGCCGGGAGTGCTACGCGCTCGGCTCGCACGCGCAGGCCGCGGCGCTGGCCGGCGTTCCGGTGCGGCGGCGCGTGTTGGGCGCCTTCATATTGTGTGGCGCGCTCGCGGGCCTGGCCGGGGCGCTGTATCTGGCCCGTTTCAGTTACGCCGACGCCGGAACCGGCAGCGGCTACGAACTCACCGTCGTCTCGGCCGTGGTGGTCGGCGGCGTCGGTTTCACCGGGGGTTCGGGCAGTGTCTACGGCGCGGCGCTCGGTGCGCTGCTGCTCACCTCCATCAACAGCGTCCTGCCCGCGATCGGCGTCAGCTCGGTGTGGGTCGAGGCGATCGACGGGGTCCTGCTGCTGCTGGCCATCTCGGTGGACCGGGTGGTGGCGTTGCGGATCGCCGGGCTGTTGCGCAGCCGGGCCCGACAGGTGAGGAGCGGCACCAATGACTGACGTCCCGGAAACCCTGAGCACACAAGGGACCGGACGCCGGCCGGCCCTGATCGGTGCCGTCCGGTGGGACACCGTCGTCGGGGCGCTGCTGGTGATCCTGATCGGCGTCTCCTTCAGTACCGTCGGCGGTTTCGGCAACGCGTTGAACATCAGCTTCCTGATCGGCAACACGCTGCCGGTCGCGGCGATCGCGCTGCCGATGACGATGCTGGTGGCGGCCGGCGAGATCGACCTGTCGGTGGGCTCCACGGTGGGCCTGTCCGGGGCGGTGATGGGCGCGCTGTGGAACCACGGCGTGAACATCAACGCGATCATCCTGATCTGCGCCGTGCTCGGCGTGGTCTGCGGGCTGGTGAACGCGCTGCTGGTGACCCGGCTCGGGCTGCCTTCGCTGGCGGTCACGATCGGCACGATGGCGCTGTACCGAGGCGTCGCGCAGATCGTGCTCGGCTCGAACTCGGTCACCGACTTCCCGCAGAACTACCTGGACTTCGGCTCCGGGCGCCTGGGCGGCTCGTTCCTGCCGACGGCCGTGCTGCCCTGGCTGGTGCTGGCGGCGCTGGCGATCGTGGTGCTGCACGCCACCGGCTTCGGCCGCTCGGTGTTCGCCGTCGGCGCCTCGCCGGAGGCCGCCTGGTACGCCGGGGTCCGCGTCAAGCGGGTCAAGCTGTCGCTGTTCGTGGCCACCGGGCTGATCTCCTCGCTCACCGGCGTGTTCTGGGTGCTGCACTACGCCAGCGCCACGTACAGCAACGCCACCGGGCTGGAGCTGTCGGTGGTGGCCGCGGTGCTGCTCGGCGGCGTGGACTTCGACGGCGGCCGGGGCACGCTCGGCGGCGCGATCGCCGGGGTGTTCCTGCTCGGCACGCTGCAGAACGTGATGAGCCTGGCCGACGTCTCCGCGCAGTCCCAGACGGTCGTCACCGGCGTGCTGCTGACCGTTTCCGTGCTCGGGCCGCGGGTGGCCCGGCAGGTGTTCGCCAGGCAAGCCCGACTCCAACCAATGAGGGGAAAGTCATGAGCACAGTCCTGATACGCAACGCTCCGCGCTCGCGACGCAAGGCTCCGCGCGCCGTCGCGGCCCTGGCCGCGAGCGGTCTGATAGCGCTGAGCCTGAGCGCGTGCGGCGGCGCCACGAAGAGCTCCACGGACAAGGCGGCCTCCACCGCGCCGGCCGCGACGCAGAGCGGGGCGGCCGATCCGAACGCGGCGACCAAGAAGGGGCTGACCGTCGCGTTCCTGCCCAAGCAGGTCAACAACCCGTACTTCAACATCTCCGACGCCGGCGGCAACACCGCGCTGACCGCGCTCGGCGAGAGCTACAAGGAGGTCGGCACCACGAGTGCCACCGACACCGCCGGGCAGGTGTCCTACGTCAACACCCTGACCCAGCAGCACGTGTCGGCCATCGCGGTGTCCGCGCAGGACCCCGGCGCGCTGTGCACGGCGCTGAAGCAGGCGATGAGCGCGGGGATCAAGGTGGTCACGTACGACTCGGACACCGATCCGGGCTGCCGGCAGGTGTTCGTGTCCCAGGCCAGCTCCGAGGCGCTGGGCCGCAGCGAGGTGGACCTGCTGGGCAAGGAGCTGAACTACAGCGGGCAGATCGCGATCCTGTCGGCGGCGCAGACCGCGACGAATCAGAACGCGTGGATCGGCTTCATGCAGGACGAGCTGAAGAAGCCCCAGTACGCGAACATGAAGCTGGTGAAGATCGCCTACGGCAACGACGACGCGCAGATGTCGTTCCAGCAGACACAGGGGTTGCTGCAGCAGTACCCGGATCTGAAGGGGATCATCTCCCCGACCACGGTCGGGATCAAGGCCGCCGCGCAGTACCTGGACGGCTCGCAGTACAAGGGGAAGGTGCTGCTCACGGGGCTGGGGACGCCGAACGACATGCGGTCGTACGTCCAGGACGGGACGGTGAAGGCCTTCGAGCTGTGGGACCCGGGCAAACTCGGACAGCTCGCCGCGTACACCGCGGTCGCGCTGGCCTCCGGGCAGATCTCCGGCGGGCAGGGGCAGACGTTCACGGCCGGGGCGCTGGGCAGCTTCACGGTCGGCGCGCAGGGGGTGGTCACGCTCGGTGCGCCGACGGTGTTCGACGCCACGAACATCGCTCAGTTCAACTTCTAGCCGGACCTGCGGGCCGCGCGGCGTGATGGCGTGATGGCCACGCCGCCGGGCCGCGCGGGGCTGTGCGTGATGGTGCGCACGAGCAACCAGAGCGCCGCCGAGGAGTCCGAGTACCTGGCGCGGCCGCCGGACACCGTTGCGGCGAGCGCCTTAGCAGCGCCGCGCGGTTACGAGGGCTGGGACAAGCCGTCGTCCCGCAGCACGGAGCTGTCCGCCGACCGGGCGTGCGGCAGGCGCCAGAGGTCGGCCGCTTGGCGGTGCTGCTCGGGGGTGAGCAGGGTGGCGGCCTTTGCGGCGGCGAAGTTCCGGAGCAGGTCGTGGAGGAGGTAGCGGCCGTGGCGGGGTGATTGGAGGAGGAACAGGTCGACCAGGCGCTCCAGCAGCTGTTCGGCGTCGGCGGGTGGGCGTCCGAGGAGGGAGGCGGCGACTGGGAGACCCAGTTCCGTGCCGTTCCATAAGCCCAGTAGGCAGAACGCGGTCGCCAGCGTGTTGTCGGAGTCCGTGGCTGTGAGTGCGGCGAATGCGGTCTCGAAGGTCGCGCGTACGTCGTGGTCGCCGAACCTGAGCTCGTCGAAGAAGCGCGCATCGACCGCACCGACCACACCCTTCGGACGCGCGAGGCGGCGGGCCAGGTCGGCGAGCTGCCAGGCGGGCCGGGCGACGATGCGGTCGCCGGCGGCGCGCAGGGCGAGCGGCAGTCCGGCGCAGGCGGCCAGGATCGCCGTGGTCGCCTCGGGTTCGGCGCTGGTGCGCTCGGCGCCGACGATGCGGGCCAGGAGCGTGTGCGATTCGGCAGGTGTCAGAGGGCTGAGTGCGACGCGCAGTGCGCCGGCGATGCCGACGCGGCGGTCGCGCGTGGTCGCCAGCAGGGCCGATCCCGGGGCGGAGGGGATGAGCGGGGCCAGCTGTTCGGCGTCGTGGACGTCGTCGAGCAGGACCAGCACCTGGCGCTCGGCCAGGAGGCTGCGGTAGAGCGCGCCGCGTTCCAGGTCGGAGGTCGGCAGGTCGGTCGGGGCGATGCCGAGCAGGCGCAGGAACGAGGTCAGGACGTCACGGGGATCGGCCGGCGACGGTGTGCTGCCGAGCAGGTCCGCGTAGAGCTGGCCGTCGGGGAAGCGGTCGGTGAGCAGGTGGGCGGCGTGGATCGCGAGCGCGCTCTTGCCGACGCCGGGCATGCCGTCGATGACTGCGGCATAGGCAGCGTGCGGCTCCAGCGACTCAGTGACCCCCTCGACGATGCGGCGAAGTTCGTCCTCACGGCCGGTGAAATCGGCGGTATCCCAAGGCAGCGCGCGCGGCGTGGGCCAGGCGACAAAAGCCGCGTTCGGCTCGTCTTCGCCCGCCGGCTCGGCGATCACAGCGGCGGCGGCTCCGTCACCGGCGGCGACCGCCGTCTTCTTCCCGGCGTCCATCGCCAATATCCGCTGATGCAGCGCCCGTAACTCAGGACTCGGCTCCATGCCCAGATCTCGCACCAACACGGTGCGCAGCAGCCGGTACACCTGTAGCGCTTCGGCGCGGCGGTCGGCGGCGGCCAGCGCCGACATCAGCAGCGCGTAGGCCGGCTCGCGGTGCGGGTGGTCGGCGGCCAGCCGGCGCAGCGCGGCCACGGCGTCAGCGGCACGGCCCAGCGCGATGTCCGCGCGGGCCCGCAGCTCGATCGCCTCCACCCGCAGCTCGGCCCAGGCCGCGGCCTCCTCCAGGTGCAGCAGTTCGGAGGGCACGTCGGCCAGCGGCTCGCCGCGCCACAGTGCCAGCGCCTCGGCGGCGAGCCGGGCCGCCGTGTGCCAGTCGCCGGCTCCGGCCGCGGTCTGGCCGGCCTGGTAGCGCGCCACGAAGATCCGGGTGTCCAGTTCGGTGCCCGGGTCGAGCAGGATCCGGTAGCCCGGCGCGACGGTCTCCAGCCGGCCCGCCTCCGGGCCGAGGCAGCGGCGCAGGCGCATCACGTGGCTGCGCAGCGTCGTCACCGCGCCGTCCGGCGGGTCGGCGCCCCAGACCGCGTCCACGAGGCCGTCCACACTCACGACGCGGTTGGCCTGACACAGCAGCGCGGCCAGCAAGGCCCTGGTCCGGGCCGACGGCAGCGGCGAGGGGACTCCGTCCAGCCGGATGTCCACCGGACCCAACAGCCCGAACCAAACGGTAGAGCTCACCCCCGCGCCCCTTCCCCAAACCCTTGTTCAACAGGTATTCAACACCAAACCTGGAAACTAGCGCGGTCATATGTCGACGCAAGCGTTTTGACGCTGGCTGTCCGCGGCACTCGGGGGAGGTGAGAGCGACGAAGGCGATCATGGTGCGCGTAGGCCACGCGGCCACACCGGCGATCCGCCGGTCGTCGGCACGCGCTGCCGCCGCACCGGGCGTCGTTGACTCGCTCCTTCACATCCAGCGCCGCGAAGAACCGTTCCGCGACCGCCCGGCCGGAACGGCGACAGTGCAGCCCATCCTTGCGGCGGCGGCAGCATGACGGGAACGGCGACCGGGTTCGTCAGTGTACTGACCACCCCCGCCCCGCCGGTCCCGCCGACCGCGTGCCGGCGGTCCGGAGATCCCAGGAATCCCTGGTCCGGCCTCGGTTTCACCTACTACGGCGTCGGCGGGTGGACCCAGGACTGAACGTCACCCACTCGTCGCGCACATCACATCTCTCGGGGAGTTTCTCAACACCATGTCAACGGCAAAGAAGCGTTCGAAGATAATGTCCGTCGGGTCGATCCCGATGGCCACGGCCGTCATCGCGGCCCTGGGTATGTCGACCGCCCACGCGCAGGGCAACGACACCAACAACGGCCAGACCGACTCGCTGGGCCGGGTCGCCATCGGCGGGACCCAGCCGGCCTGGGCCACCCCCGCCACCGAGAAGGCCGCGGTCCCGGCGACCCAGACCATCAGCACCCGGATCTTCCTGGCCGGCCAGAACGCCGACCAGCTGTCCTCGCTGGCGCAGTCGATCTCCGACCCGAGCAGCGGGAACTACCACAAGTACCTGACGCCCGCGCAGGTCAAGTCGGAGTTCGGCGCGACCGCCGACCAGGTCAAGACGGTCACCGACTGGGCGACCGGGGCCGGTCTGAAGGTCACCTCGATCGGCGACGGCTGGGTGGACACCCAGGGCTCGGCCTCGACGGTGCAGGCCGCCTTCGGCACCACGATCGCCAACTACGCCGCGCCCGACGGGCAGAGCCACTACGCGCCGTCCTCGGCCGCGATGCTGCCCGCGCACGTCGCGAGTGTGATCTCCGGTATCTCCGGGCTCTCCGACACGCCGACGGTGAACAAGCCGGCGCTGGCCACCACCGCGAACACCGCCAAGGGCGGCTCGGCCGCGTCGGCGAGCCCCGCCAGCGGTAACCCGACCTTCGACACCAGCGGGTGCTCGACCTTCTGGGCCGAGAAGAGCTACGCCGGTGTCCCGGTCCAGGGCTGCGGCTACGACGGCTCGCAGTTGCGCAGCGGCTACGGCATGGCCAGCTCCGGCCTGACCGGCAAGGGCGCGACGGTCGCGATCATCGACGCGTACCTGAACCCGAACATGGTCTCCGACATGCAGACCTACAACAACCAGTTCCACCAGCAGCAGTTCCGCTCGGGCCAGTACACCGAGCAGGCGAACCCGGCGGCGTTCAACGACCAGTCGGCCTGCGGCGAGGGCACCTGGCACGAGGAGCAGGCGCTCGACGTCGAGGCCGTGCACAACATGGCCCCGGACGCGAACATCGTCTACGTCGCCGCGAACTCCTGCAACGACAACGACCTGATGGCCGCCTACTCCTCCGTGGTCAACAACCACTCCGCGGACATCGTCTCCGGCTCGATCGACGGCCTGATGCACACCGACGGGTGGAACCAGGACGCCGCCACGCGTGCCGCGTACGACCGCATCTTCATGCGGGGTGCCTTGGAGGGCATCAGCTTCAACTTCGCCACCGGCGACTGCGGCGACAACGACCCGGCGAACGCAGCCACCGGCGGCAACTGCCAGCTCCATTCGGCCGGCAAGCAGAGCGCCTGGCCGGCCAGCTCGCAGTGGGTCACCGCGGTCGGCGGCACCTCGCTGAAGGTCGACCAGAACGGCAACTACGGGGGCGAGGAGCCCTGGGGCGACTACCAAACCGGGATCGTCAACCCGGCGAACCCGGGGCCCGGCCATTTCATCGGCGGCGCCGGCGGCGGCACCTCCACCGACGTGCCGCAGCCGTTCTACCAGCGCGGCTTCGTCCCGGCCTCGATCTCGCAGACCGCGCCGAACGGCGCGCACCTGGGCCAGCCCATGCGGGCCACCCCGGACGTGTCCATGGACGGCGCGCCGGAGACCGGTATGGCGTTCTTCGACGCGTCCAGCGGGTCGCCCGACTGGGGGCCGATCGGCGGCACCTCGCTGGCCACCCCGCTGTTCGCCGGCGTCGAGGCGCTGCAGATGCAGGCACACGGCGGGGTCGCGCCGGGCTTCGAGAACGCGACGATCTACGCGAACTCCAGCAAGTTCCGTGACATCACCGCCAACGGCAACATGGCCACGATCATCCCGGAGGCGAACAACAACGCCCGGGTCACGTACATGGGCCAGGACACCTCACTGAAGGCCGGCGGCGGCTACGACACGGCCACCGGTCTCGGCTCGCCGACGCTGGGCTTCGTGCAGGGCAACTACGACGCCAACCGCCTGGGCCGCATCGCCGGCGAGGACCGCTACCAGACCGGCATCCAGATCTCGCAGCAGCAGTACGCGCCGGGTTCGGCCAACTCGGTGGTCCTGGCCATCGGCACGAACTACCCCGACGCGCTCGCGGGCGTCCCGCTGGCCAAGAAGATGGGCGGCCCGCTGCTGCTCACCCCGGGCAACGTGGTCGACTCGCAGGTGGTCGCCGAGATCCACCGGGTGCTCAAGCCCGGCGGCAAGGTCTACGTGCTCGGCGGCACGGCCGCGATCACCCCGAAGGTGGTCAACGGCCTGGGCCTGCCGGCCGCGCAGATCACCCGCATCGGCGGCGTGGACCGCTACGACACCGCGCTGAAGATCGCCGGCGCCCTGGGCAACCCGAGCCACGTGGTCCTGGCCACCGGCAACGGCTTCGCCGACGCCCTGGCCTCCGGCCCGTACGCCTCCACGGTGTTCGCCGACAACGGCAACCCGGCGGCGATCCTGCTCACGAACGACAAGACCATGAGCCCGGCGGTCGCGGCCTACGCGCACAGCGCCAAGGCCGTCACCGCCGTCGGCGGGCAGGCCGTGGCCGCGGCGAACGGCGCGCACCTGGCCAACGTGACCAAGTTCGCCGGCTACGACCGCTACGACACCGCGGCGCAGGTCGCCAGCACCTTCCACGGCGAGCACGTCGCGGGCGTGGCGACCGGCCTGTCCTTCGCCGACGCCCTCACCGGCGCGGCGCAGCTGGCCCAGGCCGGCGGCCCGCTGGTGCTGACGAACGTGACCAACCTGCCGGCGTACACGGCGAACGCGCTGCACGGGATCAGCGCCTCGCTGGGCGGGGCCGGGCTCATCGAGATCTTCGGTGGCCCGGTGGCGATCAACGTGCCGACCGAGTACGCGATCGCCGCGGCGGCCAACGCGATCGTCGAGGGCTGATTCAGCAGGGCACTGATGTGATGGTGTGACAGGCTCCCCGGCCTGGGTCCGCGCTCCGCCTTTGTGGCGGGGCGCGGACTTTTTCGTCAACCGACTGTCCAGCCGCATGAACCCTGGGAAGAGTGAGCACGTACCGAGCAGAGAGCTGATTCAGTACCCTCACGAACGCTGACCAAGGAGCTGCGCATGGAGCCGGACGGCACCGCCCAGGATGCTCAGAACAGCTGCCCCAGACACCGTCTGGACCCGCTCGGCGGCAGCCCCCATGCGAACAACGCCCGCTGGCTGACCGACGGCGCCGCGGCTCACGTCCTGATGCCCGGCGACGTCCCCGGCGCCCTGGTGCTCGGGCACGCCGCCCTGAAGGAGTTCCTGGCCTCCCCCGACGTCTCGAAGGATCCGGCCAACTTCGCCGAGTACCAGCAGGGACGCGTCCCCGACGGGTGGCCTTTGTCAGGATTCACGCTCAATCGCAGCATGCTGACGGCTGACGGGCCCGAGCACCGGCGCCTGCGCGCGGCGATCGGGAGCACGTTCACGCGCGGACGCATCAAGGCTCTGCGGCCGGCGATCGAGCAGCTGGTCGATCGGCTGCTGGACCAGATGGAGCAGGCCGCCTCGGCGTCGCCGGACGGCGTCGTGGACCTGCGGACGCAGTTCACGTTGCCGCTGCCGCTGGAGGTGATCTGCGAGCTGCTGGGCGTTCCGCAGGCGGCTCGCGCGCGCCTGCACGAGATCAGCTCGGTGCTGGTGAACACGGACGTGGAACCGGCCCGGGTGATCGCCGCCAGCCAGGAGATGCTGGCGGTACTGAGCGGTATCGTGGCGGACCGGGCAGAGCAGCCGCAGCAGGACCTCATCAGTGAGCTGACAGCCCGCGCCGCCGATCCGGCACTCCTGAGCCCGGAGGAGGTCACCGGCTCGCTGCGGAACCTGTTCATAGCCGGCCACGAGACGACCATGGCGCTGCTGATGAACGCGGTCCGCGCACTGTCCGCACATCCCGAGGCGCTGGACCTGGTCCGACACGGCAAGGCCACCTGGGCCGCGGTGGTCGAGGAGACCCTGCGCTGGGACGGTCCGGTGAGCTACTTCCCGCTCCGCTACCCGACGAAGGACCTGGACGTCGCGGGACTGCGCATCGAGGCCGGCACCGCGGTCCTGGCCGGATACTCCGCGGCCGGCCGGGATCCGGCGGCCTACGGCCCGGACGCCGACCGCTTCGACGTCACCCGCGACGAGCGCGTCGAGCTCCTGGCATTCGGCTACGGGCCGCACTACTGCCTCGGTGCGCCTTTGGCCAGGCTGGAGGCAGAGGTCGCGTTGGAGCGGCTGTATGCGCGGTTCCCCGAGCTGAACCTGGCCGTCGGAGAGGACGAGCTGGAGTATTCGCATACGTTTGTCGGCAATCTCGTGATCGCGTTGCCGGTGCGGCTCGGGACCGCTCGCGGATGACAGACCCCAGACCTCGGTGAATCTGCGCCCTGCGATCCAGAACTACACCTGACGCGACACCCGACCCGACGCACGACCCGCCACCGAACCGACTATCCTGTCGCGAGGCTTCCGGTCGGCATCGATCGCACACACGCGGCCTGCGTCAACGCCGTTCGACAGCCCACACTGTCCACACCGGCCCGGACCCGCCGCGCGCGGTCCGATCGACTGTTCCAGGAGCGTTCACGCGATGACGGGGTCCTTCGAAGGGTTCTCAGAGGGCGGATTGTGACAATTTGCGGTATGCGGAACCGCAGCTGACCTCGAGAACGAGCGAAACGGTCTAGGAGCAAGCATGGCTAGACAGACGGCCTGCCGCATCCTGGTTGGCTGTAAAGGTCGTCTGGCGACGCCAGGCGCCGCTCATAGGCCGTTTCGCACCGCGAATTGTCACAATCCGCCCTCTCAGTGCTCGAACCGGCCGATCCGCCCGAGATCGGCCGCTACCGGCTCTACGCGAGGCTCGGCGCCGGGGGCATGGGCCGCGTCTACCTCTCCACGCTCCCGGGCGGGCGTCCGGTCGCCCTGAAGGTCGTGCACGACGGGCTCGCCGCCGACTCCGAGTTCCGGCGGCGCTTCGCGCTGGAGGCGCGGGCGGCGCAGCAGGTGAACGGAATCCACATCGCCCAGCTCCTGGACGTCGGCGCGGACGATCCGATCCCGTGGCTGGCCACCGCCTACATACCCGGCCCCTCGCTGTTGGAGGCCGTGCGGCTCCAGGGGCCGCTGCCGGTGCAGACCGTCCGCATCCTCACCGCGGGCATCGCGCGCGCTCTGGACGCCATCCACCAGGCGGGCCTGATCCACCGGGATCTGAAGCCCGCCAACGTGATCCTCGCCGAGGACGGACCGCGCGTCATCGACTTCGGCGTGGCCCGCGCCGCCGACTCCACCACCGGCCTGACCGGCGGACGCATCGGCTCGCCGCAGTACATGGCGCCGGAGCAGGTGCGCGGCCAGTCGGCGACGCCGGCGCTGGACGTCTTCGCCCTCGGCGCCCTGACCTTCTTCGCCGCCACCGGACGCCAGGCGTTCGGCGAGGGCGAGGAGCTGTCGATCCTGTACCGCATCGTGCAGGAGGAGCCGGACCTCAGCGAGTGCCCGCAGGTCGTGCGCGATCTGGTCGCGGCGTGCTTGAACAAGGACCCCGAGGCTCGTCCCGACCTCGCGGCGATCATCCGGTACTGCGAGGGCGACAGCACCGCGGCGGGTCCCGGCTGGCTCCCCGACGGCGTCGCCGAGATGGCCCGGGCCCGCAGTGAGTCCTCGACCGCCCTGCTGGCGCAGGCGCCGACCGTCCGTGACGGGGCGTCGCAGGAGGCGCAGACGCCGGTCCTCGCCGGTGCCGGAGCGGTCGCCGGGACCGCAGCTTCTCAGGGCTCTGGGACAACTAGTCCTCTCCCCCACCACGAGGCGGCCACAACAGCCCTGCCCGCGAAGGGCGGCACCTGGACCACCGGCAAGGTCGTGGGCCTGGTCGTCGGCGCGGCCGCGCTGAGTGCCGTGGCGGTGATCGCGGTCAGCGCGATGACGAAGTCCTCGAACAATCATGCCGCTTCCGGCCCCGCGGCCGCCCAGAGCTCGACCAACCCAGCCGCGCAAGCGGCGAAGAGCTCGACGGCCACGAGCGGCCCGACCACGACGCCCCAGAACGCCGGCGGCACGAACCCGACCGCGTCGTCGGCCGGCGGCTCGACCAACACCGCCGGGTCGGACGCCTCGACCGGCGACACGTCGGCGGCCGCGCCGGCGAACACCGCCGGCCCGCTCACTTCCGGGACCGACCCCGTGGCCTGGCAGGGCCAGCTGGTCTTCGGGACCGACGGCGTCACGCTCGGCAAGACCAGCATCGCCTACACCAGCGGCATCTACAGCGACCTGGAGCTGAGCACATCCCACCAGCCCGCGGGCCAGTACGGCTTCGGGCGTTTCGGCGTCACCGGGAAGCTCATCGCCTGGACCGGGGCGAACCCGCCGTCCCGCCAGGACTGCGTCGACAGCCTGAATTCCAACGGCAATCTGGGCGCCACCGTGCCGCAGGGCGGCCTGATCTGTATCAAGGGCGAGAACTACCAGGTCGCGGTCGCGCGGATCATCTCCGTCGACACGAACAAGAACCAGGCGACCGCGAAGTTCGTGCTGTGGTCGGCGCCCATGCAGTAGGGATAGGGAATAGCTGGTCGCGCGAGGCTAGTCTCCTGAGTCAGGAGACTAGCGCCGCATCGCTTGGAAGCGTCGCAGAACCTGGACGAACTCATCCGAAGGATCGAGCAGCGCTTCGGCGCGATCCGTCAGCCGCAGCAGGCGGATCGCGCTCGCGGCGCCGTCGCCCCGGGCGTATCCGGCCCGGACGCGGCCGAACTCTGCCATCAGTACCCTGCGATCACCGCCCTGGCCGGCGGCCTTCATGAGCTTGACCGCCTCGGCGAACTCGCGGTCGGCGTCGGCGTAGCGGCCGCCGTTGAGCAGGTGCTCGGCGGATTGGATCCGTTGCTCGGCCAGAGTGGCGGGGTCGGGCGCCGCCGGCGGGATCGGCTCCGGTCCCGCCGCTCCCCCGCTGCCGAGCGGCGTGGCAGGGTACTGAGCCTGCGGCGCGGTCATCGCCGTGTGCATGGCGGTCAGCTCGTGCGCGACGACGACCGCCGGAGGACGTCGCTCCGCCTGCTTGTCCATCATCGCCGCGACCAGTGGCGACAACCGCTCCGGGATGTCGGCACGCCAGGAGGACAGCGGCCGCGGCTGCTCGAACTGCACCCGCCGCAGGGACTCCGCCAGATCGGGACCGGCGAAGAACGGCGATCCGCCGGCGAACAGCGAATAGAGCACGGTGCCGAGCGAGAACACGTCCCACGCCGGTGAGGCGGTCTCACCCCGCACCTGTTCGGGTGCTGCGAAGATCGGGGTTCCCATCATCTGGCCGGCCTGCGTCATCCGGGTGAGGTCCGGCGCCAGCACCGCGGCGATGCCGAAGTCGCACAGCTTCACCGCGCCGCCGTCCAGGACCAGGTTCGCCGGCTTCAGGTCGCGGTGCACCACCGGCTCGGGCAGGCCGTGCAGATACCGCACGGCCGAGGCCGCCTGGACGCCGTACCCCATGACCTCCTCGGCCGGGAGCATCCTGCGCTGCTGCTGGATCGTGCCAAGGTCCGGTCCGGACAACAGCTCCATGACGACGTACGCAATACCCTCATATACGCCGCGGTCGTGCACCGTGACGATCGCCGGATGCCGCAAGGAGGCCATGACCCGGGCCTCGCGCTCGAAACGGGACAGGAAGGCCTGGCCGGCGGCTTCGGTGGCCTCCGTCGTCCGCAGCGTCTTGACGGCGACGGGCCGGCCCAGGCTCTCGTCGTGGGCGCGGAACACCTCGCCGAAGCCGCCGCGGCCGATGCGCTCCACCAGCCGGTAGCGGTCGCCGAGTGCCATCCCTGGGGCCAGTTCCATGGTGGGAATGGTACTGATCGCGTTCGGGGCACGAGTCGGGTCGTCAGCTGTCGCGGAGTCGGTCGGCCTGGAGTCGCTCGGCCTGGCTCTGCAAGGCGGTCACCATCGCCTGAGCCTGTGCGGATGACCGGGGCCGCGTCACCGCCAGCGTCCCGCGCCCGGCCCACTGGCTGTCGGTGACGGCCACCGCCCTGACGTCGGCTGGAAGCGCCGGGAGGGCCACGCTGGGGATGACCGTGATGCCCAGTCCGGCCGCGACCAGGCCGAGGCGGGTCGACCAGTTGCGTGACGTGTGCGCGATGAGCGGTTCCGACAAGGTCGGCCATGCGCCGAACTGTGGCTCGCCCGGCGTGGCCTCGCCCGCGATCCAGTGCTCCTGCTCCAGATCCGCGGCGGTGACATTGGTGCGGCCGGCAAGGCGGTGGGTGTCCTTGACCGCCACCATCAGGCCGCCGTGACGCAGCGTCGTTTGTCGGAGCTCACTGAGGTCGTAGTCCGGCAGCCCGTGCCCGATGCCGATGACGGCCACGTCCAGTCGGCCCGCGCGCAGCCGCCGCAGCAGCGCGGGCGTCGCGGCCTCCTCCAGGACGACCGCGAGGCCCGGATGCCCGGAGGTGATCTCAGCCATCGCCCTGGGAACCAGCGCCATGGCGGCGGTCGGGTACGCGCCGATCGTCAGGCGCCCGGCGAGCCGATCGCGCAGGCCCGCCAGCTCCACCTCGGTGGCGGCCAGGTCGGCGAGGATCTCCGTCGCACGGCGCACGATCACCTGGCCCGCCGGGGTCAGTGCCACGCCGCGGCGGCTGCGCTCGAAGATCCCGGCCCCGGCTGCCGCCTCCATCGCGGCGATCTGGCGGGAGACGGCGGACTGCGTGTAGCCCAGCGCTTCGGCGGCCCGGGTGAACGATCCCCGTTCGGCGACCTGCTGGACGATGCGCAGACCGGTCAGCGTGAATTCGGCCATGCGACGAAAATAGCATGCGCTTCAGTCATGGATAGAGTGCCGAACCATCGTTGGACAGCACGCATCTTCGCGGGCAGGCTGGATCGCATGACACAGGAATTCACACGTGACGAGCTCGTGGCACGTCTGGTCAGGGCCGGCGAGCTGGAAGTGTCCGGCGAGGACATGGCCGAGGCCGCGACGTACTTCGACCCCGAGACGTTCCGCTTCCACGGGCCCGACGGCTTCGAATCCGACTTCGCCGGCCTCATGGCCTACTTCGACGCGGTCCGCGCCGCCTTCGAAGACCGCACGATCCGCCGCGGCATCGTCCTGGCCGAGGGTGACCACCTGGCCTGCCAGACGTGGATCGAGGGCACCTTCGTCCGCGAGTTCACCCAGTCCCCGGCCGGCCCGCTTCCGCCCAACGGCGCACGCGTGGTGTTCGACCTGATCAACATCTTCCGTTTCGACGACCGGGGACGCATGGTCGAGGAATGGGTCCGCGTCGACAACCGCAGCGTTCTGCGTCAGATGGGCGTCGCCGATCAGGCGGCATAGGCAAGCACGCAGCGTGGATCAAAGTAAGTCGGGCGGTCCCGTGGAACCCCGAACCACAAGCCTCGGCTCAGTGGGAATCACCACGTCGCCCGGCGCCGCCCCCTCCAGCTGATCGATGATCGCGTCAGCCCCGTACCGCCCGAGTTCCCCCAGCGGCATGGCGATCGTCGTCAGCGCAGGCGTGAGGTAGGCCGCGATCGGGAAGTCCTCGTCGCCGATCAGCGACAGGTCGTCGGGGATCACCAGACCCGCTTGGTGTGCGGCGTGGATGGCACCGATCGCCTGGGCCAGGGAGCTCGCGTAGACGGCTGTCGCCTGGCCCGCCTCGATGATCGTGGCGGCGGCTGTCGCGCCGCCGGCTTCGGTGAGGTCGGCGTGCTCGATACGGCAGACCGTCAGCCCATGCAAGAGGGCTGATTCGGCGAAGGCGCGGGCGCGGTCGTCGCTGGGGGTGATGCCGGGCGGGCCGGCGATGTGAGCGACGGTGCGGTGGCCGAGGTCGGCGAGGTGGCGCAGGGCCAGGCGGCTGGACTCGGCGACGTCCATCACGACGTTGCGGCCGGTGCCGGGGACCGCGCGGTTGAGGAACACGTGCGGGATGGCGGATTCGGCCAGGGCGGCGATCAGTTTGTGGTCCGGGCGGGAGGAGGCGACGATCAGGCCGTCCACGCGGCCGGCGTGCACCAGGTCGCGGAACGCGGTCATGGCCGACTGTTCGTCGAAGTCCTCTGACATCACCGCCACGTAGCCGCGCTCCGCCGCCCGCTCGAAGGCGCCGCGCGCGATGGCCACGGCGGTCAGGTCGGTCAGCCTCGGCACCAGCAGGGCCACGGTGCGGGCGTTGGACGTCGCCAGCGCGCGGGCCGCCACGTGCGGGCGGTACCCCAGGGCCTCGGCGGCCTCCATGATGCGCAGCCGGGTCTCGGGACGCGCCGAGAAGTCCACGACGCCGTTGAGCACCTTGGAAGCGGCGGCCTTCGACACCCCCGCGCGCTGCGCCACGTCGGCCAGCCGAGCACGACCCCCGCGAAGGCCGTTCTGCAGACCTTGATCGGGTTCTGATACCACCGCCACCGCCCTCGCCGTCGCCTGGCTGCCGCGACTTTATCAGGGCCCGATCTGGAACAGCAGCCGGACCTTGGCGGCCGCGCCCTCGGTTGGCTGGAATTCGTGGCGGGAGACCGGTCCGGCGGCGACGGCGTCGACCAGCTTCGGCCAGAACCGGGACGCCGGCACGTTCGCGGGCAGGAAGCTGAGCGTCCAGGGCCCCGGGTGCCGCCGGAACAGCAGCCGGGCCGCCTGTCCGGCGACGCCGCGGCCCCGCCCCCGATGCCCGCGCACGACGAAGAACTCGCCGACGTTCCACGGGCCCACGTCGCCGGCCACGTCGCAGCGCGCGAGCGCGAACCCGGCCGGCCGACCGGCCACGGTGATCAGGTACGCCTCGCGCGCCGGCTCGATGAAATAGCTGTCGAGCCAGGCGAAGTCGAACGTGCCGTGCGCGGACAGCTCGCTCGGCTCGAACTCCGAGGAGTCGTGCAGGTAGAGCTGCAGGAGGTTGGCGATGACGGGTTTGTCAGCGGCGTCCACGGCCAGAAGATCCACGTCCATAGGCTCGTCAAATCACTCGTTGCCGGGTGACGGCTTGCCAGGCTGCTGACTCACCCGCCGTCGGGCATCGCTATCGGGCAACCAGATAGCCCGACAGGTGCTCGACCACCTCTCGGGCGTCGTCCTCGGCGCCGTGGATGAACGTGGATTTGCGCCGTCGCAGCACTGGCAGCCCCAGCGCGTAGAGCCCGGGGCTGTCCTGTACGACACCTCCGTCGTGCCGCAGACGCCCCTTGCCGTCGAGCACCGGCACATCGAGCCAGTGGTAGTCGGGCTGGAACCCCGTGGCCCAGATGACTGTCCGGATCTCGCCGCCGCGAAGATCGAGCTGGAGTCGCGGGGAGGCCGGCACCCGAGTGGGTTCTGGCGCCTCGGGCTTGTCGTCGATGTCGGGCCCGGCAGTCAACGCCCAGGTGTCGAACGTGGCCAACAGCCGGTTCATCTTCAGGTCTGCGAGCGAGCACACGTTGCGCAACCCTCCGGAGAACAGCGCACGGCCGTCGCGGACGGCCGCGAACCGACCGACCGGCTCAACTCCCTGGTCAATCAGAGTATTGAGATCCACGGCAACGCGCCCGGACGTCCCCGCCAACTGCGGCGACGGCAGCCTCCGGGCCCGCTCCAGATCGTCGACCTCGTCGTGCCGCTGGTCCCACACGCCGGAGGCGTCCATCCACCACAGGACGTCGCGTCCTCGGTAGACGCGCGGCAGGCGCACGTGCTCCCCCACCGACAGCACCACCGGCCGTCCGCTCCGCCGGATCTCCCCGGCCAGCTGCACGCCGGTGGCCGACGCGCCCACGACGAGCACGCCGCCGTCGGGAAGGCCGTCCGGACCGGTGTAGTCGAAGGGAGTCAGCTCTCTGATGGAGTCCGGCAGCGTGCCGCCGACCGCCGGCACCGTCGGGATGTTGCAGGCACCGCTGGCGATGACCACCGTCCGGGCCTGTATCTCGCCCTGGTCCGTCCGCACGCGGTATCCGGTCCCCTCACGCCGTACCGAGGTGACCGTGACGCCGGTCCGGACCGAAGCCTGCGAGGCGGTGGCGAAGGCGCCGATGAAGTCGGCCACCTCGCCGGCCGTCATGTAGCCGTCAGGATCAGGACCCTGGTACCGGTGCCCGGGCAGCCGGCTGAGCCAGTTCGGCGTCAGCAGCCGGAGCGAGTCCCAGCGCTCGCGGCGCCAGGAGTTGCCCACCTCGCCGCGTTCCAGGACGAGGTGGTCGATCCCCCGGGCCCCCAGGAAGTGGCCGGCGGCCAGGCCGGCGTGCCCGGCGCCGACCACCAGCGCGTCGGTGTGCTCGATGACCGGCCCCTCAGGCGACTTCGACGGTGACGTCCGTCGGGTTGGTCAGCGCGTCGAACACCGCGGAGCGCTTCTGCGACTGGGCCACCAGCGCCTCGATCTCCTCGCGGGAGGCGTCAGCGTCGATCGTGAAGGACACCTTGATGTCGTTGAAACCGTTGCGGACATCGCTGTCGGCACCGAGGATGCCGCGGATGTCGTGCCGGCCCTCGACGGTGGAGGACACCGAGCGCAGCTGGATGCCGCGGTTCTGCGCGACCGCCGCGACCCCGGCGGTCAGGCAGCCGGCCAGGCCCACCAGCAGGTACTCGATCGGCGTGATGCCGTTGTCCTCGGCGGCGAACACCGCGGGGTGGTCGGCCTCGAAGACCGACTCGGCCTTGTGGCTGTGCTCCTCGCCGAGGCCGAAGAAGTCCTTGACCGTGGTGGTGCTGTGCACGCCGTCACGCCAGGTGGAGGTGGCCCGCCAGGTGAACTGCGCCGCTTCGGGGGCGCCCTTGAGGACCTCCCGCGCGTCCAGCAGCGCCTGCACGTTGACTCCGTTGGTGACCGTGGTCATGGGTCGAGCCCGCCTTCCGCCGATGACGTGAGGTGTCTGTAATTCCTACCTGGTTACTCGACAATACACTGGTGGCGGGGCGTACCATAGCCCCCATGCACAAATCCGCCGCGGTTCCGACCGGCTCGGTCGGCTCCGTCGGCACCGTCGAGACGCGGTTCCTGGACCTGCCCGAGCCAATCGTGCTGGACTGCGGCCGGGAGCTCAGCGGAGTGCGGGTGGCGTACGAGACGTATGGACGGCTGTCCGAGAAGCGTGACAACGTCATCCTGGTCTGCCACGCCCTGAGCGGCGACGCGCACGCCGCCGGCGTCGCCGCGAGCGCACCGACGGCCGGCACTCGCGACGGGTTCGCCGCCGAGGACCGCGACGGCGGCGCCGGTGCGGGCCTGGGGTGGTGGGACGGGATGATCGGGCCGGGCAAGGCCTTCGACACCGAGCGATACTTGATCATCTCTACCAACTTGCTGGGCGGATGCCGCGGGACCACGGGGCCGTCGTCGACGAACCCTGAGACCGGGCAGCCCTACGGCCCGGACTTCCCGGTGCTCACGGTCGCGGACATGGTGCGGACCCAGCGCGCGTTCCTGGACCGGCTCGGCATCTCGCGGTTGGCGGCCGTGGCCGGCGGTTCGCTGGGCGGGATGCAGGCCCTGGAGTGGGCGATCCTGTTCCCCGACCAGGTCGACGCGGTGGTGGCCATCGCCTCGACGCATGCGCTGCATCCGCAGGGCGTGGCGTGGAACGCGATCGCGCGGCAGGCCATCATGGGCGATCCGGCCTGGCAGGGCGGTCGGTACTACGGGACCGGGCAGGCGCCGGACGCCGGGATGGGGGTGGCGCGCATGGTCGGGCACGTCACCTATCTGTCGGGGGCGGCGCTGGAGGCGAAGTTCGCCAGACGGCTCCAGTCGGGTGAGGAGATCCGCCACACGTTGAGCGAGCCGGAGTTCGCGGTCGAGAGCTATCTGAGCCATCAGGCCGCCTCGTTCGTGAAGCGGTTCGATGCGAACACATACCTGTATCTGTCGCGTGCG
Source organism: Catenulispora sp. GAS73 (assembly GCF_041262085.1). Taxonomy (NCBI): domain Bacteria; kingdom Bacillati; phylum Actinomycetota; class Actinomycetes; order Catenulisporales; family Catenulisporaceae; genus Catenulispora; species Catenulispora sp. GAS73. Next base: position 177,089 of record NZ_JBGCCM010000022.1, read on the forward strand.
TTGACGTACTTCGATCTGGCGCGGCAGCATGGCGGCGGGTCGCTGGAGCGTGCGTTGGAGGCTGTGAAGGCCCGGACGTTGCTGATCGCGTTCAGCTCGGACTGGCTGTATCCGCCGGTCGCGTCGGCCGAGATCGCCGACGCGCTGGGTTCGCTCGGCAAAGCCGTCGACTATCACCTCATCGAGGCGCCGTACGGCCACGACAGTTTCCTGCTTGAGGAAGCACGCCAGATCCCCATCGTCCGCCGGTTTCTGGAGGATCGGTTCGCGGCGGACGGGGCCGAGACGACGACGAGGACTTCATGACCGGCGAACACCCGCGGACCGAGCAGCCGCACGAGTTCGGGTTCGAGACGCGCCAACTGCACGCCGGGCAGCGTCCCGATCCGAACACCGGGGCGCGGGCGGTGCCGATCTACCAGACGGCCAGCTACGTGTTCGAGGACCCGGAGTCGGCGGCGGCGTACTTCAATCTGCAGGAGTACGGGAACACGTACTCGCGGATCATGAACCCGACTGTCGCAGCGTTCGAAGAACGGGTCGCGAACCTGGAGGGCGGGAGCGGGGCGGTCGCCTTCGCGAGCGGGATCGCGGCGCAGGCGGCGGCACTGTTCACGCTGCTGGAGCCGGGCGACCACGTGGTGTCGTCGTCGGCGCTGTACGGCGGGACGGTGAACCAGTTCAAGCACCTGTTCCGGAAGATGAACGTGGAGCTGAGCTGGGCCGATCCCGACGACCCTGACGCCTGGGCGGCCGCGGTGCGGCCGAACACGAAGGCGTTCTTCGGGGAGACGATCGGGAACCCGGCGGGAAACGTGCTGGACATCGAGGCGCTGGCCGGGATCGCGCACGCGCACGGGCTGCCCCTGGTCGTGGACAACACCTTCGCGACGCCGTACCTGTGCCGGCCGATCGAGTGGGGCGCCGACATCGTGGTGCACTCGGCGACGAAGTTCCTCGGCGGCCACGGGACGAGCATCGGCGGCGTGGTGGTCGAGGCCGGGACGTTCGACTGGTCGAACGGGCGCTTTCCGGTGGTGGCCGATCCGTCGCCGGCGTATCACGGGCTGCGGTTCCACGAGACGTTCGGGGCGTACGGGTACCTGATGAAGCTACGGGCCGAGACGCTGCGCGATCTCGGCGCGGCGCTGTCGCCGTTCAACGCTTTCCTTTTCCTGCAGGGGCTTGAGACGCTGTCGCTGCGCATGGAACGGCACGTGACCAACGCGGGGCTGATCGCGGCGTTCCTCGACGGGCACCGGCTGGCAGCGAACGTGACGTATCCGGGGCTGCCGGGGAGCAAGTACCAGCCGCTGGTGGAGAAGTACCTGCCGCGCGGCGCCGGGGCGGTGTTCTCGTTCGACTGCGCCGGCGGCCGGGCCGGCGGACAGGGACTGATCAGCGGCGTGACGCTGTGGTCGCATCTGGCGAACGTCGGGGACGCGAAGAGCCTGATCATCCACCCGGCCAGCACCACGCACCGCCAGCTCTCCGACGACGAACTGCGTGCCGCCGGCGTCGGGCCGGGAACGGTGCGGCTGTCGGTGGGGCTGGAGTCGGTTGAAGACCTGGTGTGGGACCTGGAGCAGGCTTTCGGTCAGGTCGGCGAGGCAGTAGGGCTCGGCAATCCTATGAAGGGCGACGCGGCATGAGTGATCTGGGGCGGTATCAGGACCCGCTGACCATCCAGCGCGTGCTCAACTCCGCGCGGACGATCGCCGTGGTCGGGCTGTCGAACAACGAGCTGCGCGCGAGCTACTTCGTCGGTTACTACCTCAAGCGGCACGGCTACCGGGTGATCCCGGTGAACCCCCGCGAGAGCGAGATCCTCGGCGAGCGCTGCTTCGCGAGCCTGCGCGAGATCCCGGAACCGGTGGACGTGGTGAACGTGTTCCGTGCCCCCGACGCGGTGCCGGACATCGCGCGGGAGGCGGTGGAGATCGGGGCGACGGCGCTGTGGTGCCAGTTCGGCGTGATCAGTGAGGAGGGCTCCCGGATCGCCGAGGAGGGCGGGCTGAGCGTGGTCGTGGACCGCTGTATCAAGATCGAGCACGCGCGATATGCGGGGCGGATGCACTGGCTCGGGTTCAACACGCAGCGGATCACTTCGGTGCGGACTGGGTTGCAGTAGGTTGCAGAGCCCTCACTTGCCTGGGAGTGCTGGTGTCGAGTGGCACAGTTCGGCGGCGTGCCGCCGGTGGAAGCCCGCGCCGCACCGAAGTTGCTCCAGCGTCCAGCGCGACGACCCGAAGGCCGGGACCTCAGGCCCCGGCCTTCGGGCGCTTCAGTGCCACAGCTCGATGTTCTTGAAATGGGTCTCCGACTTGGCACCGGACAGGTTGTAGACCCCGTTCTTGAAGTAGAACCCCGTACCGGCCGGCTTGGTGTAGTGCGCGCTCAGCGCCAGGCGGTTGTTCACCCAGATCTGGACCAGATGGGTGCTCGGGTTGTACGCGGCGTCCAGATGGAACCAGCTCCCGACGATGTTGGTCGCCAGCAGCGTCCCGACGCTGTTGTACAGGTTGCCGTTCTTGGTCTGGATGTAGATCGCCTCGCCCTGCCCGTTGACGTGCACCTGCATGATGCACGTCCCGGTGGTGCCCGGGTCGATCTCGACGTCCGAGGACCACAGGTGCTCGCCGCTCGACCAGTTGCTGCCCCAGCGCATCTCGGTGCGCGCGCCGGTCGGGGTGCCCGGTGAGTACCCCTTGTCGCCCTTGAGGATGAAGAGGTTGTACACGCCGTTGGTGATCGAGAACCGGGCGGACTCGGGCAGGTTGTACGGGTGCTGGACCTTGTAGGTGTCCGTGTACTGAGTCAGTCCGGCCGTGGGATCCGTGGAGCTGCCGGGCGCCGGCGCGGCCTGCGCGGTACTCGCGAAGAAGCCCGCGGTGGCGGCGGCGCAGGCGGCCGCGGTGACGATCATCGAACGCTTCATCGTGTCCTGACTCCTCTTCCTCGTGCGGTCGAACCATCGAGGGCCATGGTAGGCGCGAGAGGGCAGATCTCATATATGAGATGCCGAGATACTTCAAGATCTTTTCTCCCGCAGACCTCCGATGAATGATCGACAGGAAGCGGCGTCAGCAGCCAAGATCAGGGATTTTGCCAAGAGTAAGGGTTCTTAACCTTGCCGACTCATCCGATGTGAGGTTCACTCAGGGCCGTGACAAGATATATTTTCGCCCTGCGAAGCAAGGGCACACCACGCCGCACCTCCCGTCTCGCGACCGCGCTGGCCACGACCGCCGTGGCGACACTCGCCCTGGCGGGCGTCCAGGGCACCGCAGCCGCCGCGCCTCATCCCGCGACCGCCAAGACCGCGACGACCGCCACGACCGCCACGACCGTCTTCAACGTCAAGAACTACGGGGCCACCGGCAACGGCTCCACCAACGACTCCTCCGCCATCAACAAGGCCGTCACCGCCGCGAACGCCGCCGGCGGCGGCATCGTGGAGTTCCCGTCCGGCACCTACAAGTCGGCGAACACGATCCACCTCAAGAGCAACGTCACCATCCAGCTCGATGCCGGGTCGAAGGTCGTCGGCTCCAACGCCAAGACCTACGACGCCGCCGAAGCGAACCCCTACGACAAGTACCAGGACTACGGCCACAGCCACTTCCACGACGCCATGTTCTACGGCGACAAGCTCTCCAACATCGGCTTCACCGGCTCCGGCACGATCGACGGCGGCGGAAACCTGATCGCCGGCAACCCCGGTTCCGGGCAGGCCGACAAGATCCTGTCGCTGACCCGCTGCACCAACCTGACACTCAGCGGGATCACGCTGGCCCGCGGCGGCCACTTCGGGGCGCTGATCAACGGCTGCGACGGCGTGGTGTCCGACCACCTCACGATCGCCACCTCCAGCGACCGCGACGGCTGGAACATCATCTCCACCACCCACGTCACCATCACCAACGCGAACATCTCCTCCAACGACGACGCGCTGGTCTTCAAGAGCGACTACGCCCTCGGGGCGACGCTGCCCAACGGGCACGTCACCGTCACCGGCGCCACGCTGAAGGCCAAGTGCTGCAACGCCCTGATGTTCGGCTCGGAGACCTGCGGGTCCTTCACCGACTACCAGTTCCATCAGATCACCATCCTCGGCGCCGGGAAGTCGGGCCTGGGCATGGTGAGCATGGACGGCGCCGACATCTCCGACGTGCACTACCAGGACATCACCATGACCGGCGTGCACTCGCCGATCATGCAGAAGATCGGCACCCGACTACGCTGCGGCGGCAAGCCCACCGTCGGCCATATCAGTAACGTGACATACCTGAACATCACCGGCACCGGCGCCTCCAGCCCGGACTACAGCCCGACGATCTGGGGCGCCGACAGCTCCCACCAGGTGACCGACGAGACCTTCGGCAACGTGAACCTGACCGTGCCCGGTGGCAAGGGCACCATGTCCACCGGCGTGCCGAGCAACAACGGCGACTACAACCCGAACAGCATCGGCACCCGCCCCGCCTACGGCTGGTACCTGCACAACGTCTCCGGGATCCACTTCACCGGCAGCTCGGTCAAGGTCGCCGCGGGCGACGGCCGGCCGGCGGTCATCGCCAACGCCGGAAGCGACGTCACCTTCGACGGGCTGACCGCGCAGACCGGCAGCTCCAGCCCGTTCGACGTCGGGTTCCAGAACATCACCGGATACTGCCTCAGCAACAGCCACAACACCTCCGGCGGCGCGTTGCGCGTCTCGGCGACCGGCTCCACCCAGAGCTGCGCTTCTGCCGCCACGCGGTACCACAACCTCCACCTCGACCTCTATCTCGGCTGAACGGAGCGAGCACAGCCATGCGCAAGAAACGCTTCACACGTATGAGAGGCCTGATCATCGCGGGCTGCGCCGCCGTGCTCGCGGTGGCCGGGGTGGTGACGGCGTCGGCCGCGACGCCGCACCCCTCGGCGGGGACGGCGGGAACAACAGGATCGACGGCAGTCGCGGCTCAGGCGGCTGCACAGGCTCGGGCAGTTCCAGCACATCAAGCAGTCCCGTTGGCCCAGGTCTACCCCGCGGCCTCCCCCGCCGACGTCCTGCTGTCGCTCAACAAGCCGGCGACCGCTTCCTCCTCCGGCAGTTGCTGCGCCGCCGCGCTCGTCGACGACGGCGTCTCCACCACCCGCTGGGCCAGCGCCGCGGGCGCCGACCCGCAGTGGATCTACCTCGACCTCGGCGCCACCGCGCACGTCAGCCGCGTCCGGCTGCAATGGGACACATCCTGTGCGACCGCGTACGAGATCGACGTCTCAGCCGACCACAGCGCCTGGACGAAGATCTACGGCACGACGGCCGGCAAAGGCGGCGTGGAGGACCTGACCACGCTCGACGGCGACGGCCGCTACGTCCGCATGTACGGCACGAAACGCTGCCGCAGCGACGCCGCCCACGGTTACTCGCTGCAGGAACTCGGCGTCTACGGCACGATCGGCGGCGACACCACACCACCGAGCGCGCCGGGCACCCCGACGCTGGTCTCCGACACCCCGAACAGCGTCACCATCGGCTGGACCGCCTCGACGGACAACGTCGGCGTCGCAGGCTACGACATCTACCACGACGGCCAGCTGTGCGCGCAGGTGAACGGCAGCACCCTGACAGCCACCTGCTCCGCCCTCAGTCCGAACGTCGCCTACGGCTTCTACGTCAACGCCCGCGACGCGGCCGGCAACGTCAGCCAGCCCTCCGGCACGCTGCACGTCACCACCCCGCCATCCGGGGACACGACGCCGCCGACGGTGCCGGGGAACGTGCACTCCACCGCGGTGACCGACAGCAGCGTCACCCTGGCGTGGACCGCCTCGACCGACAACGTCGCGGTGGCCGGATACCGCGTGTACAACGTGGTGAACGGCACGCGCACCGAGGTCGGCACCGCGGACGCCAACGCCACCGGCACCCAGGTCGACGGCCTCACCCCGAGCACCGCCTACCACTTCCAGGTCACCGCCTACGACGGCAACGCCAACGAGAGCGCGGGCAGCACACCGCTCGTGTACGTCACCACCTCGGCGCCGAGCAGCTGCTCGCCCGCCCAGGGCGTGTGCACCGTGACCCAGGTCGGCACCGACGACGACGTCGTGTGGGGCCTGGTCACGCTGCCCGATGGCACGATCCTGTTCAACGAGCGCGACGCCCACGACATCGTGCACCTGAACCCGAAGACCGGCGCGAAGAAGAGCATCGGCACCGTGCCGAACGCGCAGAGCACCGACGGCGAGGGCGGCCTGACCGGGCTGGAGATCAATCCGGTGAGTTTCGGCTCGGACCACTGGCTCTACATCATGCACACCTCGCCGACCGACAACCGGATCGTCCGGATCAAGTACGACCCGGCCACCGATACCCTGCAGACCGGCACCGAGCAGATCCTGCTGACCGGGATCGAGCGCAACAAGTTCCACAACGGCGGACGGCTCCGCTTCAGCCCGGACGGCAAGTACCTCTACGCCGGCACCGGCGACGCACAGAACGGCGCCAACGCACAGAACACCAGCAGTCTCAACGGCAAGGTGCTGCGGATCGACCCCGACGGCACTATCCCGCCGGACAACCCGTTCCACAACGCGGTCTGGAGCTACGGGCACCGCAACGTACAGGGTCTGGCCTTCGACTCCCAGGGCCGGCTGTGGGAGCAGGAGTTCGGCAACAACATCATGGACGAGACCAACCTGATCGTGAAGGGCGGCAACTACGGCTGGCCCTCCTGCGAGGGCACCTCGGGGACGTGCGGCACAGCAGGATTCATCGCTCCGAAGCACACCTACCCGGTGGCCGAGGGCTCGTGCAGCGGAATCACCATCATCCGCGACTTCCTGTACGTGGCCTGCGAACGCGGCACACGGCTGTACCGGGAACAGATCACCGGCAGCAGCCTGACCAACGTCCAGCAGTACTTCGTCGGAACGTACGGCCGGCTGCGCACCGTCGAACCGGCGCCGGACGGCGGGATGTGGATGGCCACGTCCAACGGCGGCGACAAGGACAGCATCCCGCACAACAGCAACAACCAGATCTTCCACGTGACAGTGGCCTGATCGGCCCTGGTGGAAGGAGAAGGCAGGGCCGGGCCGCCGAGGAGAATCCTCCGCATCGGCGGCTCGGCCGCTGGCCGAAAAACAGCGGCTCGCAGGCCGTTCCGATCGAGCACGTCCACCGCGCGGTGCACCACGCCGTGGACCGCCTGACCGGACACCGGGGACGACCGGTGGGCCTGCGAGCCGGGTGACTGTTGGAGATTAGCCCGCCGCCCCGGACCTGCCGGGCGAGGCTCCGAAGCCTCGTTCGCGGGCGGGGCGGCTAGCTGACAGCCACCTCACGCGTCCTGGTACTACTCAACTCAGGATCACCTCCTTTCATGTGTGCGATCACGATAGGCACGCCGCCCTCGACTGCGCAATGGATTTGCGATCGATTCCGTCGCGGCGCACGTCAGCGGGCCCGCTTGCCGTCCGGGCGCCTGGCGTGATCTCGTGGACGCAGCATCGCGTGCCGGTGGCGGACCGCGTCAGGCATGGAGGTGCTGGATCGAAGGGACCGCCATCCGTGGCTTTCCCCGGAGGCGACCGCGCAGTCGCCTTGAGCTTGCAACTCGCCCAGGCACATCAGCGGCTTCGCGATCAGATCGCCGAGGTCAGAGCAGGTCTTGGGCACCGTCGCCGGAGCGGCGACACGCTCGTGACTCACTGCCTGGCCTTCTGCGACGCACTCACTTCGCACCATCGCGGCGAGGACGAGGGGATGTTCGCGCAGTTGGTGCGCGAACATCCGGACCTCGCCCCGACGGTCGCGAAACTGATCGAGGACCACGAGCTGATCGCCGAAATCCTCGCTCGGACCCGTGAGCTCGCCGAAAAGGCAGCGCTGCCGGGCGGAGACGAGCGCACCGAGGCGATCGGCCGCGAGCTCGACGGACTCGCGGCCATCATGGAATCCCACTTCCGCTACGAGGAGCGGACCATCGGCCAGGCGTTCAGCAAGTAGACCGAAGTCGGGCCGTACGGCGGACAGGGGAGCCCGCCGTACGGCCCGCGGCCGCCGGGACGCACCGCATGGGGGGTCGGGTACGCCGCGGAGGCCGTGCCGGACGGTCCGGCGGATCGGACACGTCCGGCAGTTCAGGAGGCCTGAGGGGATCAGAAGCGTGGTCGGCGGGATGTGGGTAGGCCACACGGTCCTGCTCACATCCCGCCGACCCCAGAGTCGCAGCGCCGCCTAACACCGGCCTAACATCGGCATCGCAGAGGTCTGCCAGCCAGATCAAGGCACCAGGTCAGGGCACCGGATCAGGACGCCAGAAGCGCACGCGCCGCGCGCGCCGCGGCGTCGAAGGGTTCGATGTCGCCGACGGCGCGGCAGACCACCTGCGCGCCTTCCAGCATGCTGATCAGCAGTGCCGCGGTGTCCGCCGCCTTCTTCTTCGGCAATCCGGCCGCGGCTAGTCGGTCCGTCAGCTCCCGCAGCCAGGCGGTGAACGCTCCCCCGGCGGTGCGGCGCAGCTCGTCGTCGTCGCTCGAACCGACGCTCGCCGCGGCGACCGCGCAGCTGTAGCCGCTGATCGAGGCCTGGACCACGGGACGCACCGACGCCACGAAGGCCTCGACGACCGCCTGGGGGTCGGCGCCGTCCAGGTCGCCCAGGGCGCCGCGGACCCGGTCGCCGAAGCGCTCGGTGGCCTCGGCGACGAGCTGGTTCTTGCCCTGCGGGAAGTGGTGGTAGATCGCGCCGCGGGCGGCGCCGCTGGTCTGCAGGATCTCGGTGAACGACATGCCCGCGACGCCGTGCCGGCTCAGGGCGTCGACGGTCGCGTCGATCATGCGGTCGCGGGTGTCCGAGGCCATCGTCCCGTCGTCTCCCTCACTGCTCTCGCTGGCTCTCACTGGCACTTACTGCTGCGCGCTTGACTAGTACGCACATCCTAGTCGAGACTTGCGATCGGCGGCTAGTACGCACGTACTAGCTAGTCGATTCCGTCCGAGAGGGGAACACCCATGCCCATCACCGTGACCGCACCGCGCGGCGTCCTGACGCCGGCCGGCGAGCGCGCCGTCCTCCCGCGCCTGACCGAGGCGCTGATCGAGGTCTCCGGCCTGACCGGAAACGAGTTCTTCACCAGCGTGGTCGGGGGGACCGTGCACATCCTGGAGCCGCACGACGTCTACGCCGGCGGCGTCAACCGGCCGGTCGTCATGGTCGAGCTGAAGCTGCCGAACATCGGCCTGGCCGACCAGCCGGCGCGCGCCGCGTTCATCGCCGCCGCGACGGACGTCGTCGCCGACCTCGCGGGGCCGGAGCACCGGCGCGAGGACACGTGGGTCAACATCCTGAACGCCCCGGACGGCGCGTGGGGGCTCGGCGGGAAGGCCTACACCGGCGAGGCGCTCATCGCGGCGATCACCGGGGCCGCCGGGTAGTCGGAGCTCGGGGGTATGCCGCGAGCGGGTTCGGGCGCCGTACCGCATGGCGTCCGAACCCGCGGCATCCAGCCGGTCGCGAGCCTCAGCTCTGGCGCGTGTAGATCAGCCCGAGCTTGTCGACCTCGGTGGCGGACCGGCCGTAGAAGCCGGCGAGCTGCCAGCCGGTCGGGGTGGTGTAGGTGGTGCAGTCAGACGTGACTGTCCCGCCGGCCAGCACCCGGCCGGCGTCCGTCGTGTACTTGGCGTAGAACAACCGCGAACCGCCGTTGTACTGGCCTTCGCACAGCTCGACCGACGCGACGTGCTCGCCGCTGTTCAGCGTCAGCGACGCCGGGGTGCCGCCGGTGCCGCCGTGGGTGAACGACGCGCCGTTCGCCAGCGTGAGTCCGACCTGGTCGACGCGGTTGCCGGCGCTGAGCGCGAGCGTCGTCGCGCCGACCGCGGCCGGGATGGCGGCGCCGTCGGTGAAGGGCGTGCCACCGTCGCCGCCGAACAGGTCGCTCTGCTGGTAGTCAGGGTTCTGCGACCAGCTGAAGTCGGTGAGGATCGGGTCCATGTCCGACAGCATCGCGCCGGCGGAGTCCAGGAACTTGGCGTGCTCGTTGTTGTACGCGGTGGCACTGAGGGTGATCTGCTTGCTGCTGCGGTAGAAGGTCTTGTTCGTGACCTCGCACGTGTTCGTGATCGCCGTCTCGTCGCACATCAGCGGCGGCGCGCCGGCCGGCGGGGCGACGCCGCCCTGCTCCAGCCGCACCCAGGAGTCCGTGAGGCCGTTGGCCGCGACGAAGTTCGCCAGCTGGTCGTCGCCGCGCGTGTAGCGGCTGTTGGTGTCGCCGGCCACGATCACGGCGTCGCCGGCGGAGTTGGCCTGCATGAACGCGGTGAGCTGCTGCCACTCGTTCTGCCGAGCGGTCTCGTCGCTGCTGCTGGTCCCGGCGTTCAGGTGCAGGTTGTAGTAGTCCACGTACACACCCGGCGCCAGCCGCAGCCGCATCACCGAGAACCCCTTGGGCGTGAAGCAGTCGCCGTTGTCGGGGTAGCAGCTGGACCACTTCGTCCGGCTGAACTCGCCGAACTGGTCGTCGGCGACCGTGTTCAACCCGTCGCCGAACCCCGCCGGACCGCTGGTCGCGGTGCGGTCGGCGTGGTTGTCGCCGGCGTAGATGTACGCGTGGTAGTTGAAGTCCTCCTGCATGTTGACCACGTCGTAGGGCCGAATCCGCTGCCCGATCAGGGATGCGGCGTCCTCCATCGACAGCTTCGTCGGCGGCTCGTGGACCACCGGCAGCCCGGCCACGTTGTAGTTCAGCAACGAGAACGTGCCGGAAGCCGCGGCGGCGGAGTGCGCGGTGGCGGAGTGCGCGGCCGGGGCGCTGACGGCCACCGTGACGCCGAGCGGGACGACACCGGCGATCAACGCGGCGGCGATGGTGCGGATCTTCCTCATGATTGTCCTGTCTCCTTGCATCAGTGGTTGGAGCGGATGCGGACGGTGAGGCCGGAAGCGGAATAGTGCGGTTCGGCGCAGAAGCCGGGAGTAGAGACGGTGATCGAACGGAACGCGCCACGCAGGTCGCAGGCCTCGATCACGCGGAAGGTGCGATCGGCGCGACGCACGTCGCAAGCCGACACGTCGAGAAGCAGAGAGCTGCGATCCCCCACGCGCGCCAAACCCGAGATGCGCAGCGCCGGGCCGTCCTCGACGAGCTTCACGCCGAGCGTGCCGCCGGTGACGTGCAGGTCTCCGGCGCCCAGGGCGGTAGGAGACGCCGCGACGAGAACGCCGCCGCTGATCGTCGTGCCGCCGGTGTATTCGTTGTCGCCGGACAAAGTGAGCGTCCCGGTCCCCGACTTGGTCAGGGCGCCGCGGCCGTCGATGTCGTTGCGCCAGGCGTCGGAGGCGTGGAATCCGCTGGCGGAGGTGTTCATGACGACGCGCACGTCCTGCGCGAACGAGCCATACCCGTCAGCAGCGGCGAACAGGTTCAACCGCCCCCACAGTTCAGGACCGTCCAGCACCGGATGCCCAGAGGGCAGCGCCGTCGTCCGCAGCACCTCACGACGCTGCGCCGCGTCGAGGTACGGAAGCCGGGTCTCCACCAAGACCTCGGCGCCTTCGGGCACGGTCATGGGCTGATGGCTTGAAGTCCGACCCGCGGGCAGGCCGTACGTGAAGAAGCCCTTGATCGCGGCGGCGTTGGCCTTTCGGTCGGCGTACGGATCAGCCGAGCGCGCGGCAGAGTGTGCGTACGCGAACAAAGTGTCGGGCGTCGTCCCGGTCTGTGCCGTGAAGTAGGCGACAGCCTGAGCGCGCGCCGCGCTCTTCGCCGCGGCGTTGGCCGGGTCGCCGAGGATGGCGGCGGCCAGAGCGGTGCCCAGGATGCGGCCGCCGATGACGTCGACCGCCGAGTGCATACCAGCGACGATCCGTGAGTCAGCGAGCTCAAAAGCCCGAGTGACCAGCTCCTGGAACCGTTCGGGGACCGCGTAGGCGTAAGCCAGGCCGGCCAGGAAGAAGGCGTTGGTGTGGCCGCTCGGGAACCCGCCGTCAGTGGCCGGGGTCGTGCTGCGCTGCCGCAGCAGCTGTGGAGCGACGATGACGTCCGACTTGTAGACGGGATAGCCGAACGCGTCAGTAGCGCCGGTGTCGACGACGGTACTGTCCTCGGTCATGCGCCACGGCCGCGGATAGCCATAGGACGCCTTCGACGGATTGCCCGAGGAGTAGTTGCCGCGCAGCGTCTGCTCCAAGGCGACCACAGCGCCGAGGTCGGACGCGGTCGTGCCCGGACCGGTGGCCGAACCGGCCGGCGCGCCGGGCGGCACGACATCGTTGACCGTGGTCGGCGGAGTCCCGTCCGGGGCCGAGGTGATACTGGTGACCGCCTTGGCGCCGGTCTTGTAGAACGACGCGAGCGGGCCCAGGCCGTCGATCATGCCGTAGCTCTGGTCCTGCCGGTCGTGGATGAACGCCTGCTTCGCCTGCTCATCGGTGCGGTGCTTGGTGATACGTGCGCTGTGCCGCATGTTCGCGCGCAGGACATGCGCGTCCAACACAGTGCCGGTGTTCCACGCACCACCCGGCGCCCACAGCCGCGCCATGCCGGCCAGGATGCGCACCGCCGCGTTGTCGTCGGCGGTCACGTTGGTCGAGACGTTGGTGGTGTAGTGCTCGACGAAAGGCGACAGCGCACTGCCGGCGGCCGTGGCCCCAGGAGCCTCGGCGGCGGCCGCCCGCCCGGCGAAGACCAGGGACTCGATCGTCGGCGCGGCGATCAGAGCCGCCGCGGTACCGGCCGAACCGGTCAGAAACCGGCGTCGGCCCAGGGTGCTGGCTGTTCTCATGGCGTCCATTCCGTAGCGGGGCACGGCTTCGGGGCGAGCCGGTGGCACGGAATGTAGAGAACGAACGCGGCGAGGTCGGGCACGATCGGCTGAATAGTACTCGTCGGTAGTGTTAACGGTCACACCGTACTGCGGGCGGGGATTCGCGGATAGTGCGAATCCCCGCGCCGCTTACTGCGCTGCGCCTACATCGCACACTTACAAACCGCCGAGCCCGTTCGGCGTGCCGACACCGGTCGGCGCGTCGTATCCGGGGCCCGCGACGCACAGATAGTCGCCGCCGCAGTCCCAGTCGGCGTTCGTGCCGCTGGTGACGTCGAAGAAGTCTGCGGCGTGCGAGTAGACGTACTGCGCGTTCGGCAACGCCGACGAGTTGCCCGCGAGCGCGATCATCGCGGCGATGATCGGCGAGGAGGCGCTGGTGCCGCCGAAGACACCCCAGCCGCCCTCGACGTACACCGCGACGCCGGTGTTCGGGTCGGCGACTGCCGACAGGTCTGCGACGGTCCGGTTCGGGCAGTGCGTGTCGTGCTGCCACGCCGGCTTCGCGATGTAAGCCGAGCAGCCGGAGCCGCCACCCTTCCACGCCGTCTCGCTCCAGCCGCGGGCTGACGAGGTCGTCTTCGTCAGGCTGGTTCCGCCGACCGCTATCACGCCGCTCAGGGACGCCGGCCAGGCTCCCTCGATGAAGCCGTGGTCACCGCTGGAGACCGTCACCGCGACGCCCGGATGCTGGAACGCGGAGTTCAGGCCCTGGTCCGGCGTGCTCTCGTCGCCGCCCCAGCTGTTCGACACCGCCACGGCGCCAGAGCCGGTCGCGGTCCGCTCGGCCGTGGCCAGGGACGTCGAATCGGTGGTGTCCGACTCGACGAGCTCGATGTGGCAGGCCGGGCAGACCGCGGAGACCATGTCCAGGTCGAGCGAGACCTCGGGGCTCCAGTCGTCGTCGGGGTTGTGTGCGGGCAGCGGCGAGGTCTGGCCGCGCTCGTTGACCTTCCTGAAGCAGCCGTTAGCCGTCGTGCACGCCGGCAGGCCGTAGGTGCTGCGGTAGACGGCCAGATCGGACTCGGCCTGCGGGTCGTCGTAGGCGTCGACGATCGCGACCGTCCGCCCCGCGCCGCCGGTGGCCGGCAGCTTGTAGGCGGACAGGAGGTCGGCGCGGGCGAAGCCGTCGGGCTTGGCGCCCTTGGCCAGGGTGCTCGCAGGGCTCTTCGCGCCGGCGATCAGCGCGAAGCAGCGGACGTGACCGGTCGCGGCGGTCGGGCAGACGGCGTGGACGTCCGTGCCTCCTCCGGAGCCCGATCCCCCCGAACCTCCTGAGCCGCTCACCGCGATCCCGCCAGGTGCGTTGACCAGCGCGGCGTGGTGCACCGTCTCCTCCAATGTGGATCCGGCGGCGTCAGTCGCGCTCATCTTCAGCGCCAGGTAGCCGGCCTTGGTGCCCGCCGGGACCGGCCAGGTCGCCGAGACGCGACGGCCGTCGCCGAGGGCGACCGTCGTCGGCTGCCAGGTGGTGCCGTCGTCGTAGGAGACGGAGATGCTCGCCTTCTTGACCGCGCTGCTCGCGACGCCGGGCTGGTGCTGGAAGGTGACGTCGAGGGTGCCCGTTCCGGTCGGCACGGAGTCGTGTCCGTCGGTGACGAACCGGGCCTGCGCGTACAGGATCGGGACGGGAGCCGAAACTGCGGTCTTCGCCGAGTCGAAGCCCCACGAGATCTGCGTGTGCGTCGACAGCGCTGTGGTGCCGGTGTCGTGGGTGGTGTCGAGTGAGTAGACGTAGTGGTGCTTCGCGGTCGGAAGGGCGAGCGTGAACAGCTGCCCTTCGGTTCCGGCGTTGTAGATCTGCTTGCCGTCCTCGGTGATCGTCGTCGGCCCGTCGCTCCACTGGCCGACGTCGCCGGAGCCGTCGGTGTCCATCACGTCAACGCCGTTGAGGGTGTTTCCGCTGCGGCACAGGAAGCAGGGTCCGTCGTACGTCGAGGGTGCCGGGGTGATGACCGTTCCGCGCCAGGTCAGCGTCAGGTGCTCCCCGGCGCCGGGGACGAAGTCCCGCTCCAGTTCGCCGTCGAGGGAACCGCTGGTGGTGACCGGGAGCATGAGGCCTTCGTAGGAGGCGCCGCTGACCGCCGATATGTACTGCCGGCCTGTGGACGGTGCGTGCACGGTGACCGCGGGCAAGTCGGGGAACGCCGGGCCGGACGAGCCGACGCGATTCCACAGGTCGGTCATGGTCAGGTCCTGCTGCGGCTCGTCCGTGGCGTAGGTCGAGTCGACGGTGGCCAGCGCTCCGGTGTTGTAGGTCTGCGAGGCGGGGACCTGGTCGTAGTTCGGGAACGCCAGCAGGTAGCTCGCCGATGCCGTGGTCTGCCGGCCGAACATCGAGAAGTTGAGGCTGCCGTAGGTCGCCTTCGCGGCACTACCGACGTAGAAGCGGGTGCCGGCCAGCGCGCCGATGTCGAGGAAGTCCATGTGCGCCGCTGTCCCGCGGTCCCAGCCGAGGACGGCCGCGGCGAAGGTGCTCGGCTGCGGGGTTGTGAACGCGACCTGCTGCGCGGTGCGCGCGTCGAGCGCGACGGCGGTGCCGGCAGCCGGGACGGTGACGTCGGTGACCGTGAGGACGTCGGTTTCGGTGGAGTTGCCGGCGGAGTCGGTCTCGAAGGCGGCGACCGCGACGCTGTAGTGGCCGGCCGGGACTTCGACGCGGGCGTCGCCGGCGGTCATGATGCCGTCCCAGTTGGCCTTGGTCGGGTCGTCGGTGTTCACCGCGATCACTTCGGCGGCCTGGACGGGGTTGCCGGCGTGGTCGAGTGCTGTGATGTGCAGCGCGGTCATGGGGAAGTAGGGCTTGGCGGCGTTGGCGGTCGTGGCTGCCGGCCCGACGTGGAAGGCGTCCAGCGACGAGATCCTCGCGACCTGCGACACCGGGACGACGGTGATCCGTCCATCGACGTTCGAGGTCACAGCGGCGGCGGAATGCCCTGCGGCGGGAAGGAAATCGGCCCGCGCGCTCTGCCCGGATCCGGTGACGCGCACGTGGTCGCCGGTCGGGAGCGGGTAGATGTGCTCCGCGGTGGACGCCGCAGCGGCAGCGGGCGCGGTGGCGGGGGCGGGAGTGGCCGCGACCACGGCCGGCGTCACGGCGACCGCACCACCGACCAGGGCAGCGGCCGCCGCGAGGCAGACCCGCCGTTGTATCAGACGTCGCACTTCGGAATCCTCCAGACACCGACGGGGATCAGGCATCGAAGAATCTAGGAGCGGATCGTGAATCGAGTCAAGATACTTAACTAGATTCGTCTGATCTTTGGATGTCGCCGGCTTGAATGTGGGGTGGTTGTCGGCGGCCCGGCGCTCGTCGCCGTGCGCGACCATCTCACCCGGCCTTCGAGCACTTCCAGCGCGAAGCAGGGGTCGAAGAACCGGACCCGGCGCCGGCCGCCGAGATCATGGTGCGCATCGTGATGTCGTTCCTGCTGAACCCGATCAGCTGCGTCGACCTCGCCGACCACGAGGCGGCACCGGCACCAACACGTGAGCAAGAGTGCCTCAAATGAGTGCCCGAAATCAGTGGCCTGCGAGTCAGGATGGTCCCATGCAGCTCGACGCCCGCCAGTGGTCAGCGCTCACCGCCATCTGCGACACTTTCGCCCCGGGAGACGGCGCCGGGATCCCGCCGGCGAGCGGGGTCGGGGCGGTCGTCGTCGCCGACGGGCTGATTCGCGGGCTTCCGGACGGCCGGGATCGGAAGTTGCTGCTGAACCTGCTCTCGCACTGGGACTCGCCGTTCGCGGGCTTGTTCCTGGGCACGGGAGGACGCCGGTTCTCGCGCCTGTCGCCCGAGGCGCGCGAGACGCTGATGCTCAAGCTCGGGGACTCCTCATCGGCACGCAAGCGGGTGCTGTTCCAGGCCTTGCGGGGCTTGGCGACCACGTCGTACCTGCTGGCGCCCGGGGCTGCCGGGACGTCGGCGGTCTGGGATGTCATCGGGTACCCGGGGCCGCTGGGGAAGCGGGTCGATGACGCTCGTCCTCGGCTGGCGCCGGTGTCGCCGAGTACTGATACGGCGTTCGACTGCGATGTCGTGGTGGTGGGGTCCGGCGCCGGCGGAGGGACGGCGGCAGCGGTCTTGGCCTCGGCCGGGCTGGCGGTGGTCGTCGTGGAGCGCGGCGGCTACTACGACGACGCCGACTTCGACGGCTCCGAGTACTCCGGCCTGCGGAACCTGTACGCGTCCAGCCCCACGAGCACCGCGGAGGGCCAGGTCTCCCTCGTCGCAGGGTCCTGTCTCGGGGGCGGGACGGTCGTGAACTGGACGACGTCCTTCCCGACGCCCGCCGAGGTCCGCGCGGAGTGGGCCGCGCTCGGCGCGACGCAGTTCGCAGGGGACGAATACGGCGGCGCGATCGAGGCGGTGATGAGCAGGCTCTCGGTGAACCGGGACCACAGCCTGGCCGCGGCGCGGGACGTGGTGCTGGAGCGGGGCCTGCGGGCGCTGGGGTGGCAGGTCGACGCGATGCCGCGCAACGTCGTGGGCTGCGATATGGGGATCGAGTGCGGGCGCTGCGGGTACGGCTGCCGGCTCGGGGCCAAGCAGTCGGCGGTGAAGACCTGGCTCGCCGATGCCGAGGCCGCCGGGGCGCGGCTGGTCGTCGACACCGAAGTACGCAGCATCGAGATGCGGCGGGGATTGGCTGTCGGGGTGCAGGCCGTCACGTCGGCAGGACATCGGGTCAACGTACGGGCGCGAGCGGTCGTGGTGGCCGCGGGCGCGATTCAGACCCCTGCGTTGCTGCGGCGCTCCGGGCTCACGGACCCGACGATCGGCCGGCATCTGCGGCTGCATCCGGCCACGGCGGTGTGGGGCGTGTTCGAGGAGGAGATCCGGCCTTGGGAGGGCGGGATGCAGACGCGCTACTCCCGAGAGCACAGCGACCTGGACGGTCAGGGGCACGGTGTCATCTACGAGACCGGGCCCGGCAATCCGGCCGCTGTTCAAGGATTCATGAACTGGCGCGGAGGCGCTGCGCATCTCGCGGCAATGAAAGAGCTCGGACATACGACAGCGGTCGGCGTCATCACGCGGGACCGCGACAGCGGGAGCGTCACGGTCGCGCGCGACGGCACAGCCTTGCCGCACTACCGGCTCTCGGACTTCGACGCCGCGCATATGCAGGCCGGGGTCGAGGGCGCGGCGAAGATCCTGGAGGCGGCCGGCGCGCGCCGTGTCTACTCGGCACACCAGGCCGGGCCGGGGTACGAGCCGGGTCGGCGCGGCACGCACGAGGAGTTCGCCGCCGCCTGCCGCGCCGCCGGCTACCAGCCGGGCCGCTGCGCGATCGCCGCGCTGCACATCATGGGCACGGCGCGGATGGGCGGCGACCGGAAGACCAGCGCGACCAATCCTGACGGCGCCACGTGGGAGGTGCCGAACGTCGTGGTGGCGGACGCCTCGTGTTTTCCGACGGCGTCGGGGGTGAATCCGATGATCTCGATCGAGGCCATCGCCTATATGAACGCGACGCGCTTGGCGGCGCGGCTGAAGGGCTGAGGAGCCGGGGCCACCGACGGCCGCATCACCGGTGCGCGGTTCGCAGCTGCTGCTGAACCACGTCGGCGACGGCAGAGGTCTGGCTCAGAAACGGCGAGTGGCTGCACTGCCAGGTCTGCGAGCTGTCACAGTGGGCTGCGAAGCGGGCGGCGAGGGAGGCGGGGATCGCGTGGTCGTCGCTTCCGGCGATGTACAGGGACGGGACGTCGCGCCAGGCCACCCGGGCCGGGCTCGCCGCGAAGATGGACGCGGGCTCGGGACGCAGCAGCTCGACGGCGCGCGCCGCTGTTTTGTCGTCCACGTCGCCGTAAAGGTTGACGCGGGCGTCGGCGGGGTCCACGCCCAGGCGGCCCGCGGCGTCGGGGACCAGGGCCAGCCCGTTCGGCGGGGCGCCGTCCCGCTGTTCGACCTCGGCGAGGAGCCGGGCCGGTGATTCGCCGGCGTCCAGGAGCCATGCGGTGAGGAAGACGATGCCGGCGGTGCCGCGCACCGTGGCCGCGGTGACGCCGCCGAAGGAGTGACCGAGCACCAGCGGGGCCAGGTCCGCGTCGGCCGCGATGTCCTCGACGAGGGCGGTGCTGTCGTCCAGGGAGAGTTCGTAGAGATCGGGGACCGCCACGCGCAGGCCCCGGGAGCGCAGCTCGTCGGAAAGGTCGTCGTAGTGCGCGGGCTGGTGCCAGGCGCCGTGCAGAATGATCACGTCCGTCACGACCGCAGCCTATGCTCGGCGGGGGCTGGCCGCGTCGCGCGCATTGAGCATTGGGCATCTAGGAAGAGGCACTGAGGGTCTGGCTCGCGAACGCCGGCTCTCAGCCCATCACGCGCACCGGGCCGCCGTCGCGGAACGCGATGATGTCCGCCACGGCGTCTCCGTAGAACGTCTCGTAGAGGTCGCGGGACACGTAGCCGATGTGCGGGGTGGCCAATGCGTTCGGCAGTGTCCTGAGCGGGTGGTCGGCCGGGAGCGGCTCGACGTCGTAGACGTCGATCGCGGCTTTGCCGATCTGGTTGGTGCGCAGGGCCTCGATCAGGGCGGTCTCGTCGACGATCGGGCCGCGGGAGGTGTTGACCAGGATCGCGGTGCTCTTCATCGCAGCAAGTTCGGGGGCGCCGACCAGGCCTCGGCTGCGCCGGCTGAGGACGAGGTGAATGGTCAGGACGTCGCTGGCCGCGAACAGCTCGTCCTTCGCGACGGCCCGGACGCCGTGCTCGGCCGCCTTCTCGGCGGTGAGGTTCTGGCTCCAGGCGATCGTCGTCATGCCGAAGGCCTGGCCGATGCGCGCCACCTCGGAACCGATGCGGCCCAGGCCCAGCAGGCCGAGGGTCTTGCCGTGCAGGCCGGTGCCGAGGCCCTGCTGCCAGCCGCCAGCGCGCAGCGCGGCCGCCTCCTCGGGCAGGTTGCGGACGGCGGCGAGGATCAGGGCCCAGGTGAGCTCGATGGTGGGAGTCGCGGAGTAGCCGGTCCCGCAGACGGTGATACCCAGGCGCCGAGCCGCGTCCAGGTCGATGGCGGCGTTGCGCGGCCCGGTGCTGACCAGCAGGCGCAGGTCCCCCAGCTGCTCCAGCACCTCGGCCGGGAAGCGGGTGCGCTCGCGCATCG
Source organism: Catenulispora sp. GAS73 (assembly GCF_041262085.1). NCBI lineage: Bacteria > Bacillati > Actinomycetota > Actinomycetes > Catenulisporales > Catenulisporaceae > Catenulispora > Catenulispora sp. GAS73. The sequence continues at coordinate 197,017 of NZ_JBGCCM010000022.1, forward strand.
CGACGATCACGTCGTAGCCGGCCAGCTCACGGACGGCCTGGTCGGCGTCTGCGAAGGGCTCGCCGAACACGGTGATGTCGGCGTCCAGGCTCGCCCAGTCGGCCAGGCTCAGCGCCACGCCCTGGTAGTCGTCGAGGATCGCGATCTTCATGCGGGTAGCCACGCCTGAAGCTTCTCACGCAGGGGGAGGCCGTGCCCGAGGCGGTTCGATAGCCAGCCCGGCGCCGGGGTTCCCCGCCGGTCACCCGTCGTCCACCGAATGACGGACCCGCCGCGTAGCACACAGTGATCGCTCCTAGCGTTCTAGAGACAACGCGCGAAGGAGCTCCCGGCCTGATCCGACACGGGCCCGCCGGGCCCCGACGGACCCCCGGCGGACCCCGGCGGAAAAGGATCCCGTGATGGGCGACCGAGGCGGAACGGCCGCGCGACGCCTGCGGCAACGCTTCGCCCGGCTGGCCGGCGCGGTCCAGGAGCATCGCAGTGAGCTGCAAACGCGACATCCGAAGCTGGCCGAGATCATCCGGGTGGCGCTGGCGCCGGAGACCATCGACCGCTGTTTCGCGGTGGCGGCGCAGATCTTCATCACCGCGGTCCCGATAACCTTGGCGGTCTTGGCGTTCCTGCCCGAGGCGCTGCGGGACCGGGTGCGGGAGAGTCTGAGCTCGCAACTGGGCATCGAGGGCTCGGCGGCGCAGGCCGTGCACGCGTTCTTCGACGGCCAGGACAGCCTGCGCGACGCGATCGGCGTGGTCGGCCTGGTGCTGGCGCTGGCCTCGGCCACGAGCCTGACGCGGCGGCTGCAACGCCTCTACGAGCGCTCCTGGTCGCTGCCGCCGGGCCGGATGCGGGCGTCGGTGCTGCGCTGGATCGCCTGGGTCCTGGTGTGGGTCGCGGTGCTGTCCGCCCAGGGTCCGCTGCGCGCCGGCGTGGGCTGGTGGCGGTTCCTCGGCTGGAGCGCGTCGGCGGCGATGAGCGTGGGCCTGTGGTGGTGGACGCCGCGGCTGCTGCTTCTGCGGCGGGTCGGATGGCGGCAGTTGCTCCCGACCGCGTTGCTGACCGGACTCGCGCAGACCGCGATCGGCATCGGGTCCCGATTCGTGATGCCGCGGGTGACGGGGCGCAGCGTCTCCGAGTACGGCCCGTTCGGTCTCGTGCTCAGCCTCATGAGCTGGCTGCTGGTGGTCGCCGGCGCGATCGTCATCGGGGCGGGGATCGGCCGGGTGCTGGCGGCTCCGGCGGTGAGCCACGCCCACGACCGTTAGCCGAACGAACTTGCAAAATCTCCAAAGAAGTTCAACACTCTAACCATGAGTGAGTCGAACCAACTGTCCGGGCTGCCCGCGGAGCGGGTGGTCGACGCTGTGCAGGTGCTGGTGCGGCTGCGGCGGTCGCTGGAGCGGGTGGAGACCGGCTTGAGCCTGCCGCAGTACCAGTTGCTGTCGATGGTGCGTGGGGGTGGGGAGCGGTCGGCGCGGTTGGCCGACAAGCTCGCGGTGCGCAAGCCCACGCTGACTGCCGCCGCTGACGCGCTGGTGGCCGCCGGGCTGCTGGAGCGGGAGGCCGATCCCGGGGATCGGCGGGTGGTGCGGGTGCGGATTACCGAGGCCGGTTTGGCTGCTGTACGGAGTGCCGAGGAACAGCTGGCCGCCGCTTTGGCGCCGCTGTTCGGGGACGCGGCCGCGCACTTGGACGGTGGCGGTGAGGCGTTGCTGGACTGCTTCGACGCGCTGGACGGGGCTTTGAACCGGCGCTTCGCCGAGCATCGGGCCCGGCATCTGGCCGCGGCCGAGGCGACGCGCGCCGAGTGACGAGATCGAGGACAAGGGGGCAAGAACATCAAGAGCGCTGACAACACCACAAGCAATGCAGACACGATAAGCAACACGAACACCAAGAACACGCAGAACACCACAAACATTACGAACACCACCGAAACCCTCGTGACCGGCGGCAAGGACGACACCGCGTCCAGCACCTGGATCCGTCGGCTGGCCTCGGTCAGCTGGGTCTACCGCCGGAGCGTGCTGATCGCCTTCGGCGGCTCGCTGGTGGCCATGCTCGCCAACGCCGCCATGCCGCTGATCCAGCGGCACATCATCGACGACGTCGTCATCTCGCGCCGTTCGTCGCTGGCCCCGTGGGCCGCGATGGCGCTGGTGCTGGCGTTGGCCAACTTCGCCGGGACACGCCTGCGCCGCTATGTCGGCGGCAAGCTCTCCCTGGACGTGCAGTACGACCTGCGCAATCGGATCTTCGGCGCGCTGTCCCGGTTGGACGGCGCGCGCCAGGACGAGTTGGCGACCGGGCAGCTGATCTCGCGCGCCACCTCCGACGTCACCATGGTGCAGGGCCTGTTGGGCATGCTGCCGATGCTGACCGGGAACATGCTGCTGTTCTTCGTCGCGCTCGGGGTGATGGCGTTCCTGTCGCCGCTGCTGACGCTGGTCGCGTTGGCGACCGGTCCGCTGCTGTGGCTGGTCGCTGTGGCCGCGCGCAAGCGGCTGTATCCGGCCACGTGGGAGGCGCAGCAGCAGGCTTCGGCGCTGGCCGGCGTGGTGGACGCCGCGGTCGGCGGCGTGCGGGTGGTGAAGGGCTTCGGGCAGGAGGAGCAGGAGCTCGGCAAGCTGGAGGCGGCCGGCGAGCGGCTGTTCGCCTCGCGGCTGCGGGCGGTGCGGTTCTCCGCGCGCTACAACCCGGCGATCATGGCGATCCCGGCGCTGGGGCAGGTCGGGGTGTTGTTCCTCGGCGGCTGGTTGGCGCTGCGGGGCACGATCACGCTGGGCACGTTCCTGGCGTTCTCCACCTACCTGGCGCAGATGCTCGGGCCGGTGCGGATGCTGTCCTCGCTGGTGACGATCGGGCAGCAGGCGCGGGCCAGTGTGGAGCGCATCTTCGAGATCATCGACTCGCAGCCGAAGGTGACCGAGAAGCCGGACGCGGCGCTGCTGCCGCGCCAGGCCTCCGGGGTGGAGTTCGACGGCGCCGTGTTCGGCTACGTCGCCTCCCGGCCGGTGCTGCGCGGCCTGGACCTCCAAGTCCGGCCCGGGGAGACGGTGGCGCTGGTCGGCACCTCCGGGTCCGGCAAGTCCACGGTGTCGATGCTGCTCCCCCGCTTCTACGACGTGCAGGGCGGTTCGGTGCGGGTCGGCGGCGCCGACGTGCGCGACGTGACCCTGGACTCCCTGCGCGAGGCGATCGGCCTGGTGATGGAGGACAGCTTCCTGTTCTCCGACTCGGTCCACGCCAACATCGCCTACGGCCGGCCGGACGCCACCGAGGAGCAGGTGCGGGCCGCGGCGCGGATGGCCGAGGCCGACGAGTTCGTCGAGCAGCTGCCCAACGGCTACGACACCGTGGTCGGCGAGCAGGGCCTGACCCTGTCCGGCGGCCAGCGCCAGCGCATAGCCCTGGCCCGGGCGCTGATCACCGATCCCCGGGTGCTGATCCTGGACGACGCCACCTCCGCGGTGGACGCCCGCGTGGAGGCGGAGATCCACGACACGCTGCGCCGGGTGATGGCCGGGCGCACCACGCTGCTGATCGCGCACCGCCGCTCCACGCTTGCGCTGGCGGACCGGATCGCGGTGCTGGACCGCGGCCGGGTCGTCGACATCGGCACGCACGAGGAGCTGACCGAGCGCTGCCCGCTGTACCGGCTGCTGCTGTCCGGGCCGGGCGACGACGCGGAGGGCATCGACGCCGGGGACCTGACGCGGGCCGTACTGCCCGTGCCGGTTCAGGGCTCGAACGGCTTCGCGGTCGACGGCCGGGTCAATGGGCAGATCAATGGCCAGGCCAACGGGCAAATCAATGGCCACACCAACGGCACCGCCACCAACGGCATCGCTGCCAACGGCGTCGGCACCGGCACCGCTGTCAATGGCACCGAAGTCCAAATCGACGGCATCACCCCGAGCCTGTGGCCGGAGACCGACGGCGACGGCAACCCCCTGGCCGCCGCCCAGGCCTCGGGCTCCGGAGCGCTGCCCGGCATGGGCGGCGGGGCCGGCGGCATGCGTGCCGGCGCGGCTCCCGGGGGCGGGGGCGGCTTCGGCGGCTTCCTGGCCTCGATGCCTCCGACCCCCGAGCTGCTGGCGAAGGTCGCGGCGCTGCCGCCGGCCACCGACGCCCCGCACGTCTCGCAAGCCGAGGCGCGCGCCGCGGACCCGACGTTCTCGCTGCGCAAGCTGCTGCGTCCGTTCCGGCTGGCACTGCTGCTCGGCCTGGCCCTGGTCGCCGCGGACACTGCGGCAGGCCTGGCGCTGCCGGCGCTGATCCGCGGCGGCGTGGACAAGGGCATCCTGGCCCACTCGCTGTCGGCGATCGTCGCCGTCTCGGTGGCGGCGCTGGGGGTGACGCTCGCGGACACCGTGATCAACGTCTGCCAGTACCGGGTCACCGGCCGCACCGGCGAGCGCCTGCTGTACGCGCTGCGGGTGAAGGTGTTCGCGCAGTTGCAGCGCCTGGGCCTGGACTACTACGAACGCGAGCTGTCCGGCCGCATCATGACCCGGATGACCACCGACGTGGACGCGCTGTCCACGTTCCTGCAGACCGGTCTGCAGCAGGCTGTCGTCAGCGTCCTGTCGTTCGTCGGCATCGTGGTGGCGCTGGTGGTGATCGACTGGAAGATGGCGCTGATCGCGCTGAGCGTCCTGCCGCCGCTGCTGATCGCGACCGCGGTGTTCCGGTCGAAGTCCAGCAAGGCCTACACCGAGGCGCGGGAGAAGGTCTCGGCGGTCAACGCCGACCTGCAGGAGAACGTCGCCGGCATGCGGGTGACCCAGGCCTTCCGGCGTGAGGGCACGAACGCGGTCCGGTTCGCCGGACTGTCCGACGAGTTCCGCGTCTCGCGGCTGCGGGCGCAGAAGTACATCGCGACGTACTTCCCGTTCGTGCAGCTCCTGGCGGACGTCGCCGGGCTGCTGGTGCTGGCCGCGGGTGCCTCGCGGGTGCACTCCGGGGAGCTGACCGCCGGTGCGCTGATCGCGTACCTGCTCTACATCGACATGGTGTTCTCGCCGGTGCAGCAGCTCTCGCAGGTGTTCGACGGCTACCAGCAGGCCGCGGTGGGCCTGCGCCGGATCGGCGACCTGCTGCGGACCAAGCCGTCCACGCCGGAGCCGGAGCATCCGGTGCCGGTGCCGGCGGCGCTCGGCGAGATCGTGTTCGACGACGTCACCTTCGCCTACGGCCCGGACACCCGGCCCGCGCTGGAGGGCGTCAGCGTGCGCATACCGGCCGGGCAGACGGTGGCGCTGGTCGGGCAGACCGGGGCGGGCAAGTCCACCTTCGTGAAGATGGTCGCCCGCTTCTACGACCCGACCGGCGGCGCGGTCACGGCCGGCCGGCACGACCTGCGCGAGTTCGAACTGGACGACTGGCGGCACCGGCTGGGCGTGGTCCCGCAGGAGGCGTACCTGTTCGACGGGACCGTCGCCGAGGCCATCGCCTACGCCCGCCCCGACGCGCCGCGCCGGGACATCGAGGCGGCGGCCCGCGCGGTCGGCGCCGAGGAGATGATCGCGGCGCTGCCCGAGGGGTTCCACTCCCGGGTGGCCGAGCGCGGCCGGAACCTGTCGGCCGGGCAGCGGCAGCTGCTGGCGCTGGCCCGGGCCGAGCTGGCCGATCCGGACGTGCTGATCCTGGACGAGGCCACCTCCGCGCTGGACCTGGCCACCGAGGCCGCGGTCACCCGCGCCGAGCTGGCCCGCTCGTCCGAGGACGGCGCCGGCGGCCGGAGCCGTACCACGCTGGTGGTCGCGCACCGGCTGACCACGGCGGCGCGCGCCGACCGGATCCTGGTGCTGGACGGCGGGCGGATCGTCGAGGACGGCACGCACGCGGAGCTGGTCGACGGCGGCGGGACGTACGCGGCGCTGTGGGAGGCGTTCGTCGCCGGACACGAGGACGGCGAGCGGGAGGCCGAACCTGCGGGAGCGGCTTTGTAGAGCGGCATATAAAGAGTCGGGGGGGGGGGGGGGGGGGCCGGGGCCGCGAGTTTAATAGTACGCACAAAACAGAGAGATCGGGGGGGCGCCCCCAGTCAGGCGGCGTCGCGAACTAGGAGCGCCCCCG